>DAIDGS010000205.1 GCA_027459845.1 Vulcanimicrobiota bacterium | reverse complement strand
ATGCGCATCGTCTGCGGGTTGAGGATTTCGATCGAGTGCGCGTGGTTGCGCGCGTCGAAGATCAATATCTTCAGGTGCTCGACGTTGGTGACTTCGATGGCGCCGACCACGAAGACGTTTTTCGCCGATACGAATTCGTGGCCGTGTTCCCGGCGGCTCGACATCTCGTAGAAGACGCGATGGGCAAGGAAGCGGCCGAGGATCTTCCGCAAGGTCGCAAGCGAAGCGAGCGTTTCGGTGCGGTTACCGCGCGTATAGATGATTTTCACGGCGGACTCCCTCGCTTGCACGGGTGCGCGAGCAAGCCCTGCCGAAGCCACGCGCCGCATGTTTTCGTTTCCGGACGTGGCGGTCGTCTCGGTGATCGCGCTGCTCCTCTTCGGCCCCGACCGGCTCCCTTCGTTGATGCGGCAGGCCGGGCGGATCATGCGCGAGGTTCAGAATACCTCGCAGTCATTCATCGCCGAGATGGAGCGCGCGGCCGACGTGAACGAAGCGCCGCCGGCTGTGCCGACGGCGCCCGATGCGGTGGTCGAGGACGGCAGCGAAACGCCGCCTAGATATTCAGATTCGCACGAAGCTCGTTGATGCGCTGGGCCACCATCGAACGCACCTGCCCCTGGATCCGCTCCTTTTGATCGTCGGGTAGGCGGCGGTAGATCAGGTAGCCGGCCGCGGAGACGAGGCCGCCCAGCACGCCGACCAATAGCGCCTTTCCGGCTTCGTTCGCATCGGCATCCGGCTGGGGATGCGGCGGGGTGCCGAACGACGGCTGGCTGCCGTTTCCGGCCGACTGCGATCCCGACCACTGCTGATTCGGGGGAGTACTGCGAAAGCTATCCGACATGCGATCTCCTTCGGGTCTGTACGTCTCATACCCCGTTTGCGCCGCGGATGTTCCGCTACGCGTATTCGCCTTCCACGCGACTGCAGACGTGCGCGGGGTACTGGCGCGCGATCTGCTCGACCGCCAAGCGTGCGGTGGCGACGATCGCACGCAGCGCGGGCGCGTCGCGATCGGACTGCGGCCAGCGCACCTCGAGTACGCCGGGGGCCTGCGCGACGTCGAGCCGGATGCCCGCGTGCGCCTCTAAGCCCAGGCGGGCGGCCTGGAGCACGGCCGAGACCGCCGCGCACACGATGTCCTCGCCGTGCTCGCCGGCATCGGCATGCCCCCGCGCAACGAACGAGGACGGCCGTTGCCGGCCGTCCTCGCGGAAAATGACGTCGAGCACGTCCGGCTACGGAAGCGCGATCTTGGTGATCTTGACTTCCGCGAAGGGCTGGCGGTGGCCGTTGAGCTTGCGGACGCGCTTCTTGGGCTTGTAGCGGAAGACCAGGATCTTCTTGTCCTTGGCCTGGCGCAGCACGGTGCCGGTCACGGTCGCCCCGGCGATCGTGGGGGTGCCGATGGTCGCCTCGCGCTCGCCGCCGGCCAGCACGACGCGGTCGAAGGTGACGTCGCTGCCGGGCTCAATTTCGAGCAGGTCGCAGCGAATGATGTCGCCCTCGGCGACCTTATACTGCTTGCCGCCGGTCTCGATGATCGCGTACATAACCCAGGAACTATACCCGCCCGACCGCGTGGGTGTCAAACGCAGGGGTCTTGACGAACCGCCAGCTTACGGATATATTGCAGATTAGTCTATATTTTAGACTCTAGATAGCGCCGCTGGGAGAGAGATCAAGGTGGACGACGTCGGCCGCGCGCAGGCGCGAGAACACATCGAGCTGGTCGAACGCATCCTCGAGCAGTCCTCGCGGCGGCTACGCGTCGGCGGCGAGTTTTTCGTCATCTGGGGGTTCTACTCGGCGGCGGCAATCCTGGTGATGCAACTCGTCGTCGACCGGCTGCTACCGCAGGTCGCCTTCTGGGCGTTGCTCCCGCTACTGCTGGCGGCGGTCGTCTTCAGCAGCCTGCGCGGGCGTGCCATCGCCCGATGCAAGGGGCGGATGACGGCGGTCGAACGCGAGTTCTTCACGGTGCTCTGGATTGCGATCGGGATGGCTTTTCTGGCCAACGTCGCCGGCTTTCGCATCTTTCCGCAGTGGGGCATGGCCGGGCTGTGGACGGTGGCGACCGCGATCGTGCTGTTCTTCATCGGTGCGCACGGCAACCGGCGCGCGACGTTCGGGGGGATCCTGCAAGTCGTTGCGCTGCTGCTCGCCAATCTCGTTCCCGATCAGGCGGGGTACATTCTCGCGGCCGGGATGCTAGCCGGCTACGGCGGCTTCGGCTTGGTGGAACTGCTCGCGAGCGATTGAGCGTGGACGAGCTGTTGCTTTCGAAGATGCGCCTTGGGATCGTGGCGGAGCTACTCGGTGCGCACTGGGTCGCGTTCAGCGAGTTGCAGCGCAGCCTCGGTGCGAGCAACGGCAACCTCGGCGCGCACGTCGCCAAGTTGATCGACGCCGGCTACGTGGCCGAAGAGAAGAGTTTCGTCGCGCGCCGGCCGCAAACGCGCTACCGGCTCACCGATCGCGGCCGCGACGCCTTCGCGACCCACGTCGCACAGCTTCAAGCACTCTTGGAAGGAGAGTCGTAGCGATGTTGCTCCAGCTTGAGAACGTCGGCAAATCCTATGGCGCAATCCGCGCCCTCGACGACCTCTCGCTGACGGTCGAGCGCGACGAGATCGTCGCCCTGCTCGGACCCAACGGCGCCGGCAAGACGACGGCGCTCGAGATCGCGCTTGGACTGCGTCGACCCGACACGGGGACGGTTCGTCTGCTGGGCGGCTCGCCGGATGCGCCGAGTGTCCGCCGGCGCCTCGGGGCGACACCGCAGGAGACTGGCTTTCCCGACGAGTTGCGCGTCGACGAACTCGTAGCGTTTGCCGCCGCGCACGCGAACGACGCGCCCGACGTGGCCCGGACGATCGAGCGCTTCGGCCTCAGCTCGCTGGCCGGTCGCCGTGCCGGTGCGCTCTCTGGGGGCGAGTCGCGGCGCTTGGCGGTTGCGCTGGCTTTCGCCGGCGATCCCGACCTCGTCGTGCTCGACGAACCGACCACCGGCATGGACGTCGAGTCGCGCCGAATGCTGTGGTCGGAGGTGCGGACCGCCGCGTCGGGGCGTTCGGTCCTCTTCACGACGCACTACCTCGAGGAAGCCGAGGCGCTCGCCACGCGGGTCGTGGTGCTGGCACACGGCGCGCTGCTCTTCGACGGAACGCCGCACGCGTTACGCCATCGCTTCGGTGCGCGGCGCTTGAGTTACGTCGGGAAACCACTCGATCCAGCCTCCGCCGGCATCGACGGCGAGCTGATCGAGATCGGCGGGCGCGTGGTGGTGACCACCGCCGACACCGACGCCTATGTGCGCGCGCTGGTCGGTTCCGCGACGCACTTCGAAGCGCTGGAGATCGCGCCAGCAAGTTTAGAAGAAGCCTTTCTCTCGATGACAGGCGCGGTTCGCTGACCATGAAGCTCGCATTACTCTTCGCCCACGCGCGCATGATCGCACTGGTGCTGTTGCGCTCGCCCGGGTTCATCGTCCCCTCGATAGCCTTTCCCGCCATGTTCTTCGCGCTTTTTGCGCTGCCGTACGCAAAGACGACCGCGATCGCCGACGTGGAGACGCTCTCGTTCATGATCTTCGCGATCTCCGGGGTGTGTCTCTATCAATTCGGCGTTGGCGTTGCGGCCGAACGCGGGCGCCCGTGGGAACGCTATCTGCGCACCCTCCCGGTTCCGCCTGGAACGCGCCTGGCCGCCCGGATCGTCTGCGCCGCACCGCTCGGGATCGCTGCGGCTGCGGTCGTCGCCATCGTCGCGCGGCTCTTCACGCCAGTCGACCTGAGCGCCGCGCAGTGGCTGCTGGCCTTTGGACTGGCGTTCGTCGGCGCGATTCCTTTCGTTTTGATCGGCATCACTATCGGTTACTGGGCGTCGGCGCGCGCAGCCGTGCCGATTGCGACGGCGTTTAACTTGCTGCTGGCCTATGCCGGCGCGCTGTGGATGCCCCCGGAAATGCTCCCGCATCTGGTGCAAGCGATTTCGCCGTATCTTCCGACGCGTGCCTTCGGCGATCTGTTGTGGTCGATCGTCGGATCGGGCAATGCGGCTCGCGGGTTGGCGGTGCTCACGGTCTACGCGATCCTGTTCGCGCTGCTTGCCTCGGTCGGCTACCGGCGCGATGAACGCAAACGCTATGCGTAAGCCGGTCGGTGCAATCTCCGCGCTGGGTGCGGTTGTCCTTGCCGTGCTTTCGTGGTTGTTCTTCGGATTCGGTCACCCAAACTTCCCGAAGATGTTTCTGCTGCAGTGCGTGCTTCTTACCGCCCTGGCAGCGGTGCTGGTCTATCGCTATCGGATGCGCTCGTAGCCGCGCCGCGGGCTTTCAGGGTTCGAGCACCTGGCGGGCCACGGCCGCCTTGCGCACCGCGGCGCGCGAGTACAGCAGCGGCAGCAGCGTTCCGGAAACCCACGCGGCCGCCTGATCGCGATAATGTCCGGAACCCGGTTCGCCCGACTCGCCTTCGGGCAGCGTGATGCCGCCGGCGTCCCAGTTCCCGACGTCCCAGACGGCGCGGAAGCTCTGCGAGGTCGTTCCGTTCGCACCGGTTTGTTGCATGTGCAGCGTAAAGGCATCGCCGTCGCCGGCGAGCGGCGCGCCGTCGAGCAGCGTGATTCCCAGCGCGTGGAGCGGATGATCGACCGGAACCGCACCGGCGATGCTCCACGGCGGCGCGGCCGACCTCACGGCCGGGAGGCCGCGCACGGGTGCGCGGCGCAGGCGCGCCAGCAGTGCCGGCATGCGTCCGTTCACGCCATGCGTGAGGCGCAAGCGCAAGCGCTCCACGACCGTCGCGGTGCGTGAGGCGCCGCGCATCTCCCCATCCCAGCGCGCCAGCGCCGCGCCGAGCGTCGGATCGGTGCGCCCTACCACCGGCGCGAGTTGGTGCGCGAGCTCGCGTTCCGGGAGCGAGAGCACGTCCATCTGCATGCGCGTAAAGTAGGCGACGTCGTAGCGCCGGCGCGCGCGCAGAAGTTGCGCGATACGATAGGCGCGATAGGGTGGGGCAAACTGCGCGCTCAGACGTAGCGGATAGCCGCGGGCGTACATGCGGTTGTTGGCCGTCCACAGCACCGCGTCGCGCGACGGCGCGACCTGCGGCAGGCGGTCGCGCGGAACGTTGGGATACTCCTTCGCGAGATCGCGCGCCGAATGAATCCAGCGTCCCCAGGCCGGATCGTCGGGTATGCGGCCGGCCAGCGCATACGCGGCGTTCCCATGCGTGTCGGCCAGGACGAAGTTTTGCGTCGGTCCGGGAAAGCGTCGCAGCGCCCGCAAGGCCTGCGCGATCGTGCGCGCGCGATCGAGGCGTAGGAAGGCGGTCATCGGCGAGCGCGGATCGGTATATGCATCCCAGCGCACCAACGCGAAGCGCCCGTCGTCGAGCGTCAGGCCGAAGTCGCGCGGACCGCGATAGTAGCGCTTGCGGACGGTCGCGCCGAAGCGTACGCGAAAGGTTTGGGTGTGCCAACGCTTCGGATCGAGCGTCGCGGGCGGCGCGAACACCGAGAGCGACGTCGTCGTGCCGTCGGTGGCACCCCAGGCGAGATCGTCGTTGTGTCCGAGCACCACGCCGGGTGCGCCGGGAAAGGTCGCCCCGGCCGCATGAAAGCCGGG
>DAIDGS010000204.1 GCA_027459845.1 Vulcanimicrobiota bacterium | reverse complement strand
CAGCGCGCGCTCGCAGACCGTGCGCTGAGCGTGCTGCTCGAGCGTCTGCTGCCGCCCGACGTGCGCGATCTCAACTTCGAGCGTTTCGGTCCGGACGACGTCGGCGATGGGACGCGCGTGCGCCAGGCGGTGACGGCGATGCCGTTTCTGGCCGAGCGACGCGTCGTCGCGGTGACCGACGCACAGCTCTTGAAGGCGCAGGCGCGGCGCGACCTGTGGGAGGCCGCCCAGGCCGTCCCCGATGGAAATACGTTGATCTTGCTCGATCTGCTCGCGCCGCGCTCGAAACGTCCGGAACCGTACGGCGCCCTGGCCGGGCGGGCCGCCACGCGGATCGACGTCGAGGCCGACGACGACGCACGCGAGCGGTTTGTCGGCGACGTGCTGGCCGAGCTGGGTGCGAGCGCCGAGCCGCGCGTCGTCGATGCGCTGGTGCGCAGTGCGGCCGACCTCGGTGCGGTTCGGAACGATCTCGAGAAACTGGCGCTCGGGGAGAAGCGGATCACCCTGCGCGACCTGGAGCGGGAGACGCTCGCGGTCGAAGATCCCAAAGCCTACCGCTACGCCGGGGCCTTGGTCGACGGGCGCCTGGCCGAGGCGATCGGCATTGCCCACGAGTGCTTCGCGAACGACCCGCGCGGCGCCGGGATCGCCCTGCTCTCGGCGTTGGCCGGCGAGTGCCTGTGCCTGTGGGAACTGGCGCGCGACGGCGGTTCGCTGCCGGCGCGTTTGCGCTGGCGCGAGCGGACGCTGCGCCCGATCGCGCGGCGCGCGGGCGAGCGGCGTGCGCGCGTCGCCTACGAGCGGGCGACGCGCGGGATCGAAGCCATCGTCACCGGCGCAGTTGGGAACGAGCCCGACGACGCGCGCGCCCTGATCGAGCGGATCAGCGTCGAGTTGGCACGGATCGCGCGCCCGTCGCGCTGATCGGTAAACGAGGCGCCCGACGCTCCGAGGGCGAAGGCGGGGCAACCCCATGGACCACCGTACGTACGCCTCACCGTTTTCCTGGAGATACGGTCGCGCCGAGTTGCGCGCACTCTTTTCGGAAACGACGCGTCGCAAGCTATGGCGAGCCGCGTGGGTGGCGTTGGCCGAGGCGCAAAGCGCGCAGGGACTGGTCGACGCCGCCGAGCTCGCCGATCTGCGCGCGCATGCGCTAGATGTCGACATCGATGCGGCACTCGAGATCGAGCGCGAAATCCATCACGATCTGATGGCCGAGATTCGGGTCTACGCGCGACAGGCCGCACTCGGCGGCGCCAAGCTGCACCTCGGCGCGACCTCGATGGATATCGAGGATACCGTCGAGACCTACCGCATTCGCCTGGCGCTCACGAGCATCGGGGCCTCCCTACGCGAGCTCTTGGGTGCGTTCGCCGCGCAGGTCCGGCGGTATGCCGAGGTCGTCTGCATGGCGTTTACGCACCTGCAGCCGGCCGAGCCCACGACGCTGGGCTATCGGCTGGCCGTCTACGCGCAGGACCTGCTGATCGACGACGCCGCGCTGCGCTTCGCGTTTGCGAATGCGACGACCAAGGGCATGCGCGGCGCGGTCGGCACCGCCGCGTCGTACGAGCACCTCTTGGACGGCTCGGGCCGCTCCGGCGAGATCGAAGCGTTCGTGCTCGAACGCTTCGGACTGGAGGCGCGCGAGGTCAGCACGCAGACGTATCCCCGCAAGCTGGACTATCTGGTGTTGAGTGCGCTGGCCGGATTGGGCGCCTCGCTCTCCAAGTTTGCCGCCGACGTGCGAATCCTGAGCAGCCCGGAGTTCGGCGAAGTCGCCGAACCGTTCGGGCGCTCGCAGGTCGGGAGTTCGGCGATGCCGTTCAAGCGCAATCCCATCCTGTGCGAACGCATCGACTCGCTGGCCCGCCTGCTGCCGGGTTTTGCCGACGTCGCTTGGCAAAACGCGGCAACCAACTACCTCGAGCGCACCCTCGACGACAGCGCCAACCGCCGGACGATTCTGCCGGAAGCACTGCTGTGTGCGGACGAATTAGTTACGCTCGCCCGCAAGGTGGTCGACGGAATGCGCGTCGACGAGCGGCGCATCGCGCAGAATTTGCGCACTTACGGGCCGTTCGCCGGTACCGAAGCGGTCATGCTGGAAGCGGTGCGAGCGGGCGGCGATCGCCAAGCGTTGCACGAGACGATTCGCGAAGTCGCGATGGAGGCGTGGGCGGCGCTCGGCCGCGGCGAGGAGAATCCGCTCGCGCAGCGCCTCGCGCAACGCGACGAGCTCACGGCGCTCCTGGATCCGGCCGAAATCCGTCGCCTGCTCGAACCCGGCAAGCACATCGGTACCGCCGTCCAACGCGCCCGGCTGCTGGCCGATCGCATCGACCGGCTCGAACCGTTTCCACGTCAGAACGTCGTCACTATCGAAAGGCCATCGTGAACAAAGGCATCGAGATCGCTCGCGGCAAGACCAAGGTTCTCTACGAATATCCGGGACAGCCCGATCAACTCGTGGTCACGCAAACCGACGCGATCTCTTCAGGCGATGGTGCGCGCCGCAGCGAAATTGTCGGGAAAGGCAGGCTTGCAGCGCAGACGACGGCGCGCGTGTTCCGTCTGCTCAACCTGTGCGGCTTGCCGACGCACTACGTCAACGGCGGTGAAGACGACGACGATAACGAGATGGTCGCTCGCCGCTGCAACATGCTGCCGTTGGAAGTCGTCACCCGCGGGGTTGCCGCCGGCTCGTTCGTCAAGCGCAATCCGGGTATCCAGCGCGGCGCGCTCCTGGTTCCGCGACTGACCGAGTTTTTCGTCAAAGATGACGCCAATCACGATCCCATGATCGCGCCGGATCAAATCGTCGCGCAGGGCATCGCGGCACCACACGAGGTCGCCGCCATGACCGAGATGTCACGTTTGACCTTCGAAATTCTCGCGCATGCCTGGCGCAAGCGCGACGTCCTGCTGGTCGACCTGAAGGTCGAGTTCGGGCGGCTGACCGGCGGTGAGAACAAGGGGCAGTTGGTCATCGCGGACGTGATCGACAACGACTCGTGGCGCATCTGGCCGCAGGGGCGCGAAGAGCTGATGCTCGACAAGCAGCTCTTCCGCAATTTGGAAAACGTCGATGCGGAGGGGTTGGCGCGCGTCAAAGAGGCCTACGAGCGCGTGGCCGACTTAGTCGGAACCTTTCCGGTGATGCGTCCCGGTATGGCGGCGGTGATCGCCGACGATCCCGCGCGCATGGCCCGCGCCGGGGAAGTGGTGGCGGCGCTCGGCCAGCTCGGTCTGCCGACCGTGCGCCACGTCGCAAGCCCCGCGACGACGCCGGGATACGTTTTACAGCTGGTGGCGCAACTCGAAGCGACCTTCGCGCGCCTGATGTTCGTCGCCGTGGACGCGGACGGTGGACTGCGCGCGATGCTCGACGCTGCGTCGTCCTCGCCGGTGCTCGATGCGGTCGGCGATCCGGCCCAGGTTGCGATGGAGTGCGCCAAACTGCTGGGGCTCGAGGACACGGTGCTATACGGCCGCACGCTGCTGATGCAGGCCAACGCGCGCTCGGCGGTCTTGGCGGCCGACGCGGCGCTGCAGCAAGGTCAGGCGGGTGTCGCCTTTGGCTAGCGACCGCGCTGCGACGGTCTTTCCGGTCCGCGCGCTCGACGATAAAACGCTGGCGGCGCGGGCCGAGGCGGCCGGAGTCGCGTTGCGCGTCGACGAGCTTCGTCGCATCGCCGACGCCTGTGGCCGCGACCCGACGATCGTCGAGTTGCACGCCTTCGATGCTCAGTGGAGCGAGCACTGCAGTTACAAGTCGAGCCGGCACTTTCTGAGACGGTTACCGACCGAAGGTCCTGATGTCGTGCTCGGTCCCGCCGAGGACTCGGGCATCGTGCACTTGGGCGAGTACGACGGCGAACGCTACGGCATCGTGATCGCACACGAGTCGCACAACCATCCCTCGCAGGTCGTTCCGTTCGAGGGCGCCGCCACCGGGATCGGCGGGATCGTGCGCGACGTGCTGTGCATGGGAGCGGAGGTCATCGCGGTCGCCGATCCGCTACGGTTCGGACGCGTCGAAGAGCGGACGTCGCACGCCCGTCACGTTGCGCGTGGCGTGGTGGACGGCATCGCTGCGTACGGCAATGCGATCGGGGTGCCGAACCTTGCAGGCGACGTCTACTTTCACGCTGGTTTCGACGACAACGTTCTGGTCAACGTGGTCGCGCTCGGCCTCGTCAAGGAACGTGAGATCATCCACTCGTTCGCGCCGCCGGGAGCGCAGGGCTGGGACATCGTTTTGGTCGGGAAGGCGACCGATCCCAGCGGCTTCGGCGGCGCGTCCTTCTCGTCGCTGACGCTGGATGCGGCCGATAGCGACGCCAACCGCGGGGCCGTACAGGTGCCCGATCCGTTTCTCAAGAGCGTGCTGATGCGCGCCAGCTATCGCGTCTTTGCAATGCTGCGCGAGAAGAAGATCGTCGCCGGGTTCAAAGACCTGGGTGCCGGTGGAATCATGGGCTGCTCGGCCGAGATCGCATCGAGCGGGGGCTACGGTGCCGAACTCAATCTCGACGAAGTCAACGTCGCCCTGGACGATTTGCCGGCGGCGGTGATCGCGGTCGGCGAGACCCAGGAACGGCTGCTCTGGGTTCTCCCTCCCGAGGCGACGGCCGAAGTGTTGCGGATCTATAACGACGAGTTCACGCTGCCGGCGATCGCGCACAATGCGCGCGCCGCGATCGTCGGACGAATCACCGCCGAAAAGCGCTACGTACTGCGCCATCGCGGCGAGATCGTCATGGACGTTCCGATCGACGTGCTGACCGGGAGCGTGCGCGACGAGCTTCCGTACGTCGAGGCGGTACGGCACGAACCGGGTGGTAACGAGCTTCCGGCGCTCGACGTCGAAGCGCTTTTGCCGCAAGTGTTGGCGCATCGCGACGTCGCGTCGCGCGAGCCGCTCTTTCGACGATACGACGGGGTCGTGCGCGGGACCACGGTCTTACCGCGCGGAATGGCCGACGCCGGGGTTCTCGCACCGATTGCGGGTGCGCGTTTGGGCGTTGCGTTGGCGGTAGCGGGGAATCCCCGCGTCGGTGCGATCGATCCTCGCGCCGCCGCCGAGCAGGCGGTTTTGGAGGCGACGCGCCGCGTCGTCGCGGTCGGCGCACGACCGATCGGTTTGACCGACTGCCTCAACTTCGGTAATCCACGTAAAGCCGACCAACTCGGCGCATTCGTGGCGGCCGTCGACGGGCTCGCGCACGCCGCGCGCGAGTTGGGCGTGGCGTTCGTCTCCGGTAACGTGAGCCTCTATAACGAGTCGAAGGAGGGACGCGCGGTACCGGCCTCGGCCGTGGTCGCCTGCGTCGGCGCCATCGCCGACATCGGTGCGACGGTGACGCCCGGACTGAAGCGTGCCGGCTCGCCGCTGCTCTGGATCGGCAGCCGGGAGTTGGCGCTGGGCGGGTCGGTGGTCGCCGAACTGCTCGGCATCGAGGCCCCGCTTCCGCAGACCGATTACGCGGCCGAACGTCTAGCTGCCGCGCTCGTGCGCGATGCACGCGAGGCGGGCGTCCTGCTCGCCTGCCGCACCGTTTCGGACGGCGGCGTCTTGACCGCACTGGCGCGGATGGCGTTCGACGCGCGCGCGCAAGGTCGCGCGCTCGGCGCCGAGATCGATTACGGAAACCCGTTCTGCGAGGCGGGCGGCTATCTCTGCGAGGTCTCGGATGCCGGCGCGCTGGATCTCACCGGCGTTTTACGCATCGGAACGACGCTGGCGGAGCCCGCGCTGATCGTGAACGGGACCCGTTTTGAGGTAGATGCGCTGCACGCCATCTGGTCGCAACCTTTGAGCGAGGTATATCCATGAGCGCCCCACGGATCGCGGTGCTGGTGTTTCCGGGAACCAACTCGGAGGACGAGACGGTGCGACTGCTGCGGGCGTGCGGGGGCGACGCTCACCTGGTGCACTGGTCGCGCGCCGATACCTTGGCGGCGTACGATGCGTACGTTCTGCCGGGCGGGTTTGCCTACGAAGACCGCATCCGCGCCGGTGCGATCGCCGCCCACGACCGCATGGTCGACGACGTTATCACGGGTTGCGAACGCGGGAAGCTGATCTTGGGCATCTGCAACGGCGCGCAGGTGCTTCTCGAAGCCGGGTTGGTTCCCGGAACCGGACCGGCCCGCCGGCCGACCGCCGCCTTCACGCACAACGCGCCGCAGGCGCACTACCTCTGCGCGCACGTCTACGTGAAGCTCGTCATCGAGCCGCACCGCAGTCCGATCACGGCCGAACTTCCGCCGGGCGCCGTCGTGCCGGCGTACGCCGCGCATGGCGAGGGCCGTCTAGCTGCCGACCCAGCGCATCTGCGCGAAATCGCCGACGGCGGGCACGTCGCCTTCGTCTACGTGGATGCGGATGGGACGCCGGTCCGCGCGCCCAACGGCTCGGCGCTCGACGCTGCAGCGCTGGTGAACCGCGAGGGAAACGTCCTGGCAATCATGCCGCACCCCGAGCGCGACGCCTGGAACTACCAGCACCTCGATCGCGGGGGGCGCACCGATCCCCTCGCATGCTCGGGGGGCGCGGCGCTCTTTGCGAGTTTTGTCGCTGCGGTGGCGCGCTCGTGAGCGAGTTCATCGTCGCCATCGGCCTAAAGATTCCCGACAACACCGCGCAGACCGCGCTGGTCGCGCTGCGCCGGCTGGGCGTCGCGGTCGAGTGGGTCGAACGCTGCGATCTTTGGCGCGTCGAGGCGGGCGACTCCGCGGCGCTCCATGCGCGCGTCGCATCCGACGAGACGCTGTTCAACCCAAGCAAACATTGGCTGCGCATCCTCGACGCGGCCGAGCCGGGCCCCGGCGAAGCCTGGATCACGCCGCTGCCGGCACCGGGCTGCGCTGAGGGCCGGGCGCGCCGTTTGGTCGCGTGGCGGCTCTTCGCAAGCGACGGCCGGCCGGCGCCGCGCGAGACCGTCGCCGCCGCGGTCGAGCGGTTGCTTTGCAATCCGGCGATCGAATGCGCGCAGTATCAGGGCAAAGGTGCACCTCCCGAAGCGCCCAAATAAGCGCTTCAATCATGAATCGTCCGTACACCATCGCCACCCTGGGCTCGCACTCGGCGCTACAAATCCTCAAAGGGGCTCGGGACGAGGGGTTCAAGACCCTGGCGATCGCCAATCGCGAAACCGAGCGACTCTATCGTTCCTTCGCGTTCATCGACGACGTCATCGGTGTGGATCGCTATTCCGATTTCATGGGGTTGTTGGGCGAACTCGAAGCGCGCAAATGCATCGTCGTACCCCACGGATCGTTCGTCGCATACCTTTCGCTCGACGAGCACAAGAAGATGACCGTGCCATATTTCGGCAACAAAGCGGTGCTCGACTGGGAGGCTAGTCGCGAGCTTCAGCGTGAATGGTTAGCGCGGGCAAACCTCAAGCTGCCGCGTCACTTCAAGAGCGGAGCCGAGATCGACCGTCCGGTGATCGTCAAGCTCTATGGCGCCGGCGGCGGGAAGGGCTACATGTTCATCCGCGACGCTGCGGATTTCGAAGTGCGTGCGGCGCACTTGAAAGAAGCCTATACCATCCAAGAGTACATCATCGGCGTCCCGCTCTACATCCACTACTTCTATTCGCCGATTGCCAACAAACTCGAGATTATGTCGATGGATCGACGCTACGAGACCAACGTCGATTCGTTGGGCCGTATTCCGGCGGCCGCGCAGGAAGGTATGGACGTCAGCCCTTCATACGTGGTGGTCGGTAATTCGCCGGTGTCGCTGCGCGAATCGATGTTGGCCGAGGCGTTGCGCATGGGTGACGACGTGGTACGCGTCAGTAAGGAGATCTGCGGCCCCAAGGGACTGTTCGGCGCATTTTGCATCGAGACGATCATCACTCCCGACATGCAGTTTTACGTCATGGAGATTTCGGCGCGCATCGTTGCCGGAACGAACTTGTTTATCGATGGTTCGCCGTACTCGTATCTCAACTATTCCGAATCGATGTCGACCGGACGGAGAATCGCGCGCGAAATCAAAACCGCGCTACTCTCGAACAACCTCCGCTCGGTTCTCGATGACTCCAGCGTCCTTTAGGAGCAAAGCGTCGATGGCGGCCCGCCGGGTCGCGGCCGTCACCGCAATCGCGCTGGCGCTGCTCGTCGGCCTGGGGCTGGCGGGGCGCGCTCGCGCCGCGCTGATGGCCGACCCGAGCGTGCTCTACGCGCAGATGAAGGACGCCTATGCCAAGGGGACGGCGACGGGCTGGACGTTTCGCGATCAAGAGACCTATCTGTCGACGATCTTCAATGCCGGGCGCGCATACTCGCTGCAGTATCCCGACGACCCGGCCTACGGTGAACTGGCGACGCTGACGGTCAGCATCGGTGCCGGGCTGCATTATAACCCGCTTACCAATCACGATGCGGCCGTGTGGTGGGTGCGTGAGGCGGCGAATTGGGTCATCAAGCACGCCAGTGACCCCAACCTAATCGCGCAGGCCGGCGCGATTCTCCGTCGCGTCAACGCCGAAGACGATCCCGAGGCGCTTGCGCGCTACGCCGATGCCGACGCGACCGCGAACCTCAAGAACTACCCGCACGACGTCGACGCGATCCTGCAGCAGTTGGAAGCCGACTGGCGCGGCTGGCTGCTCACGCACGATCCCAAGTGGCGTTCGCTGGCGTTCGAACGCGCCGCAGCGCCGAGCTTTCCGGTCGCAAACCTTCCGACCACCTACGGCAACGAGTTCGTCAACGAGGCCGAGCGCGCTGCGAGCGGCGGACCCGGCTTTACGCTCGACGACGTTGCGAACGCCAAGGCGTTTCTGGCGCATCTCAAAGCGGTCGTCCCGCTACGCGTCATTTCGAGCGTCACGTCGATGCCGCACGGAGCCATGCTCACCACGCTGGCTCCGGCCGACGAGTACTTCGGACGCATGGGGTATTCTATCCTCGGAATCAAGAACGAGCTGAAGCATATCAACTTCATGCTGAACTACAAGTACGGCAATCGCGAGGCCGATCAAACGCTGTTGGTCGCACAGTCGATCGTCGACATGCAGAAGGTCTATCCGCGGGATCGCGATATGGCGATGCTCCTCTATACGTGCATGAAGACGTTGCAGCGCATGACCGACCCGCGGGCCCTCGCGACGGCCCGCAAACTACGTGGAATTCTCACCGTCGAGTATCAGGACTCGCCGCAAGCGCGCAAACTGTTGGGCGCACCGTCGTAGCGGAAGGATAGACGATGGATCCGGTGCTGGTCGATCGGCTGCAGTTCGCCTTCACGGTGATGTTTCATTACCTGTTCCCGATCGCGACGATGGGGCTGGCGCCGTTCGTGGCATACTACACCTGGCGAGCTGCCCGCGGCGACGATGCCGATGCTGCGCGCGCGGCGCGCTTTTGGACCAAGATCTTCGCGATCAACTTTGCGATCGGAGTCGTCACCGGTATCCCGCTCGAGTTCGAGTTCGGGACGAACTGGGCGAGCTTCGCGCAGCGAACCGGGTCGGTGATCGGTCAGCCGCTGGCGATGGAGGGCATCTTTGCCTTCTTTTTGGAGTCGATATTTCTGGGCGTGCTGCTGTACGGCTCGCCGGAGCGCGCCGGCAGGCGACGCGCCATTGCCGCCGCTTTGGTCTGCGTGGGATCGTGGCTCTCCGGGTACTTCATCGTGGCAACGGATGCGTTCATGCAGCACCCGGTGGGCTACGCCGTGGGCCCGCACGGAACGCTCGTCCTGACGAACATCTGGGCGGTGTTGACGTCGCCGTTTGCGCTCTGGCAGTACGCGCACGTGCTCGTCGGGGCACTGGTTGCGGGCGGCTTCATCGTCGCCGGTGTAGGCGCATACTATCTGCTCGCGAAGCGCGACGAGCCGCTGGCGCGCGATTTCGTGCGCCGGGGCGCAATCGTGGCGCTGGTCTTCTCGCTGCTGGCAATCTTTCCGACCGGCGATCGCAACGGCGCCGACGTGACCGCGACGCAGCCGGTCAAACTGGCGGCGATGGAGGGTCTCTTCACGTCGACGCCCTCGGCACCGCTGGCGATCGTCGGTATGCCGGACACGCAGACGAAGCAGTTGATCGATCCGATCTACGTTCCGAGCCTGCTCAGCTTTCTCGCCTACGGCAACCTCCACGCCGAGGTCAAGGGACTGACGGCGTACGCGGTTGCGCTGTGGCCGCCGGTCGAGCTTACCTATTACGCCTATCACGTGATGGTCGGTCTAGGCACGATCTTCGTTGCGATCGCGGGGGTCTGCGTCCTCGCGCTGCTCTGGGACGGTCGCCTCTTTCGCACCCGGGGCTTGCTCTGGCTGCTGCTGTTGGCGATGCCGTTCCCTTACATTGCCAACGAGGCCGGGTGGGTCGTCAGCGAGGTCGGACGTCAGCCTTGGATCGTCTACGGAGTGCTGCGAACCGCCGACGCGTATTCCACGACGGTCGCATCGGGTGAAGCGCTCTTTACGCTGATCGGGTTTGCCGGAATGTACTTCGTTTTGGGGGTGCTCTTTCTGTATCTCACGCTGCGCGAGATCGGCGAAGGCCCGGTATGAGGCGGCGATGAGCTCCTTCGGATTCGTCGTCGTGGCGGCAATGCTGGCGCTCTACGTGATGCTCGACGGCTACGATCTGGGCGTGGCGGCGGTGACGCCGTTCGTGGCGCGCTCGCCGGGCGATCGGGCGCTTGCGATGGCGAGCATCGGACCGTTCTGGAATGGGAACGAGGTGTGGTTGATTGCCGCCGGCGGTGCGCTGTTTGCCATCTTCCCCAAGGCCTACGCATCGGCGTTTTCGGGATTCTACCTGCCGCTCATGGTGGCCCTTTGGCTGCTGATGTTTCGCGGAATGGCGATGGAACTGCGCTCGCATTTTACCAGCGCGCTGTGGTACGAGTTTTGGGATGCCGCGTTCGCCTGGGCGTCGGTGCTGCTGATCGTCGTCTTTGGGGTCGCGCTGGGCAACCTCGTGCGCGGTGTCCCGCTCGACGCGCAAGGATTCTTCGCCGGGACGTTCGCCTTTCTGCTCAACCCGTATGCCCTGTTGGTCGCGGCGTTTTCCGTGCTGACGCTGGCGCAGCATGGCGCGGCGTTCCTCGCGATGCGAGTCGAGGGGCCGCTGGCGGCACGCGCGCGTCGCTTGGGGAAGGGGCTGTGGTGGAGCGTCGCGATCGGCTACGCACTGGCCACCGGTGCGACGTTTCTGGTGCGCGGACTGCCGCAGACGGCCTGGGCGATCGCCGACATGATCGTCGCAGTCGGCGCCCTGGCCGTCATGCGGCTGCGCAGCGGGAGCGATCGGCTGCGCTTCGGCGCCTCGTGTCTGTTCGTCGCCGCGTTGCTGGGTGCCGTGGCGGGAGCGATGTACCCGTTCATCCTTCCGGGCTTCCCGCCGCATACCGGCGGACTCTCGATCGCGCAGGCGTCGTCCTCCCCGACGGCGCTTGCGGTCGGCGTGACCGTCGCTTGCGCGGGCGGTGCCGCGGTGCTCGTATACGGAACGCTGGCATTTCGCACAATGATGGGGAGGCTTCGCGACGAATAGACGGGCGGTGACTCCGTACGTCGAACGCGCGCTCGCCGCTTACGACCGCGACCGCTTGACGCTGTGCTCGGTCGGCAGCCATTCCGCGCTCGAGGTCGCCTCGGGCGCGCGAGCCGTCGGTCTTCGAAACCTGGTGGTGACCGCGGCCGGGCGGGCGCGTACCTACGCCGAGCACTTCCGCCGCCGGAGCGACGATCCGCAGCGCGGTTGCGTGGACGACGTCCTCACGCTGGAGAACTTCAGCGACCTGCTGGAGCCTGCGGTGCAAGCGGAGCTGTTCGCGCGTAACGTCATCTTCGTTGCCAATCGGTCGTTCGAAGTCTACCTGCATCAGCGCTATTCGTACGCGCAAATCGAAACCGGGATGACGGTACCGTTTTTCGGAAATCGCCATCTCCTGCGTGCCGAGGAACGCGACGAAGCCGACAATCAGTACGACTTGCTCCAACGCGCGGGAGTCCGGTACCCGCAGCAGTTTGCCTCACCCGAAGCG
Organism: Vulcanimicrobiota bacterium; assembly: GCA_027459845.1. GTDB lineage: Bacteria > Vulcanimicrobiota > Vulcanimicrobiia > Vulcanimicrobiales > Vulcanimicrobiaceae > DAIDGS01. Next base: position 10,228 of record DAIDGS010000204.1, on the reverse strand, counting down.
ATCGATCGGCTGGTGATGGTCAAAGCGCCGCACGCCCAGGTCAGCTTCGAGCGCGCATTCTTTCTGGCCGCGTCGCCGCAAGAGTTTCATGCCAACGCCGAGCGCATGATGCGGGCCGGGATATTGGATGCCCAGGGTCTGGCCGGCGCCGTGATCGAGGAGTACCTGCTCGGTCCCTCGATCAACCTCAACTTCTTTTACTCGCCGGTACTCGGCGAACTGGAACTCTGCGGTACCGATACGCGGCGTCAGACCAACTTGGAAGGGTTTCGGAATCTGCCACCATCGATGTTCGAGGCGGCACGCGACGTGCCGATGCGTCTCGAAGAGGCCGGGCACGTGGCGGCGACGCTCACGGAGTCGATGCTGGAGCCGGCCTTCGAGATGGGCGAGCGTTTCGTCGCGGCGGCACGCGACGCATATCCGCCCGGCGTGATTGGACCGTTTGCGCTGCAGTGCGCGATCGTCGCCGGTCCTCCCAAAGCGTTCGTCTGCTACGACGTGTCGCTGCGTATCCCGGGTTCGCCCGGAACGCGCTTTACGCCGTACTCGTTCTATCGCTGGGGGCGCGACGTTTCGGTAGGCGAGCGCATTGCGATGGAAGTCGCGATGGCGCGCGACGCCGGCCGCTTGGCCGACGTGCTGACCTGAGGGTGAGCCACCCCGAGAGGCCCGCGTCGGCGTGCCGCGAAACGCACGGCTTGTGGAGGTGCGCATGACGACCAACAACTTGCCCGAACGACCGGGCGCGGTGACGTTCAAAGGGAAGCCGATGACGTTGCTGGGGAACGACGTCAAGGCCGGCGATCCGGCGCCCGATTTCCATTTGACCGGGAGCGATCTCTCGGTCGTAACGCGCGACGTCCTGTTGGACGGCGGGAAGCGCGGCGCGATGCTGATCGTGGTCCCGTCGCTCGATACCGGCGTCTGCTCGCTCGAGTCGCAGAAGTTCAATCAACGCATCGGGGAGTTGCCCGCCGGGATCGCCGCATACGTGGTGAGCATGGATCTGCCGTTCGCGCAGGGTCGCTGGTGCGGCGCAAACGAGGGTATGAAGCTGGGGATGCTCTCCGATTACCGCGATCACAGCTTCGGGCTGAACTACGGCTTGATGATCGGCGAGCTTGGATTGCTGGCGCGCGCGATCGTCGTGATCGCCAAGGATGGCACCGTACGGTACGTGCAGTTGGTGAAGGAGGTCGGCGAGGAGCCGAACTACGACGCTGCGATCGCGGCAGCGGCGGCAGCGGCCTAGACTGCGAGAGCGCGCTTGCCGCAGACCGTCCTGATCCTCGACTTCGGGGCGCAGTACAGCCAACTCATCGCGCGCCGGACGCGCGAACTCGGCGTCTACTGCGAGATCGTGCCCCACGATCGGCCGTGGTCGGAGTTGCGCGCGCGCAATCCGGCGGCGCTGATCCTCTCGGGCGGACCGGCAAGCACGATGACGGCCGATGCGCCGACGATGGATGCGGCGGCGTTCGAGGCGGGTGTGCCGATCCTGGGTATCTGCTACGGGATGCAGATCATGGCGCGCGAGTTGGGCGGCGAGCTGGTTCGGTTGGAACACGCGGAGTACGGTCCGGCGACGCTTTCGGTGACGACGGCGTCGCCGCTTTTCGCCGGGGGGCCGCGCGAGTCGCGCGTCTGGATGTCGCACGGTGATGCGGTGACGCGGCTACCGGCCGGATTTGCCACGCTGGCGTCGACCCCGCGCTGTCCGGTCGCGGCGATCGGCGACGTGCAGCGACGCTTCTACGGCACCCAGTTCCACCCGGAGGTGGCGCACACCGCGTGTGGCCGCGAGTTGCTGCGAGCCTTTTTGCTCGAGATCGCGGGGTTGCGTGGGGATTGGGCGATGGCGTCGTTCGTGGAGTCGGCGGTGGCGGAAATTCGCCGACAAGTCGGGGGCGATCGCGTCATCTGCGCGCTCTCGGGCGGCGTCGATTCGGCCGTGGCCGCAACGTTGGTCGCGCGCGCGATCGGCGAGCAGCTCACCTGTATCTTCGTGGATCACGGGCTGTTGCGAGCCGGCGAGGCCGATGGCGTCGTGGCCGCTTTTCGCGACATCCTGCATCTCGACGTCGTCGCCGTCGACGCGGGCGCGCGATTTCTCGCAAAACTGGCCGGCATCGAGGATCCGGAACGCAAGCGCGTGATCATCGGACACGAGTTCATTCGCGTCTTTGAGGAGGAAGCGGCGAAGATTCCGGGCGTGCGCTACCTAGTCCAGGGAACGCTCTATCCCGACGTGATCGAGTCCAAGACTCCGCAGAGCAAAGCCGGGGACAAGATCAAGTCGCACCATAACGTCGGCGGACTGCCCGAGCGGATGGACTTTGCCCTGATCGAACCGCTGCGGATGCTTTTCAAGGACGAAGTGCGCGCGCTCGGACGGGTGCTCGGCTTGCCCGAAGCGATCGTGGCGCGCCAGCCGTTTCCGGGACCGGGCCTCGCCGTACGCATCATCGGCGACGTGACCGCCGAGCGTCTGGCGATCCTGCGTGCGGCCGATGCGATCGTACGCGCGGAGATCGACGGCGCCGACCTCGACCCGATGCCGTGGCAGTACTTCGCCGTGCTGACTCCGGTGCGCAGCGTCGGCGTGATGGGCGACGGCCGCACCTACGAGCACCTGGTTGCGGTGCGTGCGATCACGAGCGAGGACGGGATGACCGCCGACTGGGCGCGCCTTCCGCACGCGCTGCTGGAGCGGATCTCGACGCGCATCGTCAACGAAGTGCGTGGCATCAATCGCGTCGCCTACGACATCACTTCCAAGCCACCGGCGACGGTCGAGTGGGAGTGAACCGATGCGCATCTTAGTCGTCGGCGGCGGTGCGCGCGAGGACGCGCTCACGTGGAAGCTCGCGCAGTCGCCGTCCTGCTCGGCGCTGTTCGCGGCCCCGGGCAACGCGGGCACGGCGGGGCGTGCGACCAACTGGGAGTGCTCCGCGACCGACGGCAAGGGACTGCTCGCGCGCGCGCAGGCCGAAGCCATCGACTTGGTCGTGCTCGGGCCCGAGGCCGCGATCGCCGCCGGCGTCGGCGATCGGTTCCGCGATGCCGGCGTTGCGGTGTTTGGGCCGAATCGCTCGGCCGGGCGGCTCGAATCGAGTAAGGTTTTCGCAAAACGCTTCATGGAGCGTCACGGCGTTCCGACCGCGCGGGCTCGGGTGGTGCGCTCGCTCGACGCCGCCCGCGTTGCGCTGGGCGACTGGCGCGGTGGCGTGGTGGTGAAGGCCGACGGCTTGGCCGCCGGTAAGGGCGTCGTGGTGTGTGAGGATGCCGCCGCCGCAGGGGCGGTTCTCGGGCAGTGGTACGCGAGCAATGCCGTGCCCGGCGGGGGTGCCGACGTGCTGCTCGAGGAGCGGTTGAGCGGGCGCGAGGTCAGCGTCTTTGCCCTGTGCGACGGGCGGGCGATCGTGCCGCTGGCGGCGGCGTGCGACTACAAACGCGCCGGCAACGGCGACACCGGGCCGAATACCGGCGGAATGGGCGCCTACTCGCCGGCGGCAGGCTTCCCCGCCGACCTGTTCGATTGCGTGCGCGAACGCATCCTCGGGCCGGTCCTGCGTGGGCTGGCCGCGGAGGGCGAGGAGTACGTCGGCGTGCTCTACTGCGGCCTGATGTGGACCGAGCGCGGACCGGCGGTGATCGAGTTCAACGCGCGTTTCGGCGATCCAGAAACGCAGGTGCTAATGCCGCGCGTGCACGGTGATTTCGCGCGGTTGCTCAAGTCGGTCGCCGACGGCGCGATGGACCTCTCGCTCGCGACGCTCGCGCGCGAGGCCTGCGTCGGAGTGGTCCTTGCCACCGAGGAGTATCCGCAGCGCAGCACGCCGCTGCACGGCCTCAACCCGGCCCTCGACCTCGCCGACGGGTGTGCCGCCTTCTGGGGTACGAGCCGGTTGAACGCCGGCCGGGTCGATGCGGCCGGCGGCCGCGTGCTGACCGTCACCGCGCTCGGCGACGACCTCGAGGCCGCGCGACTGCGTGCCTATCGCGCCGTCAAGGAGGTGGCCGCACGGGTCGGGACGCGTGCGCTCACCTATCGCACCGACATCGCCGCCGGAACGGGTGGAACGTTCTCGCCTCAGGAAGGGTAAGAAGCAGCATGGCTTATCGCTTTCAACCGCAGAGTCCCTATGGGGGCGGTACGGCCGCAGTGGCGGCGCCCCGTTCGCTGCTGGCTCAAGTGTTGGGGATTACCGCACTCGGCCTGTGCGTGACGGCCATCGCTGCGGCGATGTTCCAGAGCCTGCCGTTCGGCATCGGCCTGATCGCCATGCTGGTCGGCTTCGGGTTGCTGATCGCCATCAACGTAACGCGGCGCAACGAACCGCTCTCGCTGATGCTCTTTTACGCCTTCAGCTTCTGCGAGGGCGTGGGGATCGCGCCGACGGTGGGACACTACCTGCAAACGGTCGGACCCGACGTGGTCGTCAATGCCGCCTCGACGACCGGCGTCGGCATCCTGGCGCTCGGCCTGGTGGTCTACGCCACCGGCCTCGATCTGCGGCGCTTCCAGGGCATCTTTCTCCTCGCGCTGATCGGGCTGGTGCTGGCCGGGGTGATCTCGCTGTTCCTGCACTTCATCCAACCGCAGGTCTACGCGTACATTACGCTGGTGATCTTTACCGGGCTGGTCCTGATCGACTTCGCCCGGATCCGGGCCGGCGGCGACGGGCTCACCCCGGTGCAGATGGCGGTGCAGATCTACCTGGATGCCATCAACATCTTTCTTGCCCTCCTGCAGATATTCGGGGGCCGTCGTTCGAGCGACTAACCGCACCGCCATGGGCGCCTGCGGGCTGGTATAATCGGCGTACGATGTGCGGCATAACGGGGGTTTTCGCGCCGGGGCGCGATGCAGCTCGGCTCGCATACTTTGCCCTGTACGCGCTGCAACACCGCGGGCAAGAGTCGGCCGGTATCGCCGCTGCCGACGGCGGCACGATCCGCTCGCACAAGGAGATGGGGCTCCTCGGGGCGATCTTCGACGAAGCGATTCTCGGGCAGCTCAGCGGTCACATCGCGATCGGCCACACGCGCTACTCGACGAGCGGATCCTCGATCGTGGTCAACGCGCAACCGTTGCTCGAGCGCACCGAACTGGGCGACTTTGCGTTCGCGCACAACGGCAACCTCACCAATACCGACGAGCTCCGCGAAACGCTCTCGCCGAGCACGGTCTTGGCGGCAACCTCGGATTCCGAGGTGATGGCGAAAATCTTGGTCGAGAGCTCCGGCAGCATGATGGAGCGGATCGCGCACGTGCTCGAGGTGGCGCGCGGTGCGTACTCGATCGTCCTCTGCACCCAGGATGAACTCTATGCGTTTCGCGACCCCTGGGGCGTGCGGCCGCTCTGCCTGGGGAGTTTCGACGACGGCGGTTACGCAGTTGCATCCGAGTCGTCGTCGTTTGCCCCGATCGGTGCGCGCTACATGCGCGAGATCGAACGTGGCGAGATCATCCGTATCAACGCCGACGGAATCGAGTCGCGCCGCACCGACGTGCAGCACGCCGAGTCGGCGCTGTGCATGTTCGAGTACATCTACTTCGCACGCCCCGACTCCAAGCTGGACGAGCGCTCGATCTACGTGGCGCGCACGGCGATGGGTCGGATGCTGGCGTACGAGCACCCGGTCGAAGCCGACGTCGTGATGGCGGTGCCGGATTCGGCCGTCCCCGGCGCGATCGGGTATGCCGAAGCGAGCGGTCTTCCCTACGTCGAGGGCTTGATCAAAAATCGCTACATCGGGCGAACCTTCATCAGCCCCGATCAAACCATGCGCTCGCGCGGCGTGCACCTCAAGTTTAACCCGGTGGTCGAAAACCTGCGCGGTCGCCGCGTGATCGTGGTCGACGACTCGATCGTGCGCGGGACCACGACCCCGCGCATCGTGGCGCTGCTGCGTGAGTCGGGCGCGACCGAGGTGCACCTGCGCATCACCTCGCCGCCGATCAAGCATCCGTGCTATCTGGGCGTCGACATGGCCACCTACGACGAGTTGATCGCGGCGAACTACACGGTTGAGGAGATTCGCCAAAAGACCGGCGCGGATTCACTCGGATACCTGAGCCTCGAAGGGCTGATCGCGGCGACCGGCCGTGCGCGCGACGCGATGTGCTTGGGGTGCCTGACGGGAAGCTATCCGAACGTTCCGGCGGCGCACCGGCCCCGCACCCTGGTCGGTTAAGCGCTAGCGTTCGATCAGCTCGACGGCGCGCGCGTCGCGGCGTTCCCATCCGGCGCGCAACAACTCGGGGGTGGCCCAGTCGTCGGTCGGATAGCCGACGCACAAGTACGCGACGAGCTTCCAACTCGCCGGGACGTCGAGTGCGGCCAGCACCTCCAGCGGGTCGAGGATCGAGACCCAACCGACGCCGATGCCTTCGGCGCGGGCCGCCAACCAAAACGCGTAGATCGCCATCACGGCCGAGTATTCGAGCGTCTCGGGCATGGTCGCTCGCCCCAACCCGCGTCCGGTCGTCGTCGCGGCGTCGCAGCAGACGGCCAGGTGTACCGGCGCCTCGCGCAGGCCTTCGAGCTTGAGACGCGCATAGCGCGCGGCCGCATCGTCGTCATAGGCGGCCAGCGCTGCGGCATTGGCGCGCTCGAAGGAGGCAATGACGGCGGCGCGGCGCTCCGGCGCGGCGACGCGCACGAAGCGCCACGGCTGCGCGAACCCCACCGAAGGCGCCAGCGCCGCCAGGGACGTCAAGCGCTGCAGTGCGGCCTCGGCAACCGGGCGATCGCAAAAGTGCCGAACGTCGCGACGCCAGGTCAACAGCGCCTCGAACTCGCGTCGAAAGCGCGCGTCGAAGGCCGGGAGGCTCACCGTTCGTGCGGCGCGCGGCGTGACGGGGAAAGGGCGGGAGGCGAAGCGAAAGGGCGCACGCGATGCTCGGTTCCTTCCAACGACTGGGGCGCTGGAGTGCGAGTGCGCGCGTAACGGCGCTCGCTCCTGCTCTGCTGGCGGTGGCGCTGGCGGGCTGCACGATGGTTGCGAGCACGATCCCGAGCGCGCGTGCGGTAGCGCGCGGGCGCGACGCCGGCGGGGCGTCTCCGCAGATCGTCTTTTTCGGCGACTCGATCACCTACGGCTACGGCTCCGACGACGATCGCTGCGAACCGGCAACGCTGGGTTCCGACTGTTACGCGGACGTCACGACCTATAACGCCGGCGCCTATCTGCCCGCGCTCGACGGTGCTCGCGAGGTCAACATGGGGGTGGTGGGATCGTGCCTGGTGCCGACCCATACGCCGCACTCGGTCTGTTCCAAGGCGGTGAGCGGGGAGGCGCGGCTGGCGAGCTTCGCCGCCAACTGCGCCGGCGCGCGCGACGCGGTCATCCTGTTCGGCGCCAACGATGCGCTCGATTTCGGCGTCACGATCCCGGCGTTCGAACGCGTCTTGAGCGCGGCCGCGGTCGCCTGTCACCGTGCCGGGGTCGCCATGGCGCGCGTCGTGATCGGCCAGACGACCTTTCGCCCGCGTACTTCGAACGCAATCCTCCAGCGCCGCATCGCCGAACTCGACGCCGCCGAGGCGCACGTCGCGCACGCGCTGGGGGCGACGCTCGCGCTCACCTTCGCGCCGTTACAGCGCTGCGGAAAGCCGTGTTTCTTCGATTGGGTGCACCCCAACAGCCGCGGGCACCGGCTCTTGGCCGACGCCTTCCTGCGCGCGATCGCAACGGCCAAGTAGCCGCACCGGCTACGGAAAGGTGCGCTCGCGCACGTCGCGGGCGAACGCCCCCAGCGCCTCTGTCGCCAGCCGACCGACTTCGGCGTAGCGCTTTGCAAACGGGGGCGAGTGCGGATACATCCCGAGCAGATCGTGCAGCACCAGGACCTGCGCGTCGCAATGCGGCCCCGAACCGATGCCGATGGTGGGGATCGTCAACAGCGCGGTGATCTCGCGCGAGACCTCGTGATCCACTACTTCCAGTACGATCGCGTAGGCGCCCGCCTCTTCGATGGCGCGCGCGTCTTCGATCAGCCGCTCGCGGTGCGTGCGCATTTTGAAGCCGGGCCCGAGGCCGGCGGTCTGCGGCGTCACGCCGATGTGCCCGACGACCGGAATACCGGCGCGCGCGATCGCGCGTACGCGATCGGCCTCGTGCACGCCACCCTCGAGTTTTACCGAGCAGGCCCCGCCCTCTTTCACGAAGCGAATCGCGGAGCGCAGCGCTTCTTCGTTGCTGACTTGGTAGGATCCAAATGGCATGTCGGCGATGATGTGCGCGCGCGACGTACCGCGGGCGACGGCCTTGGTGTGGTAGACGATGTCGTCGACGGTCACCGGCGTGGTTTCTTCGTAACCCAAGACGACGTTGCCGACGCTATCGCCCACCAGCACGACATCGATCCCGGCGTCCTCGACGAACTGCGCGAAGGGCGCGTCGTAGGCAGTCGCGATCGGGAAGGCGGTCTTTGCCTTGCGGCGTTTGATCGCGCCGGCCGTCAGGCGGCGAACGGCCGGGTTCTTCTCCGGTTCGTAGGGGCGTGCGCTCTCGCTGCCGTTGTCGCTGCGCTTCTTGCGGGCCGAGGCGTACATGACGGTGCTACGACGCCGCGACCGTGGTGGCGCCGTTAGCGTGGACGATCGGACTACCTGCGACGCTTTCGACCAGCGCGACGAACGCGCGCACCGGCGTGCCGGTCGGGCCTTTCGCTTGCCAGGCCGTTTCGGTATCGGTGTAGGCGGTGCCGGCGACGTCGAGGTGCACCCACGGCGTGTCGTCGACGAAAGCCTTGAGGAACGCTGCTGCGGTCAGCGTTCCAGCCGGGCGTCCGCCGGTATTCTTCAGGTCGGCGATGTCGCTCTTCATGGCGGTGGCGTAGTCGTCGTAGGCCGGCATACGCCAGTAGCGCTCGCCGGTCGGTTTGGCCGCGTTCAAGAAGCGCTCCGCCCAGGCGTCGTCGTTGCTCACCGCAGCGCTGGCGGCGTGCCCGAGTGCGATGACGCAGGCTCCGGTCAGCGTCGCCGCGTCGACGATCCGCGTGGCTCCCAGCTTGCGCGCGTAGCAGAGCGCATCGGCCAAGATGAGCCGGCCCTCGGCGTCGGTGTTGATGACTTCGATCGTCTTGCCGTTCATCGCGGTGACGATATCGCCGGGTTTCGTGGCTTTGCCGCCGGGCATGTTCTCGGTCGCCGGAACCACACCGATCACGTTGATCTTCGGCTTGAGCGCGGCGACTGCCGACATGGCTGCGATCACCGCGGCGCCGCCGGACATATCGTATTTCATCTCCTCCATGCGCTCGGGCGGCTTGAGTGAGATGCCGCCGGTATCGAAGGTGATGCCCTTGCCGACCAGGGCCAGCCGCTCGGAGCTGGCGGGGTCGCCGGTATAGGTCAAGACGATCAACTTGGGGGGTTGGGCGCTGCCGGCGGCAACCGAGAGAAACGACCCCATGCCCTCAGCGCGCGCGCGGGCTTCGTCGAGGACGTCGATGCTCAGGCCGCCGGCTTGCGCGACGCGCTCCGCGGCCGCTGCCAGATGCGTCGGCGTCATGTCGTTGGCGGGCGTGATCGCGAGCGTGCGCGCCAGATTTACGGCTTCGCCGAGGGCGATGCCGCGGTCTAGACCGCGGGTGAGTGCGGCACGATCGCGATCGCCGGCCAGCAGGTCGACGACCTCGACTGCGATGCGTTTTTCGGGCTGCTTTTGGTAAACGCTCGTCTCGAAGGCGCCGGCAATCGCGCCTTCGGCAACGAACGATGCATCGGCGGCCGGGTTGGCGTCGAGCGCGTCGGGCAGCAGCACGGCAATGTGCTTCAGGTTGCGCCGGCCGAGATAGCGCACCGCGATCCCGGCGTAACGTGCGAGCAGGTACGGCTCGAAGGAGGCGCGTTCGCCCAGTGCGATCGCGAGGACGCGGCGAAACGGCTGGGTCGGCGCCGCGATATAGACGGTTTCGCCGAGTTTTCCGGCGATTGCGCCGGCCGCAAGGGCGGCGGCGATGGCGCCGCCAACGGCGGCGTCCAGCGCGGCGACCTCGCCGGTGGGCGTCTCCCCGCGAAAGAGCGGAACGACGAGTGCGTCGCAGGAGTGTTGGAGCGGCGCACCGGCCGCGAGACGAACGTGCATGGTCAACCTTTCGCGCGGGTGAATGGGTACGCCCACATAAATAGCGCCCAAGAACAGTGGTTTCGTGCGTAGCGCCGTCGTGGCCCTGCGCGGGAGGATGGATGAGCGAGAAAGGTCGTACCCG
>DAIDGS010000203.1 GCA_027459845.1 Vulcanimicrobiota bacterium | reverse complement strand
CCGAGCGCGGGCGGCCACTCGCCGCTCACGCCGCGCGAGTGCGAGGTCCTCGCGCTGATCGCCGAGGGTAACGGCAACGCCGAGATCGCCACGCGGCTTCACCTCGGCCTGGGGACCGTGAAGGGGCACGTGCGCGACATCTTGGAGAAGCTCGCCGCCAACGATCGCACCCATGCCGCCGTCACGGCCCTGCGCCGCGGCTACATCTAGTACTTCGTCGGGAAGGGCCGCATGTCGCTCGCGACGGCCTTGCGCGTCGAACGATTGAAGATGCAGACCATGCGTACGGTCTCGTTCGACCCCACACCGATGCCGTCGATGCGCACGACGTCGTCGCCCACGTCGTCCGAGAAGCCCGCATACCCGACGACCTTGGCTTTAGAGAGGCGGGACGCGGCAAGGCATTTCGCCTTCACCTCGGCGTAGTGCGCGTTCCAGGCATCCGGCGACGAGGCCGACACCGGCGTCGCGTTGCCGAGCAAAACGGCAATGATGCTCGCCGTAAGCAGCAGTCGCGGTGCATTCGTTGCGATGTTCATCCGAAATCCTCCACGATCGCGTGCTGCGCTCGGCGACGATGCCGTTCCTGCTCGATCACCGAAGGCGCGCCCGCCGGTGGACGCGCACGATGCGCGGCCTAGGCACACACAACGAACGCACGCATTGGGTTCGAACCGGACTCATCACCGTCAACGCGGCCGTGCTGCTGGCGTGGGCGATCCTCGATCTCACCGGGTGATCGCATGGCGCATGCGACGGGAGCCGACGCGCGCGCCGGGCTGGACGCGCGCGAGATCGTGAGCGGTTAGGCGGTCGTTCGGCTAACAGCCATTGCGGCAGAGGAGCGCGCGGAGCTGTTCGCCCGCGCCGTTCTTGACGATGGCGATCACCTGATCGCCCCGGCGCAGGGTGGTGTCGCCGGTCGGGATCGTGAGCTCGTCGTTGCCGCGATCGATCGCGACGATCACGCTGTTGCGCGGAAAACGAATCTCCCCCAGGCGTTTGTCGTTGACCGGCGAGTCGTCGGGAACGCCGATCTTGATCAGTTGGAGATTGCCTTTTCCGAAGAGGTGCATCGTTTCGAGCGCAGCGTTATAGCTGGCGGCGTTGACCTGTTCGTTGAGCACGCTCAGGATGATCTCGGTCGAGGAGATGGTCGTGACCGGATCTTCGGTATCGAGCGAGTCGAAGATCAACGTATTGGCGGGATTGTTGACCCGTGCGATGCAGCGCGCTTTGGACTTTTTCTTGGTCAAGAGGACGACCACCAAGTTATCCTCGTCGTCGCCGGTATCGGCGACCACGACGTCGGCCCGGGTGACGCCGGCACTTTCGAGAATCGCCGGGTCGCAGCCGTCGCCGACTAGGGTGACCTTGCGGTCGATCAGCCGGTCGAGCATCTTGGCCTTGCGGTCGTCCTTCTCGACGACCACGACTTCGTGGCCCTGTTGGATGAGTGCGCGCGTGAGGTAGGAGCCGACTTTTCCGCCGCCGACGATGATGACGAACACGTTATGCGATACTCTCCGCGCGATGGGTGGCGCCGTGGAACCGTGCGGTAAACTCGCTGATCGCATCGGGCGCCACGATGGCGTTGATCTCGTCGCCCTCTTCGAGGAGCATGTCGTTGGTGGCGACCACGACGCCGGTGGTGCCGCGACGTAGCGCGGCGATCCGAATGCGTCCGGGATCCTCGATCTCGCCGACGCGTTTGCCGGCATCCTCCTTGTTGACGAAGGCGGCCAGCGACGTCAGCTTTCCAAAATCGAACGATTGGAGCGGATCCCAGGGCGCCTCCATGAGGGTATCGCGGATCAGCTTTGCTCCGACGGTGGTCGGGCAGACGGTCTGCACGCCCAACTCGCGGTACATTTGGCCGCGTGGCGGATCGTAGATCCGCGCGACGATGCGCTTGATCTTAAACATGCGCTGCGCGATCAGGGCCGCCATGATGTTGCGGTTGTCGCCGTTGGTGACTGCCACGAAGCCGTCGGCCTCGGCAGCGCCCGCGCGCTTGAGCACGTCGTAGTCGATTCCGGTACCGACGGCCACGTGCCCCTTGAAGTTCGGGCCGAGACGCTTGAACGCGTTGGGATTTTCATCGACGACGGTCACATCGTGGCCGTCGGCGTCGAGGAGTTTCGCGAGTGCCGAGCCGACGCGGCCGCACCCGACGATGAGATATCTCATGGGCGGCCACAGGGGTTCCCCAGCCGGCAGGCGGTTTCCCTGGTTGCAGGAAGCTTCTCTACCCCTGCGAATAAGCGGGAGTTTTTCTCGGGATGTGGCTCAGCTTGGTAGAGCGCTTCGTTCGGGACGAAGAGGTCGCTGGTTCGAATCCAGTCATCCCGAAATCTCACCTCCCCACGCGCTCCGATTCGAACGAGGACGTGTTCTCCAGGTTCAATGCCGCCTCGCGCCGCGTACTGCGGCTAGCCGAACAAGAGTGCCGTAACCACAGCAACTACTATGTGGGCGCCGAGCATCTGCTGGTGGCGCTCCTGGAAGAGCGCGACGGGCGCGTGCTGGAGGCGCTTGCCGCCGCCGGCATCGACCCGAACGACATTCACGCCGAGGCACGGCGCAGTCTGGCGACCGGCGACGACCGCCTCTGGGAGGGCATCCTCATCACCCCACGGGTTCGTAAGATGATCGCGCTCGCCGAAGCGCGTGCCGGCGACCGGGAGATCGAGCCGATCGACCTCTACGAAGCGCTGCGCACCGAGGGCGGGAGCCGCGCGGCCGACATTCTGCGCCGCGGGCAGGCGCGCTGACCGTGGCCCACCTGCAACACCTCCTGCTCGGACTCATCGATCACTACGGCTACGCCGGACTCTTCCTGGCGATGCTGCTGGGCAATATCGGCGCCCCGGTCGGGGCCGAAGTGCTGATGCCGCTGGCCGGTGGGCTGGTCGCGACCGGGCACCTCTCGAGCATCTGGGCCACCATCGCCGTGGCCGTGCTCGGCGAGCTGGCCGGCGGGAGCATCGGCTACGCGATCGGCCGCTACGGCGGCGTACCGTTCTTCGAGCGCTACGGCAAGTTCGTGCACTTCGGCCACGAGCAACTCGAAGTCGTGCACGGGTTCTTCGCGCGCTGGGGAACCTTTGCCATCTTCATCTGCCGCTTCGTACCGGTGGTGCGCGGCATCGTCGGATTCCCGGCCGGGATCGCCCGCATGAACTTGGCGCAGTTCTACCTGTGGACGTGCCTCGGCTCGCTGGTATTCTGCGGGGTGTTGATAGAGCTCGGCGCGACCTTCGGCACGCATATTCACGAGCTGCTACCGCTGATCCATCGCGGTGGCTTTGCCGTGTTGCTGGTGGCGCTGGTGGTGGTTGCCGGGATCGTGGCGGTCGTGCGGGTGCGTAGTCGGCGTGCGCGCGCCGCGCGCGTGGAGTGACCTCCCAGCTCGCCTCAACGCTCGCCCAGCTTCCCGATCTTCCCGGCGTCTACCAGATGATCGGGAGCGACGGCGCGGTGCTCTACATCGGCAAAGCGGTGTCGCTGCGCAACCGGGTACGCTCGTACTTTCAGGAGAGCGCCGCGCATCACGTGCGCACCGAGGCGATGGTTGCAAAGGTGAGCGACGTCCGCACCATCGTTGTCTCCAACGAAGTCGAAGCACTGATTCTGGAAGCCAACCTGATCAAGCGCCATCAGCCGCCGTTCAACGTGCGGCTGCGCGACGACAAGCGCTATCCGTACCTGAAGGTGACCAACGAGCCGTTTCCGCGCGTCGTCTTCACTCGCGTGGTACGCGACGACGGCGCACGCTACTTCGGACCCTATACCAACGCGCACGGGCTACGCGAACTGATCGATCTGGTGCGCCTGGTCTTTCCGTTGCGTACCTGCCGCGAACCGATCGACGGCCGGCGCAGGCGGCCGTGCCTACAGTACCACATCAAGCGGTGCCTCGCGCCGTGCGTCGGCTACCAAAGCGAGGCCGAGTACGATGCCACCATCGACGAAGTGGTGCTCTTTCTGGAAGGCAAGCAGGAGTCGCTGCTGACGCGGCTTCAGCGCGAGATGGCCCGGGCGGCCGAGGAGTTGCACTACGAAGCCGCCGCGCGCATTCGCGATCGGATGGTTCACGTGCGCCGGGTTACCGAAGCGCAGAAGGTGGTGTGGACGTCGCGGCTCGACATGGACTTGATCGCGGTCGCGCGCGCCCTTGGCCAGGCGTGCGTGCAAGTCTTTCTAGTGCGCGGCGGCAAACTGATCGCCCAGGAATCGTTTATCCTGGACGGCGTCGCGGACCAAACCAACGCGGCGCTGGTCGGGGCGTTTCTCAAGCAGTTCTATACCGCGCGCACCGCCGGCGCGCCCGAGGCGCCGGCCTACTCGGCCGGACGCGTGGCGCGCGCCAACGAGGTTCCGGTGCCGGTGAAGGCACGCAGCCGCTCCACCGTCGCCGCGAGCGTTCCCAAGGAACTGCTCGTCGCCACGCTCCCCGAGGAGCGCGCGACCATCGAGGCCTGGCTTTCGGGCTTGAAAGGGCAGCGCGTGCGCGTGCTGCAGCCGCAGCGCGGCGCGCGTGCCGACTACCTGCGGTTGGTCGCAAAGAATGCCGAGCACAACTTGAAGGCGTTTCTGGTGCATCAGGAAGTGCAGGAGAGCGCGCAGGCCCGCGCCTTGACCGATCTCGCCGACGCACTCGAACTGCCGGAGCCGCCGCATCGCATCGAATGCTACGACATTTCGAACGTGCAGGGTACCAATCCGGTGGCATCGATGGTCGTCTTCGTGGAAGGCCGAGCGAAGAAGAGCGAGTACCGCAAGTTCAAGATTCAATACGACCGTGGCCCCAACGACTTTGCGATGATGCAGGAGACGCTGCGCCGGCGGCTGCGCTACCTGAGGCGCGACACCGATGCGGGTACGAGCGCTGCGGCCGAACGCGAACTGGCGAAGAAGGAGAAGTTTCACAAGAAGCCCGACCTGCTGCTGATCGACGGCGGCAAGGGACAGTTGGGAGCGGTCGTCGCGGTCATGGAGGAGCTCGACATGACCGGCATCCCGGTCGCCGGTCTAGCCAAGGAACACGAGTGGCTCTACCTGCCCGGCGCGCCGGATCCGATCGTGTTGGCCCCGCACTCGCCGGCGCTCCACCTGGTGCAGCGTCTGCGCGACGAAGCGCACCGCTTTGCGATCGCCTACCATCGGCAGCGGCGCGGTGCGGCCATGACCCGCTCCGCGCTCGACGCGCTGGCCGGCGTCGGCCCGGTGCGGCGCAAGCGACTTCTGAGCGCATTCGGCTCGGTGGCCGGGATCAAACGGGCCGGCATCGACGAAATCGCTGCGGTCAAAGGCATGACCGCGGCGCTGGCAGCCAAAGTGAAGGCTGAACTGGAGGCACCGGCAGCGTCGCACGCGTCGCAGGCGCCGCTCGCGTCGGCTGCGAATGCGCGGCCTCAGGAGGGTTAGGATGCACTTGATCGTTCGCTTTGTCGTCAACGCCATCGCGCTGTATCTGATCGCGCGGTACGTGCCCGGCTTCAATCACGACGCCACCGTGGGGACGGCCCTGATCGCGGCGCTGATCTTCGGCTTGGTGAACGCCCTGCTCGGCCCGATCCTACGCCTGATCGCCTTCCCGCTGACGCTGCTGACCTTCGGGCTGTTTGCGGTCGTGGTGAACTACGTGCTCTTTGCCATCACCGTCTGGGTGGCACCCGATTTTCACACCACCGGCGCGATCAACCCGTGGCTGGCAAACCTGTACGGCGCGCTGATCATGATGGTGGTCTCGGCGCTGATCCGCGAGGCGCGCGCGCCCGAGCGGCGATAGCCGCAACTCGCGCTTGCGCCGAGGTGTTATGATAGACGCCTGGCCATGGGGCTGAACTAGCTTCGACGAGGAGATCCGTGGCCGGTGTCAGCAGGCGGAGTTGCGAGCCCTCCTAAAACGATCGCAACGGCATAACTGCCAACAACGAATACGCACTGGCTGCCTAATCTAGGCTAGTCACCGGACGCGGAGAGTCGGCCCGAACCACTCTGCATTCCGGCCATAAACTCGGGCTGGTACGGACGCGTGATCCGACGGACGTACGAGAAAATGGATCTGCGGCGAACGGTAAGCCCCGCTTCGAGGCGTCCGTTCGATCAAGGCAAACTCGAAGCTGAGCCTGGAGAACGCACCGGTTAGGCTTTTCGGACTCGGGGGGCAGTACCCCGACAGCTCCACCAAGTTTCCAATCGTCCGTTCGATTACTGTGCCGGTCGCCGCGTGTACCTCCGCAGCGCCCACGACGCGCGATGCGAGATTCCCGCCAACGCCGGCGCCATCCGTCTGGAGTGGAGGCTCCCGCATGAAAACGCATCTCAGTTTCGCGACCACGAACCTCGACCGCAGCATCGCCTTCTACACGGCGCTGCTTGGCGCCGCGCCGACAAAGAAACTCGCGGACTGCGCACTCTTCGTCGTGGAGATGCCGGGGCTCGAACTTGCGCTCGACCTTCGCGATCGCGTCGATATCGGTGCCGACGCGCACTACGGAGTATGCGTCGAAACGGTCGCCGAAGTGGAGCGCGCCATCGCGCGACTCGGCGGACTCGCGACATCGGTCGAGCGCGAAACGACATGCTGTTACGCCAATCAAACTAAGGTGTGGGCCGCCGACCCCGACGGCCGCCGGTGGGAAGTCTACACCGTCCACGCCGAGACCGATGAGCGCGGCGAAGCCAACGGTGCCTGCTGTGTGGAGGACGGCGGTGAGCGATCGTGCTGCGCAGCCTGACCCTTCGCGCTGCAACCGACGCCGATCTCGATGCCATCCGGCGCATCTACAACGAGGGCATCGAGGATCGCGTCGCGACCCTCGAGACGAAGCCGAAATCGGCCGATGAGATGCGTGCCTGGTGGACCGATCACGACGCGCGCTACGCGGTGTCGGTCGCCGAGGTCGAGGGCACGATCGTCGGATGGGCATCGTTAAACCGCTTCTCGCACCGATGCGCGCATGCCGATATCGCCGACCTCTCCGTCTACGTCGCGCGCTCGCATCGAGGCCAAGGCGTTGGGAAAAGACTGTTACGGAACCTTGCGCACGGGGCCGACTTTCACAAGATCGTGCTGCACGCGTTGCATCGCAATGTCGTGGGCCGGAAGCTGTACGAATCGCTTGGATTCCGCGAGGTAGGCGTCTTTCGGGAGCACGGCCGGATTGACGGAGAGCTGGTCGACGTCATCGCGATGGAAAAGCTGCGCTAGCAGCGGGCCGCCGCGAGAGCCTCGCGTTCGCCGGGCGTCCGGCGCGTGCAGAGGCGATGCGGCGAATCCCCTGCACGATCGCTCCTGTACCACCGGTAGCGTCGCGATACATCTATCTCGCTCGCAGTCCGTAGGAACGCGCGCTCGGTGCCCAGGAGCCCGGCGCAGGCGCTACGGCGTGGCCGACCGTCCATGCTCGCGGCGCGCGAGCTTGAGATACTCGGCTGCTTCGAGCGTGATCAATCCCTCGCCGATCATGGCGCGTAGCTCGGGCAGCAGCGCCTCGAGCTTGTCGGCGTCGTCGACCACCTCGATGACGATCGGCAAATTCGGAAGCCACGCGAAGACCGTCGCGGCGTGCACGCGATCGTGGCAACCGAACCCCTCGACCCCGCGAAAGACCGTCGCTCCGGCAACCGCGCGCGCCCGCAACCGTTGAACGATCGCCGTGTAGAGGGGCTGAAGCCCGTGCCGATCGGTCTCGTCGACGAAGATGCGCAGCAGCTTACCGGAGCGAAAGCCGTTCACGGCGTCAGTGTGACGAGGGTGCGACCCACAGGGTCGCGTCGGCCCACTTCACCTTCACCGGAACGCACGACTGCACGTGCTGCCCGGCATACGTCACGTCGTTGTAAAGCTTGAAGTGGTGCTGAATCTCCTTGCCCGGTGCGAAGTGTCCGACGTCGGTAACCGTGCGCAGGAAGTGCTGCGCCGAGTTGCGGTAGGCCACCGCGAACGTGATCTGTGAGGCGACCTTCTTGCCGTAGATCACGTAGTCGATCTGCGTTCCACTGGCGGTCTTGCTGAGCGGCTTGGGCGGGGTGACGAAACACTGCTTCACGAGCACCGGCGTGGCGGCGACGGCCGGTGCGAACGCAACGGCAGTCAGCGCGCCACACAGCGCGATCCCGGAAGAAAGACGAATGAGAGCCTTCATCGCGTGCGACTCCTTTCAGAAGCTGACGGGCGATTGGCGTTTCTTTGAAGCCGCCGCGCCGCGTCTCCTCCGCCGCGCGCGATCGCTCGGTGCCCGGCCTACTGGTGGAGCGTCAGGATCAGGTTGATCGCGGCCGGGTTCACGAAGAGACGATTGGTCGGCAAATCGGCGGCATAAGGTGCGGTGTTTGGTCCGAGTAAGCCGCGGTACGGCGTGCCGGCCAGATAGTAGGTGAACGGTCCCGAGTCGGCGTTGAAGATGTTGGTCGCGGCGGCGGTGAGGTCGACGTGCCCGAAGGTGTATCCGACGGCAGCATCGACCAGCGTAAACGGGCCTTGATTCAGGGCGTTGTTGCGCCCTTGAAAGGTTGCCGCGCTTCCGGCGTGCCAGCCGTCGTCGGCCCAACCGAGCGCGATCGAACCCTGTTGCTGCGGCACGCCGAGGAACTGCTGGTTGTCGATCAGCGTGCCGCCCGAGGTTGGATTGGAGACGTTTGCGCCGAGATTGCGCGGGTACGAAACGTTCAGTCCGTACGAAAGCGTCATCAGGAGGTGTTGGCGTGGAAAGCGCTGGTGCAGGCGCCACTCGGCGCCCTCGTACACCGCACCGCCGACGTTGATCGGGTAGGAGTACACGAAGCCCTGCGGATACTTCGGATTGTTGCAGAAGTTCCCCAGCGGGTAGTAGTTCTCGATCGCGTCGCGTAGGTTCGAGCGATAGAGCGAGAAGTCCATGCTGGAGAATCCCGACAACAGGTGCGAGAAGCCGAGCTCGTACTCGGTCGCGTGCTCGGGTTGCTCGTTCGGATTGCCCTGCCCGGAGACCACGCAGTTCTGATCGGGCGGGGGCAGGCCGGGATTGGGTGAGACCTTCCCGTGCGAGTCCACCGTCGGCGGGAAGAAATAGCGCTCGAGGAGCAGCGGCGCGCGGAAGCCCGTCCCGACGCCGGCCCGGATGACGCTGGAATGACCGAGATCGTAGCTGGTTCCCAAGCGCCAGTCGAGCGAGTTGCCGAAGGTCGAGTAGTGCGCGAGAAAGAGCCCCCCCGAAAGGCGCAGGCGGCGCGTCAGCAACGTCGCACCGCGGGCGAAGTAGGATCCGATCGACTGCGCCAGCGTGCTATCGATGCCGACGCCGGCCAGTGACTCCTGGCGCAGATAACCGCCGACGGCAAACGTACTGTCGTCGAACGTGCGACCCCAGGCGAGTTGCTCGTTGTAGCGCTTGTCTTGATGCGAGACGTCGTAGGGTGAGATCTTCCCGGCGCCGCCGGTAAGCGAAACGGTGTTGTCGCCGGCCCAGTACTGTGCCGTCAGCGATCCGGCGCCGATCGGCGTGCGCGCGTAGGCCTGATAGGCGCGCAGGCTCTGCGCGAAGATCGCGTTGCCGGTGCCCACGTGCATGCCGTACTCGGGGTTCGGTGTGGTGGTGAAACCGCTGGTGCAGCCGAGTGCGTTCGGATCGCACGGTTCGTACGGATTGCCCGCGATCCCGTTGAGCACGCTGCTCTCGTCGCGGGCGTCGCCCAGGGTGAAGACACGAAAGCCGAGGTCGGCGCTCTGTGAAAAGTTGTAGTCGAGGTTCACCAGACCCGCGCGTGCCGCGATGCTCGAACCCAGATGGGTGAGCGTCGGACAGTTGGGGGTCGCGCCGCTGCAGTCGATCGGCGCGTTGTTGGAAGGCACCACGAAGTCGTTCTGATGCACCAGCCCGCCTTGCTGGAAGTTGCTGCCGGCCAGCGCGTAGCCAAGCTTCCCGAGCGTTCCGGTCGCGTTCATCCACATCTGGCTGCTGCCGTACGATCCGATCGACTGCGAGAGCGCCACGTGGCTCTGGGCGGTCGGGCGCAGCGAGATCAAGTTGAGCGCACCACCGAAGGTGTTGCTGCCCTCGGCATCCGAGGGCCCCAAACCCTCGGTGACGTTGACGCTCGAAAAGGCCGCGACCGGGAGTTCGGAGAGATCGACGTCGCCGGTGTTGCCGTCGTTGAGCACCTGACCGTCGAGCGTCACCAGCGCTTCGGAGGGGTCGGGGCCGCGCAGCGAGACGACTGCCGGCGCGGTCGGGGCCCCACCGTCGGGGCGTGTGATCGTTGCCGAAGGCACCTGTGCGAGCCCGCTGAGGATGTTGGTGTACCCGAGCCGTTCGAAATCTTGGCGCGAGATGTCCACCTCCGGGATCGCATTGCGCACCAGGGTAAACTCGCCGTTGACGTGCACCGCGCCGATCACGCGCAGCTTCGGGGAGTCGTTCGGCTCCAGGACGATCGCCACCGTCGAGGCGCGCCGGATGTCGGCGGTGACCGAGACGGTGCTGTAGCCGGGAGCCGAGGCCGTCACGCGATAGTGATTCGGCGCCAGGTGAAGCGTGAAGGCGCCGCGCGCGTCGGTCAGGGTGACGGCGTGGGTTGCCCCGCTGACGACGACGCGCGCGTGCGCGATCGGAGCGCCCGTCGGGGTGCGCACGTGGCCGCCGACGAGGCAACAGAGCGCGAGGATCACCGGATGCATGCGGTTGCGATTGCCAACGCGGCGCGCGCTTCCCTGCGCGGTGCGCGCGCCTTGATCAACATTTGAACGATTTTGAGCGCGCTAGCTGACCGACGTCTCCCAGAGTCGGGGGCAGAGCAGCGTGCCGACCGGATCGGTGGCCAGCGCCTCGACCATGTTCTGCGTGACGTTCAAGCGCAAGCTCGACGGCCATGCGCCCCACGTAAGCGGTACCGGCAAGCGCACGTAGTGGTACTGGTGGGTCGGCGTTTGCAGCCGCAGCGCAAGCAGCGGCGTCACCCCGGGCGGAATCGGCGGCTCCGGGTAGAGCGAGGCGTAGTAGGCATCGGATTCGTCGTCGATGCGGATGTCCGAAGCGAGCGGCGTGCCGATCGGCTTGCCGCACGCAGTGGTCGCGGCATCGAAGATCTCGAAGGTCGGCTTCACGTAAAAGAACGAGGACGGCGCCTTGCCGTCCAGCAGCATCGGCACCGTGCCGACCGCCGGGTGCGCCGAGAGATGCACCGTCACGCTGCGGCTGGTGTCGGGAAAGAGCGAGACGAACGTGCTCGCGCTGCAGCCGTACTGCGCCGCGTCGACGCCGAGCCGGTAGATGCCCCACGGGGCATCGAACTCGACGACCTGGGTATTTTCATCGCCGCGCTCGATGCGAAAGGTGCGCGCGAATCGCGTCGCGCCGGTGCGGTCGACCATCTGCACGTGCGCGGCGAAGGCCGCCGTATCGGGCTTGCGCTCGATCGGTCCGCAGAGTTTGAGATTGAGGATCACGTGCGCCATTGCGAGCATGGAGCGCATCTTCGGCGGCGAAGGCGCGCTTCCGGCTGCGTCGAAGCGCGTTCGCATGTCGACCAAGCTGCCGGCTCTCTTCTTGATCGCTGCGCTCGCCTGGGCCGCGCCGGCCGCCGCCCAAACCTACTTCGATGCGCACAACCACATCACGGGCGTGCTCCCGTACTATGCCTACGCCGATCTGCCGGCGTTCATCCGCGGGCTGAGCGGCCGCGGCAGCGTCGACGCGCAAGAGCGC
>DAIDGS010000202.1 GCA_027459845.1 Vulcanimicrobiota bacterium | reverse complement strand
CATGACGTGCGGATACCAGGCCTTGGCGCTCGGGCCGAGATACTGTCCCTTCGACATCATGTACGCCATCGCACCGGCGGGCACGGCGGGGAGCCGTTTGGCCGCGATCGCGGCGATGACGCGGCGCTGCAGCGCCGCCTTGCGGGCCCCGCCGAGCACCCAGGTGGTGCGCGCAACGGTGTAGCGCAGTACGCTCCGTGCGGCGGCGTGGTTGTAGCAGACCGGTGCGCGAAAGCGCACGCTCCAGAAGTCGGAAGCGGTGAACGGCTGCATCCACGCGCGCTCGACCAGACAGGTGAACCCGTTACTTCCCTGGGCGGCGATGCGATAGCCGTGCGCGCCGAAGATCAGGATGGTCGCGTGCGCCGAGATCGCGGCCGGTGCGGCGCTGCGCGCCAACGCGATCTCGCTCGATGCCGGCATCCGGTAGCGCGCCAGCGGGGCCATCGCGGCGTCGCTCGGCGCCGCTGCGAGCGCGGCGACGACGGCCGCCAGCAGACCGATGCGAATCAGGCTCATTCCGACACCTCCCGGGGAGCGCCCCCGACGTAGCACAGCGCGCCACGACCCTGCCGCGTTACACCGGACTCCGCGGGTTTCCCCTCGCACCGCCGCCCGCACGCCCGGCTACTTTGTCGTGTATTTGTCCCAGACATAGCATAGACAAACGAGCCGGCGGGCTGCTACAGTTCCGGCATGAGGCGAGCGCAGAAGCGGGCGGTGGTGGTCGGGGCCGGCGTGGCCGGCCTGGTTGCGGCGGCACGCCTGGCGCGCGAGGGCTACGCCACGACCCTGCTCGAGAAGGGAGCGGCGGCCGGCGGCCGCGCGGGCCGCTTCGAGCGCGACGGCTTTCGCTTCGACCTCGGACCGACGCTCCTGTTCATGCCCGACGTCTTTCGCGCGGCGTTCGCGGCCTGCGGCGCGAGTTTCGATCGCGAAGTGCCGATGACGCGCCTGGCGATCAACTACCGATTGAACTTCGCCGACGGGCGGGCGCTCGAACTCTCACCCGAGTTGCCGCCGACGCTGGCGGCGTTGGACGCGTACGCGCCGGGCGCGGGCGCCGCGCTGCTGCGCTACCTCGCCGGCAGCGCGCGCGCCTACGAGCTGTCACGGGAGCACTTCGTCGGCAAGCGCATTCGCAGTCTTTGGGAGTTTCTCACGCCGCGCCGGCTCGGCGCGCTGGTGGGCAGCGGCGCGTTCCGCTCGCTGCACGCAACCGCGACCCGCGCCTTTGGCGCGCCGGATCTGGTGGCGGCGCTGACCTTTCAAACGATGTATCTGGGCATGTCGCCGTTTGCCAGCCCCGAGCTGTATCGCCTCCTGCTCTTCACCGAACTGGGCGAAGGCATCTTTTATCCTCAAGGCGGGATTTACGCGCTGGTCGTCGCGCTGGAACGGCTCGCGCGCAGGTGCGGCGTCGAGATTCACTACAACCGTGCGGTCGACGGCGTCGAACGCAGCGGTCGGTCCGTCGCAGCAGTCACCGCCAACGGCGCGCGCTATCCGTGCGACGTCGCGCTGCTCACCGCCGATCTACCGTACGCGTACCGGCACATTCTGGGCGAGCGACATCGCTCGGCGAACATGCGGCTCACGCCATCGGCGCTGTTACTCTACCTCGCGCTCGACGAACGCTACCCGGACCTCGCGCATCACGAGTTCTTGATGCCGCGCGAGTTGCGCCAGACCTGCCGCGACATCTTCGAGCGCGGCACCTTCCCCGACGACCCAGCGATCTACCTCGCCGCACCGTCGGGGAGCGATGCAAGCTGCGCCCCGCCGGGGAAGGAGGCGCTGTACGTTCTGGTTCCGGTGCCGAACTTGCGCGGCGGCATCGACTGGACGAGCCGCCGGCCGGAACTGATCGCGCGCACGCTCGAGCGCATCGAGCGCCGCCGCCTGCCGGGCCTACGCGCCCGCATCCGCTGGCTGGAAGCGCGCACGCCGCTCGACTTCGCCGGCACGCTCAACCTCCACGACGGTTCGGCGTTCGGCCTGGCACACGATCTGTTGCAGATCGGTCCGCTGCGTCCCGATACGCGCCACGCACGGCTGAAAAACGTGTACTTCGCGGGTGCGAGCACGCGCCCGGCGACCGGACTGCCGCTCGTCACCCTGAGCGCGATGCAAACGGTCGAGCGCATCTGCGAGGAGATTCCCGCGTGAGCGGCCTGCGCGCCAGCCGGAGCTTCTGCCGGCGCATCATGCGCGCGCACTCGCGCAGCTTCTACCTCTCGACGCGCCTGCTCCCGCGCGCCAAGCGCAGCGCGATCGAGGCGCTCTATGCCTTCTTCCGCTGCGTCGACGATGCCGCCGATACGGGAACCCTCACGACCGAACGCCGGCGGCAACTGCTGCGCGGCTATCGCCACGACGTCGGCGCGCTCGGACGCGCCGGCTACGCCGGCGACGCACCCTGGTTTCCGGCGCTGGCGGCAGCGCACGCCGCGTTCGGCCTCGATCGGGTGCCGCTGCTACAACTCGTCGACGGCTGCGCGCGCGATCTCGAGCGCGTCGACCTGCGCTCGATGGACGATCTCGAGGAGTACGCGCGCGCCGTTGCCGGAACGGTCGGGCGCAGCGTCATTCCCATCCTGGGCGCCTCGGATGCCGACTCGCTGCAGCGCGCCGAGCGCCTCGGCATCGCCATGCAGTTCACCAACATCCTGCGCGACGTTGCCGAGGACCGCGCGATGGGCAGAAACTACTTGCCGCTGGCCGAGTTTCCGAGCGAGAGCGCCTCGGCGGTCATGCGGCGCATCGCCGGCCGGGCGCGCGGCTACTACCGCGAGGCGCGCCAACTGCAGCACCGCTTACCCAACGACGGCTCGCGGGCTGCCTTCCTGATGGCGCACGCCTTTTACGAGCGCATCCTGTGCGGTATCGAAGAACGCGCGTTCGATCCCAACGGCGCGCGCGTGATCGTGAGCGACGCGAGGCGCATCAGCCTAGCGGCGCGCTGCGTCATTACCGCCTATACCGGCTTGGCGATCATCAGATAGATGACCGAGGCGAGCGCGACGGTGACGATCCACCCGGTGACGTTCCAGATCGCAAAGCGGCGGCTCAGGCCGGGTGCGCCCAACTGCATGCGGCGCATCGAAAGCTCCAGCGGCAGCAGGACGGCGAGCCACACGACGCCGCAGCCGATGACGATTTCGAGCGCGCTGCGCGTCCACAGCGTCCGGATCGGATCGATGCCCTGGCTGCGCGCGAGCGCCAAGCCGCTGACGACGACCGCCGCACCGAAGCACGCGGTAAAGACGACGTCGGTAAAGAGAATCTCGCGCGCCGCGAACGCAAAGAGCGTCGCATTGCGCGCGAAATACGCGCGGAGCGCCCAAACGCCGGTCACGACGAAGTTCCCGAGCCATAGCGCGGCGGCGAGAACGTGCAGCGTCTTCAGCGCGACCATCGCAGCTTCGTTCGAGGCGAGCCGATGAAATCCGTCGTGGTCGTCGGGGCGGGCTTTGCGGGCCTGTCGGCAGCCATCGAGCTGGCCCGCGCCGGAACGCGCGTCACCGTCGTCGAGCGGTCGGGCGCGGCGGGAGGCCGCGCGCAGCGTCTGGTGGTTCCCGCGGGATACACCTTCGACACCGGGCCGACGCTGCTGGTGATGACCGACGTACTGCGCGCGGTTTTGGGCGAGCGCGCGTACGCGGCGCTGGAACTGGCGCGCATCGAGCCAGGATACCGCGTCGGCTGGCCCGACGGCGAGCACTTCGCGATGCACTCGAACCTGGCGGCGTTTCTCGACGAGATGTCCCGATTCGAAGGATTCGCCCGACGCAGTCGGGCGCTCGCGTATCTGGCCACCGTCCACGAGCAGTACGCGCAGGCGCGCCGCAAGATCCTCGAGGTCGACCACACGCCGGCGTCGTTCGCGGCAACGCTGCTGCGGCCGGGTCGATTTGCGCCCTGGGCGCTGGGCTCGCTCCCACGCTTTGCGCGAGGGTACTTTCGCAGCGACCGGATCGTGCAGGCGCTGACCTTTCAGTCGCTCTACCTGGGGACGACGCCGCTGCGCGCACCGGCGATGTATGCCATGCTTGCAGTCGAGGAAGTGGTGGGCGGCATTTGGTATCTGCGCGGCGGCGTAGCGGCGCTGGTCGACGCGCTCGAGGCCTACGCGCGTTCGCTCGGCGTTGAGTTTGCGTTCGATACGCGCGCCGAGCGGGTGCTCGACGACGGCCGGCTCGCGCACGGTTTGCGCTGCGATCGCGCGGAACTTCACGCCGACGGGGTCGTCGTCACGGCGGATCGCGAACCGGCGCTGGCGACACTCTTCAACGACGCACCTCGGGCGCGACGACGGCTTCGCTACGGTCACTCGGCGATGGTGTGGTATTTGGGCATCGAAGGCGCGGTGAACTTGCCGCATCACAGCATCATGCTTCCGCACGACCCCTGGGCCACGTATGCGCAGCTCGACCGCGGCAGCCTGCCGAAGGAGCCGCTGGTGTATGCGTGCAGCCCTTCGAGAACGGACCCGTCGCTCGCGCCGCCCGGGCACGCGGTGCTGACGCTGTTGACGCCGGTTCCCAACACCGCCGCCGTGCCGGCCTTCGACGAGGACGCGCTCTTCGCGCGCGTGCTGGCGCGCGTCGAACGGGAGACGGGAGCGCTGGGTACGCGGATCCGCCATCGCGCCGCTCGCGGGCCGCGCGGCTTCGCCGCCGAGTTGGGGCTGGCGCACGGCGCAGCCTTCGGCCCCGATCATACCCTCGACCAGATGTCGGTGATGCGGCCGTCGATACGGCATCCGCGTCTTCGGAACGTCGTATTTGCCGGCAGCGGAACGCATCCGGGCTCGGGGATTCCGATGGTGCTGATCTCGGGACGATTGGCGGCACGGCGCTTGCTGGAGGCGCCGGCATGACGGCGGCGCGCCGATCGGCGGCGTTCGTGGCGGGGTTTGGGGCGTACGTGCGCTGGCTAACCCGCCGCGCGTTTCGTGGCCTCTGGGTGCCGGAACGCGTCCACTTCCCGGAGAGCGGCTTCATCGCGATCGCCAATCACACGTCGTGGTGGGATGGCTTCGTGCCCTTCATCGTGCAGCGGGCGTGCTCGCAGCGCCATCCGTTCTACCTGATGATGAGCGACGAGGGTTTGCAACGCTTCCCGTTCTTTCGCTACGGCGGAGCCTTCTCGAGCGGCGGCACCTCGCTGCGCCGTGCCTACGATGCGATCGAGTATGCCGCCGAGCGCGCGCGCGACGGCGCCGGCGTTTGGATATTTCCGCAGGGCCGCTTGGAGCCGCCGGGCACGCCGCTGCGCTTTACGCGCGGCTTCGCGCTGGCCGCGCAGCACGCGCGCGTGCCGGTGCTGACCTTCGCCATGCGCTTCGCGCTCCTGGACGCACAGCGCCCGGACGCCTTCGTGGCGCAGGGACCGATGCTCCGCGACACCTCGCGCGCGACGGTGGACCGGGCGCAGCTCGCGGTGCAACGCCTGCTCGACGCGATGGACGGCGAGATCGCGAGCGGCCGCGCCATGCTCGGCCGCCGCGCGCTGCTGACGGCGCCGCTCGGGATCGACGCGGTCAGCGAACGGATCGTGCGAGCGTTACAGCGGCGATCGTAGCGTGGTGGTTTCGTTGGCCTGGCTGTGCTGCATCGTCGCGTGCGGCGGGCTCCTGCTCGAACTGCGCAATCTGCAGCGTTTCCCGCGGCTCGCGCCGCAGAGGTCTTCGGAACGATCGGTTGCCGTCTGCGTAGCCATGCGCGACGAAGCCGCAAACGTGCACGGCTGGCTCGAAAGCATCGCGCGACAGCCCGAGACCGGCGCGATCGTGGCGTGCGACGACGGATCGTGCGATGAGACGCAAAGCTACCTGCGTGAAGCAGCGGCCCGCGATGCGCGCGTCGGCGTGCTGGCGATGCCGGATGGCGCGGGTGGGTCGAAGGCGGCGGCGCTCGCCCGCGCGGCGCGTTGCCCGCCCGCACAGGACTATCGCTACCTGCTCTTTACCGATGCCGACGTTCGGCTCGAGACCGGCGCCGTGGCGGCGCTGCTGGCGCAGTTGCGGCGCAGCGGCGCGCACGCACTGACGGCGTGGCCGCGCGTCGCGCCGGCCGGCGCGGGAGATCGGCTGTTCGCTCCGCTGCTCACGCTGACGCTGCTTCAGTGGTTGCCGATGTGGCGTGCCGGCGACCCACGCTGTACGGCCGGGAACGGCCAACTCTTCTTGGTCGAGGCCGAGGCGTACCGCCGATGCGGCGGTCACGCGGTCATCGACGACGTCGTTGAGGACGTCGCGCTGGCGCGCAACCTGACGCGCTGCGGCTACACCGTAGCCTTCGCCAGCGCCGCCGACGTTGCGCGGGTCGCGGGGTACGGATCGCCGCGCGCCGCCGTCGCGGGCTTAGGGCGATCGCTCTACGCCGGTGGCGGGATTCCGGCATGCGGCCTCTTTGCATGCTGGCAAATCGTCGCGTTCGTGCTGCCCTACGCGTTGCTGGCGGTCGTGCCGCTGCCTGCGGCGATCGCGATCGCGGCCGGATTGGCGGCGCGCCTTAGCTTGGCCGCCCGAATGCGGCATACACCGGCGAGCGTCGCGCTGACGCCGATCTCGGCGGCGCTGGCGGCGATCGCTGCGGTCGCAATCGCGTTGGCCGGCGCCTGCGGTGCGCTGACCTGGCGCGGACGCACGGTGCGCCGGTAAGCTCCGACGGCCTACCGCAAACGCGCGCTCACGTCAGCGCGAGGAAGTTGCGGATCAGGGCGTCGCCGTGTTGGCTGAGGACCGATTCGGGATGAAACTGCACAGCGTGGATCGGTCGCGTGCGGTCGGCGATGGCCTGCACCACGCCGTCGGCGCTGCGCGCGGTGACCCGCAGGCAGGTGGGAATGCTGGCCGGATCGAGGCAGAGCGAGTGATAGCGCGTGGCCTCGAACGGCGAGGGCACCGCCGCGAAGATGCCGCTGCCGTCGTGCTCGATGTGCGAGACTTTCCCGTGCATCTGCACGGGGGCGTGCACGACCTTGGCACCGAGCAGCTCGCCGATCGCCTGCAGGCCGAGGCAGACGCCCAAGACCGGCATGCCGCGGTCCATCGCGCGGCGCAGCAGCGCCAGCATCTCGGGCGCATCGCTCGGCGTGCCCGGTCCGGGGCCGATCGCGACGGCGGCGTACGCGCCGAGATCGATTGCGCCCAACCGCGGATCGTCGTTGAGCAGCACGTCGGGCTGCGCGCCCTGCGCTGCGAGCAGGTGCACCACGTTGTAGGTGAAGCTATCGTAGTTGTCGACGAAGAGCAGGCGACTCACGGCGTCGCCTCGATGCCGAGCACGGCGCGCGCGATGCCGGTCTTCTGCAGCACTTCCGCATATTCGGCGGCCGGATCGGAGTCGGCCACGATGCCGGCCGAGGCCTGCCAGAAGACGCGGCCGCCTTGCACGTGCAGGCTACGTAGTGTGATGCAGGAGTCGAAGTCGCCGTCGAACGACCAGCGCCCGACGCTGCCCGCATAGAAGCCGCGCGTCACCGGCTCCAGCCCGTCGATCAGCTGCATCGCGCGCACCTTCGGCGCGCCGGTGACCGTTCCAGCCGGAAAGCCGGCGCGCAGCAGATCGAGACCGTCGCAGCCGTCGCGCAGCGTGCCGACGAGATCGGAGACGATGTGCATGACGTGACTGTAGCGCTCGATCGCCAACAACTCGGTCGGCATCACCGAGCCGTACTCGCAGACGCTCGCGAGATCGTTGCGTCCCAGATCAACCAGCATCACGTGCTCGGCGCGCTCCTTGGCATCGTGCAGCAGGGCGTCGGCGATGGCCGCATCCTCGGCGGCGTCGCGGCCGCGGGCGCGCGTGCCGGCCAGCGGCCGGATGCGCGCGCGGCGGCCTTCGAGGCGCACCAAGAACTCGGGCGAGGCCCCGAGGATCTGGCCGAACGGGCCCTCGACGTAAAACATGTAGGGCGAGGGGTTGCGCCGGCGCAGCGCGCGATAGAGATCGAACGGCGCGCCGTCGAGCTCGGCTGCGAAGCGAATGCCGAGCTGTAACTGATAGACGTCGCCGTCGTAGATGTGCGCCTTCACGCGCGCGACGCGTTCGAGGTAGCCGGCGCGATCGAGCGTGGCCTGCACCGCGCCGCGTGCCCGCACCGTTGCGGCCGGCCGGGGCGGATCGGCGAAGAGCCGCGCCACGTAGCCGTCGATGCGTCGCTCGATCGTCCGCGCGTCGTCGCCGCACGACCAGATCGTCAGCTCGTGCCGGTAGTGGTCGAAGATCAGCCACGTCGCGGGCGCGGCGACGTAGGCGCTGGGCATCACCGGCGGATCGGGCGCACGCGGGGGCAGGCGCGCCGCCGTGCGCGCGGCGTCGTAGCCGTAGGCCAGCAGGATGCCGCCGCCCGCGAGCGCGCCCGAGGCGGGGCGGTGGGCGCGGTAGAACGCCCGCACGCACGCGTCGAGATCGGCATCCTGCTCGAAGCTCTGCGCCGCGCGATACGCCAGCCCAACGAACGAGAAGCGCGCGATTTGCCCACCGCTCTCGACGCTCTCCAACAGGCAGCTCGCATCGGCGTCGGCTAATGCCAGATACGCACCGATCGGCGTCAGCACGTCGGCCGAGAGCGTGCGCGCAAGCGCGTAGCGCGGGGGCGTTCGACTCACGCGCCGGTCAATGCGCGATGGTGGGATTGGCTTGGGTCAGCTTCGCTGCGAAGGCCGGCGGCAGGGCGTCGAGGATCGCACCGACCGCATCCGAGGACATCTGGGCGAAGACTTGCGCGACGTACGACGGCGGTAACCGTTGCACCACCTTGGCCGCGTTGGACGGATCCATCGACGACCAGTACGAGCCGGTACGGCGCAGATCGGCGGCGACCGCCGGCGAGAGGTTGCCGCTGGGCGCAAAGGCCGCACCGGGCGCGGCCGCACCGGCGCCGCTCGGCCCGGGTGCGGGGCGCAGCGCAGCGGTGCTGCGGGCCTGCGCCGCTTGCGCCTGCAACTGGTCGATCTGCGCCTGCAGCGCAGCCGCCGCCTTGGTCTTGGCCGCGAGGCCGGCTTGGGCGCTCGCGAGTTGCGCCTGCAGCGTCGCGATCTGCTGCTTCTGCCCGGCGATCGCCTTGGCTTGAGCGGCGAAAGTGAAGGGTGCTGCGACGCGCGTCAAGGCACCCGCAACCGCGCCGAAGGCCGGCTTGAGCGGGCCGTTCGCGATCGCGTTGCGCGAGGGCGCCCAACTGAGCGCGAAGACGACCAGGGCGATGGCGATCAGCGGCAAAACGACGCGGCGCCAAGGGAACGGCTTGCGCCGGCGGCGCGTGACGATCACGGCGAACCTCCCATCGAGAGCTGCGCGCGTCCGTGCGCGCGCGCGTTGGCATCGTCGAGTTCGCGCTGCTCGATCGCAAACTCCTCGGCGCGGTGCGCCTCGGCGCGCCGCTCGCGCAATCGCTCGACTACCTTGCGAGCGCGCTGCGCGGTCAGCAACTCGGCGCGTGCGCGGTTGAGCGCCGCCAGCCGCTCGGCGACAAGCTTGATCTGCGCGTCGATCGAGCGATCCAGAAACTGCAGGTGGCTATAGTGCAGGCGCAGCGCCTCGGCATCCAAGGCGGCGTGACCCTCGCGGATCGCAAGCGACCCGGCGCGGAAGGCTTCGTCCAAGCGATCGAGTTCGGCGCACGCCTCGACGTGCGCGCGTAGCCGCAACGCCACGACCTGCTTCTTCTCATCCTCGATGCGCTGGCGATGCTCCATCACCGGCTGCAAGCGAAAGCGAAATCGTCGTGCCACGCGCCGCTCCTAGGCCACGCTCAGGAGCGCCGTGACGGTCTGCTCGAACGGGGCGCTCTCGTAGATGCCCTGACGCAGAAAGTGCCGGATGCCCTCGATCTTGGCAAGCGCGTGATCGACCCGCGGGTTACTCCCCGAGACGTAGGCGCCGATGTTGATCAAGTCTTCGGCATCGCGATAGGCGGCCAGCACGTCGCGCAGCGCCGAGGCGGCCGAGTAGTGATTGCGATCGACGACGTCGGGCATGACGCGGCTGACGCTCTGCAGCACGTCGATGGCCGGATAGTGATTGGCCGAGGCCAAGTTGCGCGAGAGCACCACGTGCCCGTCCAAAATCGAACGCACCGCGTCGGCGATCGGCTCGTTCATATCGTCGCCGTCGACCAGCACCGAAAAGAGGCCGGTGATCGTGCCGCGTTCGGCGGTTCCGGCGCGCTCCAGCAGGCGCGGCAGGGTCGCGAAGACCGAGGGCGTGTAGCCGCGCGTCGTGGTCGGTTCGCCGATTGCGAGGCCGACCTCGCGCTGCGCCATCGCAAAGCGGGTGACCGAGTCCATCATAAACATGACGTCCAAACCCTGATCGCGGAAGTACTCGGCGATGGTCATGGCGACGAAGGCCGCCTTGATGCGCACCAGCGCGGGTTGATCGCTGGTCGAGACCACGACCACGCTGCGGCGCAGCCCCTCTTCGCCGAGATCGCGCTCGATGAAGGCGCGCACTTCCTTGCCGCGTTCGCCGACCAGCGCGATCACGTTGACGTCGGCCTCGGTGTTGCGCGCGATCATGCCGAGGATGGTCGATTTCCCGACCCCGGAGCCGGCGAAGACGCCGACGCGCTGGCCCTTGCCGGTGGTCAGGGTGCCGTCGATGGCACGAATGCCGAGCGCCAAGGGTTGCGCGATGCGCGCGCGCGAGAGCGGCGGCGGCGGCGACGCGACCACCTGCTTGCGGACCTCGGCCATGATCGCGCCGTGCCCGTCCATCGGATGGCCGAGTCCATCGAGCACGCGCCCGAGCAGACGATCGGTGAGGCCGATCTCGAGCGGTACGCCCAGCGCCATCACGTCGCTGCCGACGCCGATGCCCATCAGATCGCCGAGCGGCATGATCAGCACCTTGCTGTCGCGGAATCCGACGACTTCGGCGAGCACCGGCGTGGCGTTGCGCCGATAGGTGATCTCGCAGGTTTCGCCGACCGCCATGTTGGGGCCGTGGCTCTCGATCACGACGCCGATCACCTGACGCACCTTGCCGTACTGACGCACCAGATCGGTGTTGCGCACGGCATCGACGTAGGGATCGGCCGAAAAGGCGTAGGTCATCGGCGCGCTCGCCGCATCGCGGCTCAGGAGGCCTGGGCCGGTGCGAGCGTCCCGGTGGCGATCGTGCGGCGCGCCTCGCGGATCTGCGTGCCGATCTTCGCATCGATCGTCCCGGCCTCGGTTTCGACGACCACGCCGCCGCGATCGACGCGCTGATCCTCCACGATGCGCAAGCGCTCGACGTCGTTGGAACCGGCGATCGCGTCGCGATGCGCGCGAATCGTCTCGACGTCGTCGGGGTTGACGCGCAGCGTGACGACTTCGCGGCCGACCAGGCGCGTGAGCGCCGACTTGACGTTGGCCACCACCACCGACGGATCGACCGCGATGCGATCGTGAACGATGCGCTCGGCGACCGACATCGCCAGACGGACGATCTCGGGTTCGGCGTCCTCGATGACCTTGTTGCGCTGCGCGCGCGCCTCGTCGACGACCGAGCGCAGGTTCGCGACGGTCGCGGCCAGATCGCTCTCGATCTGCACCCGGCCGGCGCTGACGCCCTCGGCGAAGCCGTCCGTCTGCGCCTGCGTGCGAATCGCACCGGCCTCGGCGCGGGCCGACTCAACCAGCGCGTGCGCCTGCGTCGCGGCATCGCGCAGGAGCGCTTCGGCGTCGGTCGCGGCCGCATCGATCAGCGCGCGGGCGTCGCCGACGACCGCCTCCCAATCGACGCTCGGTTCGATCGCCGGTGGTAGCGCGAGCTCGAAATCGAGCGGCGCCGCAAAGCGCGCGTCGAGTTCGCCATCGGCGGGCGGCGCCGGTGCCGACGCCACCGGCTCGGGCACGCGGACGACGTAGCACTCGGCCTCGAACTCGGCCCCGCGAACGATCTTCCCCATCGCGGCTACCCGGGCGGCCTTAGCCGGAGTTTCGCATTGCCCACTCGGGCTGCGCCCGAGCGGGACCCCAAGAAATTGCACTGCGCTCCGGTGCTGCGCACCTGCGCGCCCCCAGCGGCGCCGCCGCCGGGGACCCCGCTCGAAGAAAACGGGAATGAAGCCGTCGCAGCCATCATACGAGCCGCTCGTCTTTGGCGCCGCGCGCGATCACGATTTGCCCGTTTTCTTCGAGGGTGCGGATGACGTCGACGATCTGCATCTGCGCCTTGCCGACTTCGCGCATGCGTGTCGGGCCGAGGACCTCGATATCTTCCTTGAGCATGGCGGCGGCGCGGCTCGACATGTTCTTGTAGACGCGCGCCATCAAATCTTCGTTGGCGGCCTTCAGCGCCAGCGCCAGATCCTTGCCGTCGACCTCCTTGAGGATGCGCTGGATCGAGCGATCGTCGAGATTGGCGATATCTTCGAAGACGAAGAGCAGGTTCTTCACTTCGGTCGCCAGCTCCGGATCGCGCTTGGAGAGTCCGTCGAGAATGTTCTTTTCGGTTTCGCGATCGACGAAGTTCATCACGTTGGCCAACGACTGCACGCCGCCCGCCTTGGTGAAGTCGGCACCGCTGACCAGGAGCCGGCGCCCGAGCAGCTCGTCGAGCTGCTCCAGCACTTCGGGAGCGGTCTTCTGCAGGATTGCGATGCGCATCGCGACCTCGGCCTGCAGATCGGGCGGCAGCGCCGAGAGCACCGCGCCGGCCTGCTCGGCCTGCATGTAGACCAAGATCAGCGCGATCGTCTGCGGATGCTCGTCTTGAATGAACTGCAGCAACTGCGCCGGTTCGGTGTTCTTGATGAGTTCGAGCGGGTTGCCGTGCTTGAGCGCCGCGAAGAGGCGGCTGGTCATGTCGTCGGCCTGGCCGGCGCCGAAGCTGCGCTCGAGAATCTCCTTGGCGTACTCGATGCCGCCTTCGTTGATGTACTTCAGCGCGATTGCGCGCTGATAGGCCTCCTGAATGACGGCATCGCGCTTTTCGAGCGAGACGGTGGTGACCTTGGCGATTTCGAGCACGATGCGCTCGACTTCGTCCTGACGCAGAAACTTGAATATCGTCGAGGAGAGTTCGAGCCCGAGCGTGATGATCAGGATGGCGGCCTTCTCGGGCCCCGAGATCTCGACGCCGATGGCATCGGGCAGCGTGCCGATCGGCGGTTCCGGAAGGTGCTCCGTGCCGGAGAGGTTGACGATCGGCGAATCCTGCATCATTCGGCGAGCCAGAGTTTCACGAGCTTGGCAATGCTATCGGGATTCTCTTGCGCGACGGTGGTCACGTACTCGATCATCTGCTCGCGCGTGAGATCGGCGGCCGACCGAATCGGGGCGGCGATGCCGGGCGCGCCCTCCAGAATCGGATGCTCTTCGAACGAGGGCAGTTCTTCGGCCAGCGAGGTATCGAAGGCCGGCAGATCGGTGCTGGGCGCGAAGCGGCCGCGCCGCGTGCGGACTGCGGCCAGGCCGATCAGCGCGAGCAGCCCGATGCCGCCGAGCGCCGCCAGCACCCACACCGGAACGCCCAGCACGGTGGTGGTGGTGCTGGTCGGGACCGGCGCCTGCAGCGCCGGATTGAACGGAATCGCCTCGACCGAGACTTGATCGCCCTGCGCGAGATTGAGCCCGGCGGCGGCGATCACGGCGTTGCGGATCTGCACGACGTTGGCGGGCGTGAGCGCGTAGGCCGGCGCGCCCGGTGCGGTTGACGAGGGCGCGATCGGCGATGAGTTGACCAACACCGCGACGCTGGTCTGCAAGACCTTGCCGGGCGCATCGATGTGCTTGGTGGACTGCTCGCTGACGTCGTAGTTGGTGGTGACCTTGGAGCCGTTGTACCGCCCGTTTTGGGTGTTGTTCTGCAACCCCTGATAGGTGCCGATGTTGCTGGTGGTGCCGGGGACGCCGGCGGCGGTGCGCACCGGGGTGGTGCCGTTATACGACTCGCGCTGCGACTGCTGCGAGAGCACGGTGCCGGCCGGCGCGTAGGTTTTGCTGTTGCTCTGGTTGGCGTCGAAATCCATCTTGGTGGAGACGCGCGCCACCGCACGGTGCGGGCCGAGCGTATCGTCGAGCATCGACTGGACGCTCTGCTGCAGCGCCGACTCGTAGCGCTCCTTGGCGATCAACTGTTCCTGCGTCAGCTTGAGCGCATCGGGCGCACCCGAGCCGCTGGTTCCGGCCTCGGTGCCGCCCGGGCCGGGCAGCAGAATCTGGCCGTTCTGATCGACGATCGTGACGTTGACCGGCTTGAGCCCTTCGACCGCGTTGGCAACCAGCAAGGTGATGCCCTTGACTTCGTTGGGCGAGAGCGACTGGCCGGGTTTGGTTTTGATGGCGATCGAGGCGGTGGTGGGTTCTTGGGTGGTGGAGTAGAGCGACTGGCTGGGCGAGGCGATCGCGACCCGCGAAGACTCGACCGGATCGAGGCCGTCGATGGTGCGCTGCAACTCGCCCTCGATGGCGCGCGTCTTGTCGATCTTCTCCTGGAAGCGGGTCATGCCGAAGTTGGTGCGATCGAAGAGTTCGTAGCCGACCCCGCCGCCCTTGATCAGGCCGGCACCGGCGATCGCGACGCGCTCGTTGCTGACGTCTTGCGCCGGCACGAAGACGGTCTTGCCGTCGGCGGAGAGCTGGTAGGGCACTTTGTCGGCCTTGAGGCGGCCGGTGACGGCGGCGGCATCCTGCGACGACAGGTTCGAGAAGAGCGTCTCGTAGTGCGGCGGACGCGTGTAGGCGAAAATCAAGACCGCCAGCGCGACCGCCAGGGCCACGCCGACGGACGCGACGATGACGCGCGACTGACGGTTCTGCGACGCCCAAAGGGCCGCAAGCCGGCCGCGTACATCCCCGACTGCCGAGACGAAACGGTCCACGCTGCTCTATTCCACCTATTTCCAGCGCCGCCGGCCATGGCTGCCTCGCCGAGAATCCCTTCCCAGCGCCGCTACCCCCGCGCGAACCCGTTCGCGAAGGGATACTACCGACTGTATCGGACGCTTCATGCTTGCCTTTTATCCCCTGCGCGAAGCTTTACGCGCGTGCCGCCGCGCGGATCAGCTGGTTGCGCTCGCGGCCGACCGAGATCGCCGCGAACGGTACGCCGAGCAGCTCCTGCAGCCGCGCCACGTAGCGGCGGGCGTTGGCCGGCAGATCGTCGAGGGTGCGTGCCGCGCCGAGCGGTTCGTCCCAGCCGGGCAGCTCCTCGATCTCGAGCGCGAGATCGCTGCGCGCGGCCGCGCCGAAGCCGACCGCGGCGCCGCCGGCGCGGTAGCCGGTGACGATGCCGAGGCGCGGGATGCCGGTGAGCACGTCGAGCTTGGTCAAGACGATCGCGGTCAAGCCGTTGAGCTGCACCGCGTAGCGCCCGGCGA
Source organism: Vulcanimicrobiota bacterium (assembly GCA_027459845.1). GTDB lineage: Bacteria > Vulcanimicrobiota > Vulcanimicrobiia > Vulcanimicrobiales > Vulcanimicrobiaceae > DAIDGS01. The sequence continues at coordinate 6,241 of DAIDGS010000202.1, read as the reverse complement.
CCGCATCGAACCAGCCGCAGCGGCGCGGCCGGCCGGTGACCGTGCCGAACTCACCGCCCTGGCGGCGTAGCCGCTCGCCGAGCGCATCGTGCAGTTCCGAAGGAAACGGACCGTCGCCGACGCGGGTGCAGTAGGCCTTGGCGACGCCCAGCACCTGGCCGATCGCACCCGGGCCGATGCCCAGGCCGATGCAGGCACCGCCGGCGATGGTGTGCGAGCTGGTGACGTACGGATAGGTTCCGAAGCCGACGTCGAGCAGCGTCCCCTGGGCGCCTTCGATCAAAATGCGCCGGCCGGCGGCCAGGCGATCGTGGATGAAGGCGACGCCGTCGACCACGTGCGGGCGCAGCCGGCGGGCGGCCGCCAGCGTGCGCTCGATCAGCGCATCGAGCGGAAGCAGCTCGGGATCGTCGGGCGCGGCCAGCGCGTGCTGCGCGCGCAGTTTCTCGACCAGCGCCGGCTCATCGGCCAAATCGGCCATGCGGATGCCGGCCCGCGCGACTTTATCGACGTAGGCCGGCCCGATGCCCTGGCCGGTGGTGCCGAGCCGGCCGGCGCCGCGCGCGCGCTCGGCCGCGCGATCGCGGCTGGCGTGGTACGCGAAGACGACGTGGGCGCGGTCGGCGACGCGCACGCGCGCGACGTCGACGCCGATCGCGCTCAGGCGATCGAGTTCGCCGAGCAGCCCCTCGAGGTTGACGACCGTGCCGCTGCCGACGAACAGCTCGGCGTGCGGATTGAGCGCGCCCGAGGGCACGATGCGCAACGCCACCTCGACGTCGCCGACGACGATCGAGTGACCGGCGTTATCGCCGCCGCCGAAGCGCGCGACCACGTCGTACTCGGCGGCCCACAGATCGACCACGCGACCCTTGCCTTCGTCGCCCCACTGAATGCCGACGATGACGTCGGCCGTACCGTGCACCGCCACGAGCTATTCGGAGCGGAACTTCAGGTCGCTGGTGTTGCCCATCGGGATCTCCGAGACGCCTTGGAACTGCGTCATCACGAACTCGGCGAAGAGCGCATTCGGCCAGCCGAAACTCTCGCGCGTGAACTGCTTGGGATCGTTGGGGTTGAACGACTCGTGCAGCAGGTGATCGCCCGGATCGCTCGCCAGGAGTTGATTGAGCACGTCTTGCTTCTCGGCCGGATTGGTGGTGGTGAGGCCCTGCATGATGAGCGCCAGCGGCCAGACCCAGTGATCCGGCGTGTGGTAGCTGCCGATGCCACGCGCGTAGGTGCCCTGATAGAACGACGGGTTATCCTGGGAGAGCAAGAAGCGGCGCGTGTTTTGGTAGTAGCGGTCGGAGGTGGTGGTGTAGCCGATGTACGGCGCCGAGAGCAGGCTGGGGATATTGGCGTCGTCGGTGAGAATCGCGTGGCCGAGACCGTCGACCTCGTAGGCATAAATGTAGCCGTACTTGGGCACCAGCACCAGGCCGTAGGTTTGAATCCCGTGCTGCACGTCGTCGCGCAGCGCGCGGGCGGCGCTGGCCTTGACCACGTTGTGATAGACGTCCTGTTCGATCTCGGCCATGTCGCCCAGCGCGACCACGGCGAGCATTTCGGAGGGAATCAAAAAGTTGTAGTAGCAGGCGTCGTCGGAGGGGCGAAAGCCGGTCCAGATCATGCCGGTGTAGCCGACCGGCCGCCCTTTGCCGCCGTCGGGCAGCTCCTTTTCGGTGTACGAGGAGTCGCGCGGATGATCTTGCTCGCGCTGCATCGTGGCCAGCGAGACGTCGAGCATCTTCGCGAAGCTGCCGGTGAAGATCGACGTGTCGCCGGTCGTCTTCCAGTAGCTCCACGCCAGCGTGATCGGATAAGCGAGCGAATCCAGCTCGAACTTCTGCTCCCAGACGTGATAGTCGAGCGTGAAGGCGTTGGCGTAGGGATCGATCTGCACGTACTTGGCCATGCGCGCGATGATGCCGCGCAAGAGCGTGCGCACGTCGGGATCGTCTTTGGCAAAGAACAGGTACGAACGCGCCTGGGCGCTGGCATCGCGCAACCACTCGGCCGGGATGTCGCCGGTTTTGATGTAGGCGGTGCCGTCGGGGGCGATCTGCGCCAGGTTGCCCGTATCGAGCAGCGCCGCGCGGAACATCTCCTCGAGATGCACGTTGGGATTGCGGTAGTCGGCGGCGGCGCGCTCGATCGAGCGCAGTTCGAGCGCCGGCGCGCGCAGCGGCAGCACGACGAGCGTCGCCACGAGCAGCAGCGCGAGACCGCGCAGCGCGCGCCTCACGACGGCCACGCGGCGTGCGCGTAGAGCGCGGGCAACTCGCGGTAGCGGCCGCGATAGCCGAGGCCGTAGCCGACGGCGTAGACGTCGGGCACGGTAAAGCCGCGGTAGGCGATCGTGACGTCGGCGAGGCGGCGGTGCGGGCGATCGAGCAACGCGCAGACGGCCAGCGACGCCGGGCGCAACGGCTGCAGCATCTTCAGCACGTAGTGCAGGGTCATGCCGGTGTCGATCGTGCCGTCGACCACGATCGCGTCGCGCGCGGCCAGCGGAATCTGCGGCAGGCGGTCGAGCGCGATCGCCGGACCTTCGCGCGGACGGTGCAGCGCGATCACGTCGATCTCGCACTCGCCGGCGAAGGCGCGCACCAGGTCGGCCAGAAACGGCAACGCGGTGGTGAGCACGCCCAAGAAGACCGGCACGCGGCCGGCGTAATCGGCCCGCATCTGCGCGGCCAGTTCGTCGACGCGGCGCGCGATGGCGCCGGCCGAAAAGAGCAGCTCGCCGATCACGCCGCCCGCCCTTGGGCGCGGCCGGCAAAGACGCGCTCGGCATCGCGACGGGTGAGCAGCTTGATCTTGACGTGTGGATGGTGGGCGCGCAGCAGCCGCAGCTTGCGGTTTTTGCGCGTGTTGCGCAGCGGGCGCGCGACCGTCAACTCGACGTAGAGATCGTATTCGGGCAAGTAGAAATCGGGCGTGAAGAACTCGCAGGCGCGGCCGCGGCCATCGAAGCGAATCGGAAAGCGGCGCGGTTCGTAAGACCACGCGATGCGATGGGAGTCGAAGAGTCCGGCCAGCTCCGCTTCGCTGGCATGTGCAAAGGCCGCCCGGGACTCAGTCACGGGCGATTGTCTACGACGCGGGGCTCGCCGATTCCGCTCGCCCGCCGGGGAAGCACCGATTAAAGCGTGCGCCGCCGAGCGGCGAGCGGCCGGCACGCGCCTGCCCGCCTGCACGCACGACGATCGCCTCGACGATGGCCGGGCCGATGCCGAAACCGGGACGCGTGCGCGCGCTGCGGCCACGCGCGCCAGCCCTTCGGCGAAGACGAGCGGTAGCGCGGTCACCTCGGCGGCGCGCGAGCATTGCCCAAGCGCAATCAATTCCGGTCCAGTTCCGTTTAGGCGGTGGGGGTGAGAAGATTCCCGTTGCGCTTCCGTGAAGCGGAATGCGCGCGGGTGAGTCTGAAAGACGCTGCGCTAAAATAGCGAGGAGACAGAGATGGGCAGGCCGTTTTCGAGGAGTTTGTTCGGCATCGTTGCGGCCGCGGGGATCCTGGCGGCGTGTCACGGCGGTGCGAACTACGCTCCGCCGATGTCCGCACCGGCCTCGTTGCCAATGGTCGCGCACGAAGCAACCCTGCCGGGATCGCCGCGCACGACGCATCTGCCCGACTGTAAGGCCGGCGTGGCGAAGTTTCCCGGGACCTATATCATTATGGATTCCGCAGGCGAGGTGAAGAACGGTACCTACTCGACCATCGACGGCACCTGGGCCGAGGGGAAGCTGACGCCTACCACGGCACCGTCGGCCTCGCCGACGAGCGAGCCGAGCCCTCCGGTGGAAGACGTCTATGTGTACGTCGGAACCTATCGGCTGAAAAAGCTGCGGCAAACCGGTTGCGTCTACCTCGTAACGTCGATCCAGGGGAAGCCGCTGGTCGGGAGCGACAGCGCAACCCTGACGGCAGCGCCGGATTTCAGCAGCGACTCCTTTGCGTTCAAGAGGACACATCAGGGCCGTCTTATTGCAACGGCGAGCGGCTTGAGCGCATCGGGCGGCAGCGGAAGGCTCACACTCAAGACGGCCGGCGGCGGCACCTACGATACCGGAACGCTCACCCTGACGACCCGGATCACCAAACACGAGAACGTGGTCGGGAGCGCGATCCCGTCGAACATCGGGAATGCATCGCCGCGTATTCGCCCAAACTATGCGTTTAGTTGCAATCCGCGCGATTACCAGGACACAGCTGTGGTTGACGTGACTGCGGGCACCGAGACGCGCTTACCCACCGAGTACTCGTTTATTTACAGCGCCCCAGTCGGCGCCAACGACCTCTATTGGTATCGGCCGCACTATTCATTCTGCGGCGTGGACCATTCGAACGTCGATGGTTCGGTCGTCACAAACCAAAGGCAGACCGGCAACGGAGCCGGCAACCCGCTCCTGTTGTTGCGTGCGAACTTCGACCCAAACTATCCATGGGCCGACCACCCGTACGTCGCCGTGTGGGAAGAAGCGTGGTTCCTCAACTTCATCCCTGACTACCGCTATAACATCAGCGCCGTCCTCGTGCACGTACGGTAAGAGGGCGTGCGCGCAGAGACGGCCGAGGCGCGAACGGCGCAGTCGAAGGACGCCGCAACCGCGATGCTGCAGCGCATTTCGCGCAGGTTCGGCCTGGACACCGCGACGGTCGACCCGATCGGATGGCCGCGGGCGACCACGTTTGCGACCACGTACGCCTTGCTCTCGCCGGCCGCACGACGGTGAGCAGCTCGATCTTGACGTGCGGATGGTGAGCGCGTAGCAGGCGCGCGACCGTCAACTCGACGTGGAGATCGGGAAGAACAGGCTAAAGCGTGCGCCGCCGAGCGGCGAGCGGGCGGCGCGCGCCTGTCCGCCTGCACGCATCACGATCGCCTCGACGATGGCCAGGCCGATGCCGAAACCGGGACGCGTGCGCGCGCTGCGGCCGCGCGCGCCGAACGCAAAGAGCGAATGCGGCTCCTCGCCGGCGACGCCGGGGCCGTCGTCGTCGACGTCGATGCGACCGTAGGCTCCCTCGATGCGCGCGGCGACGGCCACGCACCCGCCGTGACGCCCGTGCTTGACCGCGTTTTCGACCACATTGAGCACGGCTTGCGTGCAGGCATCGGCATCGATGCGCAGCGGCACCGGGCCGTCGGCCCGGCACGCGATGCGCACGCCGCGCCGGCGCGCCAACGGCAGCAACGCATCGGCGACGGCGGCCGTCACCTCGCCGGCCTCGCACGTGCCGCCCAGCGCGGCCGAGAGATCGAGCATCGAGAACTCCAGCATGCCGTCGACCAAACGACCGAGCCGCAGCGCTTCACGCTTGACCGTTTGCAAGAACTGACGGCGCGTGGCGCGATCGAGTTCCTCTTCGAGCAACGTCTCGACATAGCCGCGAATCGCGGTGAGCGGCGTGCGCAACTCGTGACCGACCGTAGCCAGCACGTCGCGCCGGTCGCGCTCGCGCCGGCCGCGCGCCAAACCTTCGGCGAAGACGAGCGGCAGCGCGGTCACCTCGGCAGTGCGCGTGAGCAGCGCCCAACCGCGATCGATCGCCACATCGAGATCGCGTCCCATCGCGGCCGCCAGCCGTTCGAGCGCGGTGCGGACGTCGCGCGGCGAGGGTGCGGCGCCGGCCCGCGCCGGCGCCAGCATCGCAACCGCGTAGTGCGGATCGCCGGGCGCGTGGACGATCGGATCGCAGGCGCGCACCACGCGCCGGGCGGCGCGTTCGAAGGCGGCGACGGTGGCGCCTTCACGCTCGGCCGGAGTATCGACGCGCACGATCAGCAGCGGCACCGCGGCGCCGGCGCGCACGCGCGCCCGCACCTGCTCGGCAAAGTGGGTGAGGCCGACCGCGCTCACGGGCGCACGAACTTGTAGCCGAAACCACGCACCGTCGCGAGCACCGGCGGGAGGCGGTGCGCCTCCTCGAGCGCGGCGCGCAAGCGCCGAACGTGAACGTCGACGGTGCGTTCGTCGCCGGCGAAATCGTAGCCCCAGACCTTTTCGAGCAACCGCGCGCGCGAGAGTGCGACGCCCGGATTCTCGGCCAGTTCGATTAAGAGCGCGAGTTCGCGCGGCGCCAACGCAACCGGATGCCCGTCGACGCGCGCCTCGCGCGCCGCGCTATCGACTTCGAGGCGGCCGTAGGCAAGCAGCGTCGGCGCCTCGGGTGCCGGTGCGCCGCAGCGACGCAGCACCGCTTTGACGCGAGCCACGACCTCGCGCGGCG
>DAIDGS010000201.1 GCA_027459845.1 Vulcanimicrobiota bacterium | reverse complement strand
GCTGCGGCGAACGCTGCGGGAGGGCCGCTGGCCGCGAAGTTGGTGCCGACGGCGATCGCTTGACCGACTGCGGCGGCCGGGCCGAGGCGCGCGGCCGTAAGCACGTCCTGCGCGGTGACGCGTCCGTTCGCGCCGGTGCCGGCGATGGTGCGCACGTCGACCGCGTGTTCGCGGGCGAGCCGGCGCACGGCCGGCGAGGCGCCGCGCAAGGCATCGTCGGGCGAACCGTTGGAGGGCGGCGCGGCAGCAGCGGCCTTCGCGCCGTGGCCGTTCGACGCGGCCGGTGGGGGGTTCGGCGCGGCATGCACCGCCGGCGCGCTCGGCGCTGCGGGCGCGGCCGGGGCGCTCGGCGCTGTCGCGTCGGCGGCGGCGCCGACTTCGTCGATGATCGCGATCGCCGTTCCGGTCGCGACGGTCTCGCCTTCTTTAACGAGCATCTCGCGGATCGTCCCGGTGACCGGCGCCGGCACTTCGGCGTTGACCTTGTCGGTGGAAACCTCGACGAACGCTTCGTACTTTTCGACGGTGTCGCCGACTTTCTTGAGCCACTGCGCGACGGTCCCTTCGGTCACCGTTTCGCCGAGCTGCGGCATCGTAATCGTGGTCGCCATGTTCAGAACCTCACTAGCGCGCGCATCGCCTCGGCCATCTTCGCCGGCGACGACATGTACTCGTGTTCCAACGTCTCGGCATATCCCATCGCTGGCACGTCGGGGGCGCAGTGACGGCGGATCGGCGCGTCGAGATGGAAGAGCGCCTCCTCGGCCACCATCGCGCTGATCTCGGCGCCGATGCCGCCGAACTTGTTGTCTTCGTGGACGATCAACAGTTTGCGGGTCTTCTCGACGCTGGTCAGGATCGTCGTCTTGTCCATCGGTCGAATCGAGCGCAGGTCGATCACTTCGACCGACAGCCCTTCGTTTTCGAGCGTTTGTGCGGCTTCGAGGGCCCAGTGCACGTAGAGTCCGTAGGAGACGACGGTCAACTGCGAACCGGTCTTCACGACGTTGGCTTTACCGATCGGAATGGTGTAGTGCCCGCTCGGAACTTCGCCTTTGATCAAGCGATAGGTCTTCTTGTGTTCGAGAAAGAGCACGGGATCGGGGTCGTCGATCGCGGCGTTGAGCAGGCCCTTGACGTCGGCCGGGAAGGCCGGCGCGAGAATCTTCAGCCCGGGAACGTGGTAGAAGAGCGCTTCGATCGAGACCGAGTGCGAGAGCGCGCCGCGTACGCCGCCGCCGTAGGGCGTGCGGATCACCAGCGGGCAGGTATACTCGCCGTTGCTACGATAGCGCGTCTTGGCGGCTTCGCCGACGATTTGATTGAACGCCGGATAGATGAAGTCGGCGAACTGGATTTCGGCGATCGGGCGCAGCCCTTCCATCGCCATGCCGATGGCGATGCCGACGATCGAGGCTTCCGCGATCGGCGTATCGATGATGCGGTTGGGCCCGAACTCGTCGATGAAATCCTTGGTGATGAGGAAGACGTTGCCGCGTGCGCCGACGTCTTCGCCGAGGATGACGACGCGCTCGTCGCTCTTGAGCGCCTCGTAGAGGGTTGCGCGGACGGCCTCGACGTTATTCATCACGGTCGAGGATTGCGTGCTCACTGCCACGGCTGCCAGGCTCCTTCGTAGAGGTGGGTATAGAGTTCGGCCGGGGCCGGGTACGGGAGTGCCTCGGCGCGGTCGGTCGCCTCGTTGGTCTCGCGTAAAACGTCTTTCTTCATCGCATCGATGTCGACGCGCGTCATGATGCCGTGCTCGATCAACACCTCTTCGAAGCGTGGAACCGGGTCCTGCTTGCGGTGCTCGGCGACGACTTCTTTGGTGCGGTAGGTCATGTCGTTGTCGTCGGTCGAGTGCGCGAGAAAGCGGTAGCACATCCCTTCGAGCAGGGTCGGACCGCCCCCGGTGCGCGCGCGCTCCAGCGCGGCGTTCACGACGGCGTAGGTTTCGATCGGATCGAAGCCGTTGAAGCGCTCGCCCGGGATGCCGTACCCGGCGGCGCGCTTCCAGATTTCGGGCTGTCCCATCTGCCGGTCGAGCGGGGTGGAGATCGCCCATTCGTTGTTCTCGACCAGCATCACCATCGGCAGCCGGTGAATGGCAGCGAAGTTCATCGACTCGTGCCACTCGCCTTCGCTGGTCGTGCCGTCGCCGCAGGTCGCCAGCACGGCGCGATTCTTCTCGCCCCGGTACTGTAGCGCGAAGGCCGCGCCGACGGCGTGCGGGATGTGCGCGGCCAGGATCGACGAGAACGACATCAGCCCGGCGCGCTTGGACGAATAGTGGTTGGGAAACTGGCGTCCGCCGTTGTGGTCCTCGGCGCGGGCGAAGATCGAGAGCATGATCTCGAAGGGGCTCAACCCGATCCCGACGGCCAACCCTAGATCGCGATAGTACGGTGCGAGGATGTCGCTGCCGCGCCGGAATGCCATGGCGGCACCGGCCTGCAGGGCTTCGTGACCCTCGCTCCCCAGCGCGAAGGGCACCTTGCCCTGGCGGTTGAGTTGAAAGCCGCGGTTGTCCAACTGGCGTTGCATCAGCATCGTGCGCATGATCGCGCGCAGTTGGTCGTTGCTCAGTCCGTGCCGGTCCAGCGCTCGGCCCTTCGTGTCGGTCTTCGCCATCGCTCGTGGTCCTACAGAGAGTGTAAAGAAGGTGCGGCCTCGTACGCACGGCCGCCGAGCCATCTAACTCGCTCGAAGCTGCGACGAAATCCTGCGTGCAGGAAGCAAGCGTTGCCGCGTGGGAAAGCGCGCGTGTGCGAAAAGTCGGTGCGGGTGTGCTGGCGCTTCTCGTCGCCGTCGGCGCGGGATTTGGTGTGGTCGGCGCGGCAACGCCGGGCTGGGCGACACCCCAGTCGACGCCGACCCCCAGCGCGGGCGGCTGGCACAATCCGTTCTGTCCCGCGACGCTTCGAGCCGACCCGTGGGATACCGCCGCCGGTGCCTGGTCCGATCGACCTCAGGCGAACGCCATAGTTGCCATCCACACGTACGAAGCCGCGCGCCTGCTGGATGCCGACGTCGTCCTGGTGACGGCGTCCTCCGCCTATCGCGCGAAACTCCGGAAGGTCGCACTCACCCGCAAAGGCGGAGTTGGGTGGTCGGGGCCGATCCTGATCACCATCCCGAGCACGCAAGCGGTACGCTACGTCTTTCTCGATACGGTTGCCTTGGGCGGCGGTGCGCCGTACCAATGCCCGACATGGGTCCAGGTGATGCAGGCGTGCCACGCGTGCACGCAACCCAATCGGCCGCGCTCGCCGACGGCGACGATCGCCGCACGGTTCGATCAAGCACTCCCACCGCTGACCTGCGGCAAACCCTACATACAGGCGCGTGCGCTGCATGCGCTGTCGCCGTTGACGGGGTTTTACGGCTTTCGCCCACGCACCGCAAAAGTTGAAGTCTTCATCGATTCCGACGGGCTTCTGGTCAAAGCGCGCGTTTGGAAGTCGAGCGGGATCAAGGGTATCGACTACGCCGCGCTCGGGGTAGCCGAAGCCGCACGCTACGTGCCGGCGCGGTTCCTGTGCACGCCCGTCGTCAGCAACTATCTCGTCGTCTTAGACTACACGGGTCGCTAACGATGCCGGTGCTGCGGATGGTTTTGACGGTGGCGATGCTCACCGGGGCAGCGTGGGTCCTCTGCCCGTCCGCGGCGCTCGCGACGTCCGGCCCTTTCGAATACTGTCCGGCGCGCGTCGGCGGCTCCGAGCGTCTGACGAGCGCCGCGTCGACGCTCTACTCGTTCGAACTGCGTGCCCACTCGGCCCGAACGGTGAGTGGAAGCATCGACGTGCAAACCAAGGCGGGATGGTTTACGATCCCGTTCACCGATATCGCGCTGACGGCGGGACGCGTGCGGTATCGGACGGCCGAAAATGCGTTCGAGCGGACCACCGCCGTATCGCCGGAGTTATTCGCACGCTTTCCGGCTGGGGTGACGACGGCGAGCATGTGGTGGGTGGCGAGCGCTCGAGCCTTCGGTGACGGCCCCTTCGGTTGGGCTGCGAAGGGAACCGTAGCGTGTCCGCCGATTGCGGGTCTCGGGATACCCGACCGATTCACCAGCCCCGACGTTGCCGTGAGGGTGAGCGCCGCACGCATCGACCTGTCGGCGACCCCGCGACCCGGCGATACCGTCGCGATTGCGCAACCGATCCCCGCCCCCTTATCGACCGCGTGTCGACACCCGTTTACCAACGCGCGGGTAATCGCGGTTGCCGGCCTGAACTGGCCCCGCACCTTCAGGATTTGGGAGCGACGCGCGACGTTCGTCGAGGTTGCCATCTCGGCGCAAGGCCACGTAGACGGAGCCTGGGTGTATCAGCCCTCGGGAATCGAGGCCTTCGATCTTGCGTCCCTGCGGTCGGCAACGCTTACGGAGTACGCTGCGGGGCGAGCGTTCTGTAAGCCCGCGCCCGGCTACTATCTGTTTGTTTCGGCGTTCATCCCCCGCTAGCGCATCCCGCCCCGGCCTCACGCGGAGCGCGCCGGTTCGCGGCGGGAACGGACCGGGGCGAGCCCGTACTCCCGCGCCATGATGGCGCCGCCTTCGATCGAGGTGCCGACCGAAGAGCTGATACGCTACCGGCGGCACTTCCACGCTCACCCCGAACTCTCGCTCGAAGAGTATGAGACGGCCGCGTTCATCGAACGCGAACTGCTCGAAGTTTTCGATCTGCGCGATCTCCGCACCGGCGTTGCCAAGACGGGCATTTTGGCGACGTTGCGCGGCAGCAAGCCGGGGCCGGTCACGCTGCTGCGCGCCGATATGGACGGGCTGCCGATGGACGAGACCAACGACGTCCCGTATCGTTCGCAGCGTTCGGGCGCAATGCACGCCTGCGGCCACGACGGCCACATGGCGGTGTTGCTGGCGGCCGCGCGCGCACTCGCGCGCCGCCGCGAGGAGGTCTGCGGCACCCTGGTCTTCTGCTTTCAGCCGGGCGAGGAGGGGCCGGCCGGCAACAAGCTGATGATCGAAGAGGGTGCGCTGGAGAGTCCGCACGTCGATCGCACGTTCGCGCTACACCTCTACAGCGGGCTCGAGGTCGGAAAGATCGGCGTGCGCGACGGGGCGTTCTTCGCCGCATCCGACCGCTTCGATATCGCCCTGCTCGGCAAGGGCGGCCACGGCGCGATGCCGCAGTTTTCGGTCGATCCGATCGTTGCCGCCGGGCAGTTGGTCGGTGCGCTGCAGACGATCGTCAGCCGCGAGGTCGCCCCGAAGGATCCGCTGGTCGTGACGGTGGGGTCGCTGCACGCCGGCACCACCTTCAACGTGATTCCGGATCGCGCCGAGCTGCGCGGTACGGTGCGCAGCTTCGATCCGGCGGTCCGCGCCGCGGTCCCGGAGCGGATGGAGCGCATCGTCGAAGGCATCTGCGATGCGCTGCGCCTGGACTACACCTTCGAGTATCTCTGGGGCTACCCGCCGACCGTGAACGACCCTGCGATGAACGCAATCGTGCGCACCGTCGGCGACGCGGTGGTCGGCGCCGAGAACGTCGTGTATCCGGCCGATCTCATGCTCTGGGCCGAGGACATGGCCTACATGCAGGAACTGCGCCCGGGAGCCTACTTCGTGGTCGGCGTGCGCGGTCCCGAGATCGGGTTCGAGCCGCAGCACAGCGCGCGCTACGACATCGACGAACGCGCGCTCGGCGTCGCGTATCGCATGATGGTGGCGCTCGGCCTGCACCCCTAACGGGGAACGCTACTCGCGTTGCGTGACGGTGAGCACCCAGCGCATGGCGCGGGCGTACTGGTCCATTTCGCGGAGCGTTCCGCGCAGCGAACGAAAGGGGAGATCGAGCGCGAGCGTGCGGCTGCGCGAGCGTTCGAGCGTGTTGGTGTAACGCAGCGCGGCATCCAGCTGCTCCTCGACGATCGGCCACGCCTCACGGAGCGAGCGCTCCGATGCATCGCCTAAGGCGCCGATCGTCGGCGGCGGCGCAACCTGCGGATGGCGCAGGGCAAACTCGAGGCGCGCGAGCACGTAGCGGTTGCGGGCGCCGATCAACGAGCCGAGCAGGTGGACGAGGCGGGCGTCCATGCAAGACGACTTCGCTCGATGCCGAACGGTAGCCTGGTCATGAGTTCGGATGTACGTCGCTACGTCATCGTAGGCAACGGCTTTGCCGGAACGACCGCGGCCGAGCAACTGCGCCGCCACGATCCCGCATGCGAGATCACGCTCTTCGGCGACGAGCCCTACACGCTGTACAATCGGATCTCGCTCCCGCCGATGCTGCGCAAGCAAATCCCCGAAGCCAAGGTGATGATCCGCGACCGGGCCTGGCACGCGGAACATCGCATCGCGCTGCAGCTCGAAACGCGCGTCGAGCGGATCGTGCCCGAGGAGCGCGTCGTCCATGCCGGCGCCGCGAGCTATCCGTACGATGCGCTGCTGTTGGCGACCGGCGGGCGCCCCAACCCGACCGGCAAGCCGGGCGCCGAAGGCGCCGCGAACATCTTCCCGTTTCAGTACCTCGACGATACGCGGGCGATCTCCGAGCAGATCGACCGCAGCCGTGCGGCCGTTGCCGTGGGCGGCTCGTTCATCGCCTACGAACTCGCCGAGGCGTTCTCGGCACGCGGCCTCGAGACGCACTGGGTCATGCGTGGCCCACGGGCGCTGCACCGCATCATCGACGAAGAAGCCGGCGTGCTGCTCGACGACGCCGCCCGCGAGCAGGGCGTTCACATGCACTACGGCGAGGATGTCGCCGAGTTCGTTCGTTCCAACGGCGCCATCACGAAGGTGCGCACGGCGCGTGGACTGGAGATCGAGGCGCAATGCTACGCCTACGGCTTCGGACTCACGATGAACACCGAACTGTGCGACGGCAGTGGAATCGCCACCAGCCGCAACGGGATCCTCTGCGACGACCGTCTGGAAACCAACGTGCGCGGCATCTACGCCGCCGGCGACGTGGCCGACTTCTACGATCCGATCCTCGAGATGCGCTACCGGATGGGCACCTGGAACAACGCCGGTGCACACGGCAAGGTGGTCGCGCAAAACATGATGGGCGGCAGCGAACTCTATCACGACGTTCCGGAGTACTCGTCGCTGCTCTTCAAGGGTCAGACGATCACGCAGTTTGGCTTGGGAACCGATCTGCAGCCGGATCTCGAAATCGCGCGTAAGATCGACCGCGAAAAGAAGTGGTATCGCGCGCTGTTCTTTTGGCAAGATCGTCTGGTCGGCGGGCTGATGCTGGGCAAAGGTAACCGTGCCGGCAAACGCAAGTACGTCGAAGCGATCAAGAGCAAGCAGCGCTTCCCCAAGCCGCAGTGGAACGCGATGCTCGATTGGACGGCGTAGCTCGTTAGGAGCGGGCGTCGCGCAGGGCGCGTTCCAGGGCCGATACGAAGGCATCGACGTCGGCGCTTTGCGTCGCCCAGTGCGTCATCCAGCGCACCTCCGGCAGCACCGGATCGAAGTCGTAGAAGAAGAAGCGCGCACGCAAGCGCTCGGCTGCGGCGCGATCGAGGGTGGCGAAGATCGCGTTGGCGCGCACCGGGCGCGTGATCCGAACGCCGTCGAGGTGGGCGATGCGCTCGTGCAGGCGAGCGGTCATCGCGTTGGCATGGGCGGCGTAGCGCAACCAGCGGTCGTCTTCGAGCAGCGCGTCGAACTGCGCGGCGACGTAGCGCATCTTCGAGGCGAGTTGCATGCCCTGCTTGCGCACGTATTCGGCGCT
>DAIDGS010000200.1 GCA_027459845.1 Vulcanimicrobiota bacterium | reverse complement strand
CTTTGCCATCGATCGCGAGGAAGCCGAGCTACGCGTTCGTCGCACCGACGACTTGCGCCGTCGCTACGTCGCACACTTCTTCGAGAGCGACCTCTACGACGCCCACAACTACGACCTGGTGATCGATAGCGAGCGCGTCGGGCTCGAGGCGGCCGTTGCCATCGCGCGCCACGCCGTCCGCGCGGCCTCGGCAGCGAATCCCGGCTAGTCGAGGGTGAAGGCGACGATTTCGTCGGCGCGCGTGTCGTTGCTCCAAAAGCGCGCGCCGTCATGGGTGAGTGAAATGGCCGCAAACGGTACGTCGGCAATCGGCTCGATGCTCCCGCTGCGCTCGAGCCGCCCGATTTTTGCGCCGCCGTCCTTGCCGTACCACAGCGAGCAGTAGAGCCGCGCGCTCACCCAGGCGATCCCGAGAACCTGCGCGGGTGCGCCGATCTCGCGCTGCGGGCGATAGCGGGCGTCGAGTTCGAAGATGCGCCGGTTGTAGCGCTGACTCAGCCAGACGTGCTCGCCGTCGTACGCCACGAACGAGCCCGTGTCTTCGGGCGCCGGATACGCATCGTGCGTTTTGAACCCGTGTCCCGGAATGTAGCGTCGAATGAAACGGTGATCCGCGTCACCGCCCTCGCTGCACAACACCCGCAGCTCTTCGCCGACCGATACCGCACCGACCGGACGTCCGGGCACGTTGGCCTCCTCGAACACCGTGAAACTTCGCGGCGCGATTCCGTAGAAACGCTGCGTCGTCCACGACCCCATCCACAGGCGCTCGCCGTCATGGGCGAGCGCCTGCGGCGTCGGGGCGGGCGACGGCACGCGCAAGAGTTCGCGGATCGGCATCAATCGCTCCATGCGCGCCACTTCGCCCATCCCAACCAGTTCCATTTTGCCTTCCACGCTCGGCGCGAGCGTCGCTCTCGCGCGCGCCGTGCGCACCGGATCAACCGGCGGCGCGCGGCGGCGGCAAGCGCGTCCTCACGGCGAGCGCGGACCTCGGCCTCGAGCCAGAGTTCCACGACGAGCCTCGCTTTTTCAACAATGACTGCAACAAAAAAAAGCCTCCGGGACGATCCGGAGGCCTTCGGACGAACGAACGGGGCGCGCGTAGCGCTACGTCGCGAGCGTCGAAGGACCTCGAAGCGTCCAGTTGCCGCGCGGTTGCGCGACGGTATCGAACGAAATGCTGACGGACATCGAGCCCTCCTTACGGCGACGGAACGAGTGGTGTTCGGTCGACTCTATCACGGCGACGAAAGTCGTGTCAAACGCAGCCGCACCGATTGCATGCGCCGTGCGAGCAGGGCCGCCGGTGCGGACGACGAAGCAGGACGGCCGCGCAGCGTGGGCGGTTAGCTCAGTGGGAGAGCGCTTCCTTGACACGGAAGAGGTCACATGTTCAATCCATGTACCGCCCACCATTCTCGCGGACGTCGCATACGACGTTCGCTATTTTCGCATAGGTTGAGACTGCCCGCCCGGCGGCGCAACCGAACTCGCGCGCGGCGCGAGCGCGGCCCAACTCGTCGACGTGCGTCGGCCCATGAAGGAGAGCGATCCTGATTCGTACCATCGCCCTGGCAACGCTCGCGCTCGCGGGGCTCGCGTGCGGTGTCGCGCGCGCTACCGCACCACCGTCGGCGCGCGCCTACTACGCACTGGCCCTCGCGCGGATGCGCACGCTGCGCGAGCCGGCGTTTCTGACCTATCGCACCGAGGTGCCGGCCGGGCACACGGTTCTGAGCGTCACGCAGGACGCAACCGGCAAACTGCTGCTGCAACTCGCGACCTCGACGGCACCCCAACCGGCGCGGGCGTGGGCGGTCGCCTATCGCACCTCCGACTCCACCGCGTCGGTCGCGCTGCCGGGCGGCGCCCGCGCGACGTCGACCTCGCCGATCTTCGATCCGACCTGGGGCGGTGCGTACCGCTGGCTGACCTCCGGGCTCGGCCCTTCGACTACGCCGAGCGCCCCCGCGACGGCGGCACCGGTGCCCGCACCCTCGGCGCTTCCGATCATCGCGGTCGTCGCGGCAATCGGTCCCGACGCCTACCGGATCGTCGATGCCGGAGCGGCGCAATGCCCCGGAAATGCGCCCGGCCATCGCATGGTGCTGATCGCGCGCTCCGATCCGCGCCATCATCCGCTCACCGGCGTCGTCATCGACACGCGCACGCTGCACTTCTGCGCCATGACCTTTCACGCGATGGTCGGAAACGACGCGCTCGGCGCGTCACTCGCCATCACGCTCCACTTCGGCGAGATCGGCGGCTACGATCTCATCACCGACGGATCGATCGACGGCAGCGGAAAGATCCTCTTCATCTCGGCGATGCATTTGGCGACGCGCTTCCGCTACGCGCACGTTCGCTTTCCGCCAACGCTTCCGGGGTCGCTCTTTACGCCGACGCGCCCCACGCCCTCGCCTGCGCCGCGACCAACGCCCGGCCGGCGCCCGGGCATGCACCACGCCGGCGCCTAGGCGACGCCTCCGAAGCGGGTCGGCGCCAGAAACGCGAGATCGACCCGCGGCGCCTGCTCCAGCGCCAGATCGGCGAGTGCGTCGCCGATGGCGGGTGCGAACTTAAAGCCGTGACCTGAGAAGCCGGCCGCAACGATCGCACCTTCGTATGCCGGGTGCCGGCCGACGATGAAGTCCCGGTCGGGGCTCAGCGTATAGATGCACGCGTGCGTCGCCACCACCGCCCCGAGGCCGTGCGGAATCCAGCCGGTCGCCGCCGCCAGCAGCGGCGCGATCTCGTCGCCGGTCACGACCGGATCGAGTTGCGCGGCCTCGCCGAGCTCGCTGCCGCTCCCGTGGAACGCCACCTTGAAGCCAGCGCCGCGATCGGGCACGCCGTAGAACTGGGCCGGCTCCCCGGCCCGTTCGACCAGAAAGACCGGGCAGCCCGCGCTGACCGCCGGAGCGCTACGCAGCCACACCTGAACGTTGCGCTGCAGCCGAATCCCAAACCCCGCGCTCCCCGGCATCGCGCTCGTCCACGCCCCCGTACAGAGCACCAGCCGGCGCGTGCGCACGGCCTCGCCACCCTCGAGCGTCACGGTCAGCGCGTCGTCCGCGGCCTCGGCCCAGCCGCGCACGGGCGTCTCGAAGGCGAGCTGCGCGCCGCGCGTCTCGGCGAGCGTGAGAAAGGCTGCAACCGCAGCCTCCGGCTCGAGATACCCGCCGCAGGCTTCGTAGACGCCGACTTCGTCGGGTAGCGGAGCAAACATGGGAAAGCGCGCCCTGAGTTCGTCGGCCGCGTAGCAGGCGATCGGTATGTCGTAGCTCTGCGCGCTACGCAGCGTTCCGGCGACCGCAGCGCTGCCCGGTCGCCCCACCAGCAACGCGCCGATCTCGTGCAGGAGCGTGGTGCCGGTGGCACGCTCGAGCGCGCGCCAGCCTGCGTACGCGAGCTGCAGCAGCGGGACGTAGTCGGGATGTTCGAAGTAGGCACGCCGGATCACGCGCGAGCGTCCGCTGGATGCACCGCGGGTGTGTCCGCGCGCAAAGCGCTCGACGCCCAGCACGCGCGCGCCGCGGCCCGCGAGCGCGGCCACGGCCGCGCTTCCCATCGATCCCAACCCGACGACCACCACGTCGTAGCGCTTCACGGCACGCTCATGCGATCGATCGCGCCTTGGTCTCCGGTGCGAGCGCCACCGCGAGGACGAGCCCGAGCGCCGAGAGCGTCGCCGCGCCGCCGACGATCGCCGCGATCCCAAAGCGCGCCAGCAGCCACGGCAGCGCGAAGGTTCCCACGAATGCGCCGACCCGACTGACCGCCGCAGCGAAGCCGGTCGCGGTGCCCCGCAGCGCGGTGGGGAATAGTTCGGCCGGATAGACCAGCTCGAGGACGCTCGACGCGCCGCTCCCGAGCGCGTACGCGACGAACGCCAGGATCACGATCGCGTCGCTGCGCAGCAGTAGCGCGGCGAAAGCGACTGTCGCGACGGCGAAGCCCGCGATGCATAGCGGGCGACGGCCCCAGCGCTCGACCAGCGGCATTGCCGCGAACGCGCCCAGCGCAAACGCCAGCGTGATCGCCACGCTGCCGGCCGGCGATGCCCGCTCGCCCAGCCCGAGCGCCGCCAAGACCCTCGGTGCAAAGGTGTAGATCGCGAACAACGGCACCACCTGGAGCAGCCACATCGCCGAGACGAACCAGAGTGCGCGGCGATGCTCGGGGACGAAGAGCGACCGAAACGACGCGCGCGCCACCTCACCGCGCGCGCTCGCCGCCAGCCACATCGGCGACTCGGGCGCGCTCGCGCGCAGCGCGAGTCCGATCAACGCAAAGATCGCCGGGCTCGCCAGGATCCAGCGCCAGCTCTGGGCACCGGTTGCCAGCAGCGCGTAGCCCGCCACATAGGCGACGGCGGCGCCCGCAAACCAGACCGCCTCGGCTGCGCTCAAGGCGGCGCCACGGACGCGCGCCGGCATGAACTCGGCCAGCATCGCGGTGGCGATCGGGTAGTCCGCGCCGATCGCCAACCCCAGGACGAAGCGCAGCACGATCAGTTGCCACGACGCCGTCACGAACGCTTGGAGCGTCGCAACGACGGCAAATGCGAGCAGGTCGAGAATCATCAGGACGCGGCGGCCGCGACGGTCGGCAAGGTGGCCGAAGAGCGGTGCGCCGGCCAGGATGCCCAGCAGCGTCGCGCCGCCGATCAGTCCGGTTTGCAGTGGCGTTAAGGCGAAACGCGGAGCGAGCGTGAGCAGCGCCAGGCCGATGCTGCTGAGAATATATCCGTCGCAGAAAACGCCGACGTTGGCGTAGGCGAACAACCGGTAGTGAAAGGCGTGCAGCCGCGTCGACGGCTCGACCGCAGCCGCGCCGTTCACGCGAGCGCGCCGAGCAGCGTTCGAAGCTCGATCTGCGGCCGTGCCCCAAAGTGTCCGATCGCCTCGGCGGCGGCCAGACTTCCAAGCCGACCGCACGCCGCCGACGGCATTGCATGCGTCAGCCCGTACAGAAATCCGGCCGCGTAAAGGTCGCCGGCGCCGGTCGTATCGACCACCCGCTCGACCGGCGCCGCGTCGATTGCGAGGGTCTGCGCGTGGTCGACGATCAGCGAGCCTTCGGCGCCGCACGTGACCGCCGCCAGTTCGGTCATCGCACGCAGACGACCCTCCCACACGCTGCGCTGACGCGTTTCAAAGAGCGCCTCGATCTCGCCCTGATTGGCGAAGAGTACGTCGACGTGGCGATCGACGAGGGCGAGAAACGCGTCGCGGTGTCGGTTGACGCAGAAGGCGTCGGAGAGCGAAAGCGCGACTTTGCGGCCGGCCGCGTGCGCGATCTCCGCAGCATCGTGAAACGCTTGCTTGGCCGAGGGCGCATCGTAGAGATAACCTTCGAGATACGTCACCGCAGCCGAGCCGATCAGCGCGGCGTCGAGATCCTGGGAAGTGAGGTTGGCGCAGGCGCCGAGAAAGGTGTTCATCGTTCGCTGCGAATCGGGCGTCACCAGGATCAGGCAGCGCGCCGTCGCCGGTCCGCCCGGCGCAGGCGGAGTCGTGAACGTTGCACCCATGGCGACGATGTCGTGCCGGAACTCGGCGCCGAGCGCGTCGTCGCAGACCTTTCCGATGAATCCGGTCTTCCCCCCGAACGAGGCCACTCCAGCCACGGTATTGCCGGCCGATCCACCCGAGCTGACGATGGTCGGTCCCATCGCGGCATAAATTCGGCCGGCTTGCGCTTCGTCGATCAACATCATCGCGCCCTTGGTCATGCCGTGCGCCGCGAGAAAGGCGTCGTCGGCCGATGCGATGACGTCGACGATCGCATTGCCGATTCCGACGACGTCGAGTGTTGCTGTCCTCATGGGGGGCCGGTGTTTTGCGACACGCTCGGCTTCTCATTCCCGCGAACGGGAAAGGTCGCGCGAACGCGCGGCAGCGATTCTGCCCGAGGGTGCCGGACGCGACCGCTCCCGGTCATCGCGCGGCGGAGGCCCTTGACCTCCGGGAGCATCGCGCCCGGCAACGCTACGCGGTTAACAGGACGCTGCGCAGTCGTCGCACTCCACCTCGACGGTGCAGTGGGTCACGTCGTAGCGCCTGCGCAGCAGGTGCTTCACTTCGGCGACGACGCCCGGTGAACGCGCCAGTTGGGCGGCCTCGACACGCACGTGAAGACTGGCCGCCCGCTCGCCGTCGTTGACCGACCAGACGTGAAGATCGTGGACTTCGCGCACGTCGAGCGAACCCTCCAGCGTGCGGCGCATCGCCGCCAGGTCGACGTCGCGCGGTGCGCCTTCGAGCAGCACGTTGATCGCCTCGCGCACGATGCTCCAGGCCGATCCCACGACGACGAAGGCCGCCAGCAGTGAGACGGCCGGATCGATGGCGGCATCATGCGTAAGGGCAATTGCGGCCGCGCCCACGACCACCCCGATCGAAATTACCGCATCGCCGACGACGTGCGCGCTGACCGCGCGCACGTTGAGCGAGCGCTGCGCGTCGCGATGGAGAAACCAGGCCAGCCCGCCGTTGGCCACGATCGCCAGCGCTGCCGTCGCCATCATGACGCCGGCCTCGACCGGCACCGGATGCCAGAACCGGCGCACCGCTTCGGCCACGATGAAGACGGTCAGCACCAACAGCACCACCGCGTTGGCAAGCGCCGCCAATACGGTCGCGCGCCCGTATCCAAAGGTACGGCGCGCGTCGGCTCGGCGCTGCGCGATGCCGACCGCCCACAGCGCCAGTGCGGCCGACCCAACGTCGGTGAGCACGTGCACCGCATCGGTAAGCAGCGCAAGGCTGTGCGAGAGCACGCCGCCGGCCACCTCGAGCGCAAAGATCGCGATCGCGACGACCAGCGCCAGCTTGAGTTTCATCGCGCGCGCACGCGACGCCACTGCGCCACGTTCCAGAGCGGGCTGCCCAGCGCCATCGGCTCGGGGCCGACGATCGAACGCCGCATCACCACTACGTCGGGGAGCCAGGCGATGGTGTAGAACGGAAGCTCGGCGATCAGTCGCCGCTGAATGGCGTCGTAGTCGCGCTTACGCACGGCGCGATCGTCGGTCGCGACGGCGGCCCGCACCAGTCGATCCACCTGCGGATCGCGAAAATCGGCCATGTTGATGCCGTTCGGCGGCGCGTCGCGACTCTCCACGTACGATTCGTCGTCGGGGTCCGACGAATCCGGAACGAATGCCACCAGTGCGAGCTCAAACTTTCCGGAGGCCAGCAGCCCGCCCTGATCGGCGGGCGCCAGCAGCGTCGCCGCGGGAACGTCGATGAGCCGCACCCGTATCCCGGCCTGGGCGAGGTCGCGCTGCATCTGAAGCTCGAGGAGTTCGCGATGCACGTCGCCGCTGGTGCTCGTCAGCGTGAGGTGCAGCGGCAGGCGATAACCGGCCGCTCGCAGCAGTTGCCGCGCGTGCGCCGGGTCGTAGGCGTAGAAGTGCACGCTGCGGTCGCGCGCCCACGACCACGGCGCTTGATCGAGCGGCGCGAGGCCGGCTTCGCCGAAGAACACGGTGCGCGCGTAGCGCCGCACGTTGAGCGCGTGCGCGATCGCGCGGCGCACCACGGGATCGGTCTGCGGCCCGCTGCCCGGACGCAGGTTGAAGGTGATGTGCTCGAACCGATACGAGGGGCGGGTGGCCACGCGTAAGGCCGGGTCGGCGGCCAGTCCGTGCGCGGTCGACGCCGAGAGCCCGAGGGCGACGTCGATCGCACCGGTCTCGAGCGCCTCGACTTCGGAACGCTCGTCGCCATAGAAGATCAGGCGCACGCGCCGAAAGCCCGCGCGCGCAAAGCGCGAACGCCGCAGGTCGATCTCGTTGCCGCGCGACCAGCGTACCACCTGATACGGACCGCTCCCCAGCGGATCGCTCTCGAACCGGCTGCGCGCGAGGTCGGCGACGCGCGCCAAGCGATGCGCCGGAACGATCGCACCCTGCTTGCGACGCGCGAACAGCGCACGTGCGGGCGCATACGGTGCGCGCAGGCGCACGCGCACCGTACGCGCGTTGGGGGCGTCGATCTCGACGATGCGATCGTAGCCGGCCTGGCGAGGCACCGCGTTGTGCGGATCCATCAGTGCGTGCCACGTGAAGATCACGTCGCGCGCGCCGACCGGCACGCCGTCCTGCCAGCGCGCCGCGCGCAGGTGGTAGGTCAGCGTGCGTCCGTCGGGCGAGATGCCGCCGTTGGCGCGGGTCGGAAGCGCCGCGGCGAGATCGGGGCGCAGGCTGCCGTCGGGTGCGAAGCGCACCAGGCCTTGAAAGACCATCGCGAAGACGTCGCTATCGAAGTAGTCCGTGGCGAGAATCGGATCGAGCCGTTCGGGCTGCGCGAGCGTCCCGATGCGTAGCGTTCCGCGATCGCGCGCGACCGCATGGGCACGCGTGCAGGCGGCCAGCAGCACGGCGACGAGCGCCGCACCGAGCACGCGCGCGCGTCTAGTCGTCGCTCTGGCGGGCCGCGCCCAGCACCATCGCACGCGGAGCCTTCATGCCGTTGTGCTTGGCGTCGCCGTGCGCGTCGGCCGCACCCACCAGCGCGTCTTCCGAGTCGCCGCGAACGATCTCACCGCAGAGCGGGCACTTCACCGTATACGCCATGCGCGGCCCTTCCACGGAAAATTGACGAAGCCCCCCGCGAACGGGAGGCTTCGGGGCAGACACGCGCGAGGGCTGCGTGCTTACTTGGCGGCCTTGGACTGGCCGACGGTGGCGTTCACCTGGGCGACGGTCGACTTGACCGCGGCCTCGGCCTGCTTCTGGCCTTCGGCGATCAGCTCGGCGACCTTCAGGGTGTAGGCCTTGCGCGCTTCGAGAAACTTGCTCGCGAAGCCGAACGACAGCTCGACGAGCTGGGCCGGGGTCGGAACGTTCTCGAGCGTCGGCAGCGTACCGGGCTTCTCGCTCAGCTCGCCCGCAAACTTGCGGAAATCGCCGAGGGCGGCCAGGCTGGCGTCCTGGGTCTGCTTGAGGGTCTTGAGCCCCTCTTCCTGAAGCTTGGTGATGGTTTCGACGACGTTGAGGGTCATGGTGACGCTTCTCCTTTGATATTTCTTAGCTTGCGCTAAGTATACCAAGCACCACGGCTCCCGTCAAGCGGCCCGGGGGAGGACCGCGCTCGGCCCACCCCCTCTAGGTCGTGCACCCCGAGGGTACCGGCGCCGGCGTCGGGCTCGGCTGCACGAAGCCGGTCGGGATGCGGTTCACCGTGATGTGAATCGGCGTTGGCGCGCTTCCGGTGGGAGCGCTGGCAAAGTTCCCCGGTTCGTCGTACGGGATCGCGTAGGCTTGGTGATTGTCGAAGTTTGCGTGCAGTATCTGCCAGTACGTATCGAAGATCGCAGCCTGACCGAACAAGCTCAGCGACGGCTGCGGCGGCCCGGTTCCCAGCCCACCGACCGGATGCGTCTGTCCGGTCGTCAAGATCGTGCCGCGGTTCAAATCGATGCTCAGCGACTTCCACAGATAGAACTGCTGGTCGCTGGAAAAGACCGACCCGACCTGGGCCAGGCCGTACGGCTGCTGGAAGATCAAGCTCGCACATCCGTGCCCGGCGCCGGTCGGCTCGAGCAGCGAGGCCGGCACGGTAATCGTTCCCGGAGCGCTCAGATTGCACGGGCCCGCCGAGGTCGGCGTGAAGACGAACTCGGTGCTGCCGTCCGAACAGGCGTTATATTCCGGGTACGACGCGTTGGCCGGCGTGATGTCGTAGACGAACGATGCGGTCGGGCTGCCGTACTGCGCCAGGACGTAGCCGAGGAAGCCGAGGCTGTACGGTGCCGAGACGCTGCCGAAGGCGGGGTTGGTGTACCAATCCTGCGGCATCCCCCAAACCCAGCCGTAGCCCGGGTTGATGATCCGCGCCAGCACGTTCTTCCCGTCGAAGCTCGAGGAGACCAAGAGGTTTTTGAAGACCGCATCGGTGCCCGAGAGCGCCTGGAACTGCGCCAGCACGTTGGCGTACCCGCTCGAGGAGACGCCGACCGTCGGCTGCGTACCGATCGTCAGCTCGATCGGAAGCCCAACTTTGTCGACCTGCGTGACGTCGATCGTTCCGCTCGGGAGCGTGTATTCGAGGTAGTCCCACGGCGAGCCGACGTACGACGTGCTGGTGAGATCGAGCGACGGTGCGCTGCTGACGTTGGAGAACGGGTTCGGAACGGCCTTCGGCTGACCGGGAACCGGCGTCGCGTACGCAACGTAGAGCCGGCCGTTGCTCCCACCCGGGATCTCGAAGGTCTGCCCCGATCCGCCGGTGCTGCCGGGATAACACGCGATCGGCAGCGGGATCGGCGAGTTGGTCGTGACCGTCGTGCCGTTCGCGGCCAGATACTTTCCGGGGTAGATCGAGTCGTAGAAGAGCACGTCCACCTTCGGCAAACCGGAATCGTCGGTGAAGGTCACGGGGTTGTTCGGGCTCGTGCCCGGCGGCGGCGTGTGGTAGTTGGCGCAGTAGGCCGGCGTGGCGGTCGGCGTCGGGGTCGGCGTCGGCTTGCCGGTCGGCGTCGGGGTCGGCGTCGGGCCGCCGCTGGGTGTCGGCGTCGGCGTCGGGCCGCCGCTGGGCGTCGGCGTCGGCGCCGTCGCACGGACGTCGACGCTCCCCGAGTAGAGCAGCGCACTGCCGAATGCGATCGTCAGGGTCGCGCTGCCGCGTCCGGACCCCGTGAGATCGACCTTGCCGTTTTGGCTGGTGAGGGTCTGGACCGCATGGGGGTGCATGTGGCGCCGGGCAACGCCATGCCGAACCCGCCCGCGTCCCGACCGCGCTGCGTCGCGAGCGCTCGCCCCCTCGACTGCGACCGGGAGTGCCGCCAGGGTCGCGATCGCGCTATCGGAGATGCTGAACAGGTAGGGGCCGCCGGCGCTGCTCGTCACGACGACCGTCGCGTGCCGGCCCTTCTTCAGGGTGATGGTCGGGCCGGCCGGTTGACCGTCGACCGTCACCGTCGCCGCGATCGGCGTCGGCCCCGGCTTGGGGGTCATGCCAACCGAGTTCGACGAACACGCCGCGAGCACGAGTGCTCCGGCAAAAAGCGCCAGCGAGCCAGCCGACAGCAATCTGCGCACGCTCATCCTTCCCTTCGACACGAGGACGCCAACCGAGCACATGCCGCGGCGGTCGCGTAGCCGACGCTTGTTGCACGCGGTACCCGGCTCCTGCCGTGCGCTAACCCTCGTTCGTGAAGCTGCGGTAAATGCGCATCAGCGCATCTTTTTGATCGACGCTCAAGCGTGGATCGAGCTTGATCGCGTGCTCGACGCCGTGGTGGTCGGCGCCGTCTTTGGAGTCGTCGAGCAGCCCGGCCTGCGCGTACATCGTCTCGGCCGAGAGGTGGAGCGCATTTGCGATGTTCTTCAGGACGTCGGCCGACGGCTTGTAGAGGCCGCGCTCGACTTGGCTCAGGTAGGGATTGGAGATCTTCGCGATCTCGGCGAGTTGGCGCATCGAGAGATTGGCGAGTTCGCGCTGGCCGCGAATGAACTCGCCCAGCGTGCGCCAGCCCACCTTGCCCTCATCGTTCACCGGTGGGCGACCTCGGCCGCCGCCCGCGCAACCGCAATCGGCTCGCCGGTTTCGTTGCGCACGTAGCGGCCCGGAGCCGGTTCGCCCGGCGGGAGTGGGTACGGGGCGCGCATCGCGCCGGCGCGTGCCTGCGCCCAGCTCGCCCAGTCCTCCCACCAACTACCGTCGTGGCGCTCGGCCGCGCCGCGCCATGCATCGGCGCTCTCGCCCTTCTCGGCGCGCGCCTTCGTCCAGTGCGCGCTCTTCTTACCGCCCGGCGGATTGACGATCCCCGCGATGTGTCCGGCGTTCGTCAGGGTATATTTCGCCTCGCCGCCGACGTGCTGCGTGGCCAGATAGGTCGCGCGCCACGGCGCGATGTGATCGCCTTCTGCGCCCAACACGTAGAGCGGCGTCCGGATCGACCCCAAATCGATCGGCGTGTCGTCGATGACGAAGGCGTTGGGCGTGACGATGGCGTTGTGCAGGTAACAGGTGCGCAGGTACTGCGAGTGCATCGCGAGCGGCATCCGCGTCGAGTCGCCGTTCCACGCCAAGATGTCGAATGCCGGAGGCTGCTTGCCTTTAAACCATCCGTTGACGACGTAGCTCCAGATCAGGTCGTTGGAGCGCATCCAGTCAAAGGTCTTGGCCATCTCCGACGATTCCAAGTATCCCCGCGCCTGCATGCGCTTCTCCAACCGCGCAATCGTGTCTTCGTCGGTAAAGACGCCCAGATCGCCCGGGATGCTGAAATCGATCAGCGTGTTGGTCAGGGTCGCCGAGTTGACGCTGGCGGAGGCGCCGTGGCGCGTCAGATAGGCGAGAGCGATCAGGGCCATCGTTCCGCCCAAGCACAGCGCTGCGATGTCGACCGAGGGCGCGCCGGTGATCTCTTTCACCGCCTCGAGCGCGGCGAGTATCCCCAAGCGCAGGTAGTCGTCCATCGTATAGTGCGCCATCGACGCATCCGGATTGCGATAACTGATCATGAACGTTTGATGTCCGTGCCGGACCGCCCACTCGACGAACGAGCGCTCCGGCGCGAGATCCATGATGTAGTACTTGTTGATCCACGGCGGGCTGCACAGCAACGGCACCGTGTGTACCGTCGGCGTCTGCGGTTCGTAAGCGATAAGCTCGATCAGCTCGTTACGAAACACCACACGACCCGGCGTCGCCGCGAGATTCTTCCCCAGAACGAAGCCCGAGGTATCGACCTGGCGCGGATAGCCGCCGTTGTTGCGCGCGTCGTCGAGAAAGTTGCTCAGCCCGTCGATCAGGCTGCGGCCGTTGGTCGTCATCGCCTCGCTCACGACGCCGGGGTTCAACCACGGCACGTTGCTGGGGGCGAGCGCGTCGCACATCAGTTGCATGGCAAAGCGCGCTTTGCGTTTGGTCGACTCGGGCAGGCGCGCACCTTCGACCAGTTGCATCACAGCCTGCGTGCGAATGCGATAGTCTTCGACCAGCGTTGCAAGCATCGGATTGCTCTGCCACTGTGGCTCGGCGAAGCGCTTGTCTCCGCCGCTTTCGGTGGCGGAGGGCATCTCTTCGCCGCTCATGCGGCGCAGCATCGTCATGCCCAGATTCTGCTGCGCGAGCATCAACCCCGACATCCAAGCGGTCAATCGCATCGGATCCATCATCGCATCGGCCAAGGTCGCGCGCAGCGCGTCGCCGAGCGAGGCGGGGTCGAGGCCGGTCACGTCGATACCGTACCCGAGCTCTTCGGGCGCGAATCCGTCCATCACATGTACCAACCGCCGTTGACGTTGTAGACCGCGCCGGTAATGTATCCGGCACGGTCGTCGATGAGAAAGCGCACGACGTGGGCGACCTCTTCGGGCTGCCCGAGCCGCTGCTTCGGCGTCTGCGCGATCGCACTCTCGATCGCGGCCGTCGGCATCGCCTTGGTCATCTCGGTTTCGATGAAACCCGGCGCGACGGCGTTGACCGTGATGCTATTGCGCGCCATTTCGAGAGCGACCGTCTTGGTGAGGCCGATGAGGCCGGCCTTGGCGGCTGCGTAGTTGGCTTGACCGAAGTTGCCGCTCTCGCCGACCACCGAACTGATGTTGACGATGCGGCCGTACTTCTGCTCGACCATCGTCTCGAGCACCGCTTTGATCATAAAAAACGGTCCGGTCAGGTTCACCTGAAGGACCGCTTGCCACTCCTCGACGGTCATCTTTCGAACGGTATGGTCGGCGGTGATCCCCGCGTTGTTGACCAAGAAATCGATCCGGCCGTGGTCGGCGACGACCTGCGCGACCGCCCTGCGGCAGGCCTCGTACTCGCCGACGTTGGCCTCGTAAAAATGCACTCGCGAGGCGCTGCCGTTCAGGCGCGCTCGTAGCGTCTCGGTGCGATCCCGATCGGCCGGAAGCCCGAAGACCGCGACCTCGGCGCCGTCGTCGGCCAGCATCCGGCTAATCGCGCCGCCGATGCCGCGCGCTCCGCCGGTCACGATGCCGACGCGTCCCTGCAATGAACCCTGTTCCTTCATGCGCTAGGCTTACCTAGCGCATGCTCTGTCTCCTGTTCGCCTCGGACGCCGCCGGCGGGCTACATATCCAAGCCGCCGTTGACGTGGAAGACCGTCCCGGTGATGTAGCTCGCGTCGTCCTCGAGCAGAAAACGCACCACCCGCGCGACTTCGTCGGGTCGCCCCAAGCGCCGCTGCGGAATCTTCTCGATGACCTTTTCGAGCGCCGCGGGAGGAATCGCGGCGACCATCTCGGTGGCGATGAAGCCCGGCGCGACGACGTTGACGGTGATCCCCTTCTGCGCCATCTCCAGCGCCAGGCTCTTGGTGAAGCCGAACAGCCCCGACTTCGAGGCCGCGTAGTTGGCTTGCCCGACGTTACCGGTTTCGCCGATCACCGAACTGATGTTGACGATCCGCCCCGAACCGCGCTCGATCATGTGCTCGAGGAGCGCCTTGGTCATGTGAAAGGCGCCCGACAAGTTGACGTTGACGACTTGATGCCAATCCTCGATGGTCATCTTGCGCACGGTCTTGTCCAACGTGATGCCGGCGTTGTTGATCAGGTAATCGATGCGCCCGAAGCGCGCGAGCACTTCGTCGACGACGCGCGCGCAGTCGGCGGCATCGTCGACCCGCCCTTGATGGACCGAGATGGTCGCCCCGTTCGCTTCCATCTCGGCCTTGAACTTCTCGGCGCTCTCCTTGCCGCGGCTGTAGCCGGCGGCAACCGCCGCGCCGTTGGCGAGCAAGTCCTGGGTGATCGCCGCACCGATCCCGCGGGTTCCACCGGTGACGACCGCAACGCGACCTTTGAACACGAGCGACTCCTTGCGAGGCAAAAGCGAGCTAAACGCTAGATTGCACCTCGGTAACGCCGACTCCCGGCAGCGCGCGCGAACCGCTCAGTGGATGCGTTGCGAGCGCGGGAAGCGATACTCGACGAAGCCGCGGGCCACCAGGTTGGTCCCGAAGACCAGGATCATCAGCAACGCGGCAGCGGCATAGGCCAGCGCATGCGACTTCGCAAACGGCTGGCTGATGTACGTCCACACCACGTAGGTGAGGTAACCGACCGGTTCGTGGGTCAACGCCAGCGTCGGCATGTAGTTCGACCAACCGGCGGTGTAGATCAATGGCGCGGTTTCGCCCAGACCGATCCCGGTCGCGATCAGCAACCCGGTCAGGATCCCCGGCAACGCCCAGGGGAACGCAATCGTAAAGACGACCGTGGCGGGGCGCGCTCCCAAGGCGACCGCACCCTCGCGCATCTCGCGCGGAACGGTCGAGAGCGCGAGGTCGGCCGCGCGCGAGACGTACGGCAGCATGAAGATCGCCAGCGCCAGCGCGCCGGCCAGCAATGAAAAGCCCCAGCCAAGCCCCTCGACCAGCGCGACGTAGAGGAAGTAGCCCACGACGATCGAGGGCACGCCGGAGAGCACGTCGATCGTGAAGCGCATCAGGCGTTGCGCGCGCGGGGAGGCGTACTCGACCGTCCACAGCGCGCTGCCGATACCCACCACGATCACGAGCAGCAAGCCCGAAGCCACCAGCAAAAACGTCCCTGCGATGGCGTTGGCCAGCCCGCCGGCGATGCCGTGCGTGACCGTGAAGAACAACTGCGGACGCAGCGCCGGCAGCCCGCGTAGCGCGACGAAGGCGAAGATCGAGAGCAGCAGGGCGATTGCCGCCACCAAACAGGCCACGCTGAGGCCCCACCACAGTGCGCCGATCGCACCGGCGACCCGCCGGCTTCTCACGCGCGATTCCCGTCGCGGTCGGTGCCGCGCAGCACCGTGCGCGCGACCACGTTGACGCTCAAGGTGATCACGAACAGCACCACCGCAAGCTCGGCCAGCGAACGCTGCGCCATCCCGCTCGAGTCGGTGAGCGCCGATTCCAGTTGCGAGACGATCACGGCGGCAATCGTGTTGACGGGTTGAAACAGATTGTGGGGAAAGATGTTGATCGCGCCGCCGCACACCATCAACACGGCCATCGTTTCGCCTAGCGCGCGTCCGAACGCGATGAGCAACGACCCCAAGATCCCGGCGCGCACGCTCGGGAGCACCCCGCGGGTGACGGCTTGCCAGGTCGTGCTGCCCAGGGCCATGCTGGCCTCGAAGATCGTCTCCGACTGCGACTGGATGACGTCGCGGATGGTCGCGACCATGATCGGCGTCACCATCAGCACCAGGATGAACGTCGCCGCCAGCAGGCCGTCGCCGCTCCCGGCGCCGCCGCCGACGAACGGAATGAAGCCGAGATGCGCCTCCGCGAACGGCCCAACGCTGTTGCTGATCCAGGGCACCAAGACGATCATCCCCCAGAGCCCGTAGACGACCGACGGGATGCCCGACATCAGCTCAACCAGCGCATTGGCCAGCGGCTTAAGGGCCGGGTGGACGCGATAGACCAGCGCGAGCGCGACCAAGATTGCGAACGGTACGGCAAAGACCATCGTCAATCCCGACGTCATGAGCGTCCCGTAAATGAAGACCAGCGCGCCGAACTGCGCCCCCGGCATCGCCGCGTACCCGTTGTGGGAGACGCTCCCGCTGCCGTACTGATTGCCGATGTTCCAAATCGTCCCGGTCAGGAAGCCGAGACCGTTGAACCGGATCGCCGGGTAGGCGTAGATCACGAGAAACGCCAGCATCAAGAAGATGACGGCAAAGCTGACCGCAGCCATCGTGATGGTGACGGTACGGAGCACGGCCTGAGCGCCGACTCTCTGGATTCGCCAGGGCTTCGCGATCAAGGAAACGTGCCTCGCAAGTGACCGGGGGGATGCCGCGTGCGCGGCACCCCCCGTGGGTTCGGCTGCCATTTCGCGCTGAGGTTTAGCGAATACTCTCGATCTGCGCCTTGCTCTTGGCGATCACGGGACCCGGGAGCGGCAAGAAGTGCACTGCGTCGAGAAAGTGCGCCTGTTGTCCGCCGTTGGCCGAGATCGCCCAGTTGAGGAACGCCTTGAGACTGTTGGCGACCGTCGCGTTCCCCTGCTTCGGATTGACGATGGCGTACTCATAGTTGATGATCGGGTACGAGTTGGCACCCGGCGCAAAGACCAGCGAGATGCGGTCGTCCTTGGGCGTGTGACCGACCATCGAGGCCGCGGCGGCGTGGATGTTGGCGGCGGTCGGGAGCACGTAGTGGCCGTCGCGGTTCTTCAGCGCCGCGTAGCCGAGCCCGGCCTTGTTGGTCTCGTTGAGGAAGCTCACGCCGATATACGCGATCGAGTAGCGTGTGTGCTTGCACGTCTGCACCATTCCCGGGTTCCCGTTGGCGCCGACGGCGTTCGAAACGCCCGGCCAGCTGATGGTCGTGCCGAAACCCGGACCGTTGGCCCACGACGGCGTCGACTTCGAGAGGTACTGCGAGAAGATGAACGTGTCGCCCGAGCCGTCGGTGCGGTGGATCGGAACGATCGGCTGGTGCGGGAGCTTCCCGGCGACGTCGTGGTTCATGGCTTTGATCGCGGAGTCGTTCCAGTAACGGATCTTCCCGCTGTAGATGCCGGCCAGGACCGGTCCCGAGAAGTTGAGATGCACGTTGTTCAAGCCCGGGATGTTGTAGTTGATCTGTTGGGCGCTGATCGCCAGCGGGATGTTGAGCATCGGCGTGCTCTTCATGGCGCCATCGGGCATATACGCATCCGACGCGCCGATCTGGGCAACGCCCGAGATCGCCTGCGAGATTCCGGTTCCGCTTCCGGTGCTCTGGGTCGTGATCTGCACCGCGTGATCGTTCTTCTGATACGCGGCCACCCAGATGTTCAAGAGGGGGTAGAGCAGCGACGAGCCGGTTTCGAGCAGCCGCGTCGCGGCCAGTGCCTGACCGGCGGTGCCGAGCGCACATAGTGCGGCCAGCGTCAGTGCCAGCGTCTTCCGCATGAAATCTCCTAGCTAGTGAATGCGAGTAAGGACCCCATCATTCTCCCGGCCGAAGGCTAAGACGAGATTAAGAAGGCGTGGTTCGGGCCTTAACCCGGCGCGTCCGCGCACTCCGCCCTCCAGGGCCGGCGCTCGCGCCGCCGAATCGGCGTGCTCTATGCCCGACCGGCCGATTCCGCTTCCCGAGCTCCGCCACACCGCCGCGCACGTGCTGGCGTATGCCGTGACGGACCTCTTCCCCGACGCCAAACCGACGATCGGCCCGGCCATCGAGAACGGCTTCTACTACGACTTCGAACGCGCCGAGCCGTTCACGGCCGACGATCTCGCGCGGATCGAGGCCCGGATGCGCGAGATCGTCGCCGCCGACTATCCGATGACCGGCGAGCAGGTCAGCCGCGAACGAGCGGTCGAGCGCTTTGCCGCCAATCCCTATAAGGTCGAACTGGCCGCGGCGATCCCGGAGGGCGAACCGATCACGCTCTACACCATCGGCGCCTTTACCGATCTCTGCCGCGGCGGCCATGCCGCGTCGACCGGGGCGATCGGGGCCTTCAAGCTGACCAGCGTCGCGGGAGCCTACTGGCGCGGCGACGAGCGCAACCCGATGCTGCAGCGCATCTACGGCACGGCCTGGGCCGATCGGGCCGAGCTCGACGCCTATCTCGAACGCCTCGAGGAGGCGGCCCGCCGCGACCATCGCAAGTTGGGCACCGAACTCGACCTCTTCTCGATCGAGGAGGAGGCGGGGGGCGGCTTGGTCTTCTGGCATCCGCGCGGAGCCGTCGTGCGCGGCCTGATCGAGAACTTCATCCGCGACGGCTTGCGCGAGCGCGGCTACCAGCCGGTCGTCACGCCGCACGTCGTCAGCGAGAAACTCTACGCCATCTCCGGTCACCTCGAGAACTATGCCGAGAACATGTTCGGCCCGCTCGAAGTCGAGGAGCAGCGCTTCCGGCTCAAGCCGATGAACTGCCCCGGGCACATCCTTATCTACGCGAGCCGCCTGCATAGCTATCGCGAGCTTCCGATTCGCTACTCGGAGTTCGGCACGGTCTATCGCTTCGAACGCTCCGGGGTGCTGCACGGCCTGACGCGCGTGCGCGGCTTCACGCAAGACGACGCACACCTCTTCTGCACCCCCGAACAGTTGCAGAGCGAGTTCGAGCAGACCGCCGACGAAGCGTTGCGCTTGATGCGCGCGTTCGGGTTCGCGGATTTCACCTATGCGCTATCGACGCGCGTCGCTCCGGCGCGCGGCGACACCGACGTGGTGGCCGAGGCGGCGATTCGGGCCGCCTTGGAAAAGTACGGTTTGGAGTACGAACTGGACGAAGGCGGCGGGGCCTTCTACGGACCGAAGCTCGACATCCACGCCCGCGACGCACTCGGTCGCAAGTGGCAACTCGGTACCGTCCAAGTCGACTTCGTCCTACCCCGGCGCTTCGATCTCAAGTATCGCGGCAGCGAC
The DNA here is from genome assembly GCA_027459845.1 of Vulcanimicrobiota bacterium. Lineage (GTDB taxonomy): Bacteria > Vulcanimicrobiota > Vulcanimicrobiia > Vulcanimicrobiales > Vulcanimicrobiaceae > DAIDGS01. The sequence goes on along the minus strand of DAIDGS010000200.1, from coordinate 2,468 downwards.
GGTCACGACCACCCTCCGGTGATGATCCACCGCGCCCTGGCCGGCTCGCTGGAGCGCTTCTTCGCGATCGTCGTCGAGCACTTCGGCGGCGCATTCCCGGCGTGGCTCGCACCAATTCAAGCGGTCGTCGTGCCGATCTCCGAGCACCAAGCCGAGCGCGCGCGGGCCGTCGCCGAGACGCTGCGCGAACGGGGCTTTCGAATCGAGCTCGACGAAAGCAATGAAAAGCTCGGATACAAGATTCGCCACTGGAAAACCCAGAAGGTTCCGTACATACTCGTGATTGGAAAGCAAGAGGCTGCCGACGGCACGGTCAACGTGAACGCGCGCGGGAGCGATGCCAAGCGCACGATTGCGCTCGACGAGTTCGCGCGCGAGTTGGGTGCGTGCGTCGAGGCGCGCTCGTGAGGGGCGGCGCGCGCATCGCCTTCGCCGCCGTAGCACTGACGCTGGCGGCCTGCCAGGGCGGTTTCGATAGCGGCGGCTCCGGCATGGGCGGGCTCGGTCCGCCGGTCGGTTCGCAAGGCGCCTTCGGCGGCGGAATGACGTCGATGGGGGCGGGTGGACCGACCGCCGGTCCGAACGGCGTCGCCTCGCTCACCCACCCGGGTGCGACGCTCGCCCCGAACCAGGTACAGTATCCGATCGCCGACGGCCCGACCGGCATGAAGTGTCCGACCGTCGCGGGTTTCGGCTGTAGCTTCAGCTTCAACGTGCCGGCACCGTCACCGTCGCCGTCGCCCTCGCCGACCGGCTCGCCCGGCAAGGGTAAGCCGACGCCGACGCCCTCGCCGACACCGACCCCCACGCCGACGCCATCCCCTTCGTCATCCGCGAGCGCCGCCGCGACGCCAACGCCAACGCCGACGCCGGCCGGTCAGATGACGCTGCAGATGGAGCAACTCCCGACCGACGTTCCGGCGATGCTCCATCCCGACTTTCGCGCGCTCAAAGTGACGCCGCTGGTGGGGTTGCGGCTCGAAAGCGACACCGACTTCGTGCTCGACGGCACCGCGATCGCGCAGTATACCCTCCCGGCGACCCAGATGCCCGGTCGCGGCTTCGCGCTCCAGCTCTATAGCGAGAACTTTGCACCGACCCCCGGCGCCAAACGCGCCGACACGTTCGTCGCCACCTTCGCAAATCCAACCATCAGCGGCGATAGCCTGACCTTCACCTTTGCGATGCCCAAGCTCACCGTCAAGCGCGGGGCGATTTGGCTGCTGGTGCTCTACGGGCTGAACTATCCCCCGAATACGACACCGACGCCGTCGCCGACGGCCGGCGCCTCGAGCGCGGCGTCGCCGTCGCCGTCGATTTCGCCGAGCGGCGGTCCGTCGCCGTCGTCATCCGCATCACCGTCGTCGTCGCCCGCGCCGACCGCTGCACCGCCGAGTCCGGCACCGAGCGTGGACCGCCGCGCGTGAACCTGGCGCGCGCCTTCGCGGAACTCTCGCCGACGGCACGCAAGACCTTCGTCGCCAGTTTCTTGGGATGGACGCTCGATGCGTTCGACTTCTTCTTGCTCACCTTTGTGGTGACGCGCATCGCCGGCGACTTCCGGCGCGGTATTCCCGAAGTCGCGTTCGCGATCACGCTCACGCTGATGTGTCGCCCGCTGGGCGCGCTGATCTTCGGCTGGGTCGCCGACCGATTCGGCCGGCGCACCCCGCTGATGATCGACATCGCGCTCTACTCGGCGCTCGAGCTGGCGACGGCCTTCGCACCGAGTTTCACCGTGTTCTTGGTGCTGCGCGCCCTCTACGGCGTCGCGATGGGCGGCGAGTGGGGGCTGGGCGCGGCCTTGGCGATGGAGGCCTTGCCGACCAAAGACCGCGGCCTCTTCAGCGGAATCCTCCAAGAGGGCTACATGGTCGGCTACTTGCTGGCTGCGTTGGCCTTCTTTGCGGTGATGAGCTGGACGCCGTGGGGTTGGCGCGGGCTCTTCGTCATCGGCGCCCTGCCCGCGCTGCTGATCCTGTACGTGCGCTCGCAGGTTCCCGAGTCGGCGGCGTGGCTCGCGCATCGGCGCAGCACCGCGCCGCGTGTGCCGTGGTCGCAGTCGCTGCGCGGCCATCTGTTGCTGATCGTCTATGCGATCGCATTCATGGCGGCGTTCAACTTTCTCTCGCACGGCACGCAAGATCTCTACGCCACCTTCCTCGAAAAACAGCGGGGCCTCGCGCCGGCCGGCGCTACCGCCATTTCCGCGCTGGCGGCGGTCGGCGCGATCGTCGGCGGCATCTGCGCCGGTGCTTTCTCGCAGCGCTTCGGGCGGCGCTACGCGATCATCGCGTGCGCGGTCGTCGGCGCCGCGCTCATCCCCCTATGGGCGTTTGCGCCGACCGCCGCGTGGTTGGCCGTCGGCGGGTTTGCCATGCAGTTCATGGTGCAGGGGGCTTGGGGCGTCATTCCGGCGCATCTCAACGAGCTTTCGCCGGCCGGTATGCGCGGAACGTTCCCCGGAT
>DAIDGS010000199.1 GCA_027459845.1 Vulcanimicrobiota bacterium | reverse complement strand
ATCGAACGCGTCGCGCCCGAGGCCGTAGCGAGCGCGCAGCGCAGCCCAGGTTTCGGGCATGAGCTGCATCAGGCCCATCGCGCCCTTGGGTGAGATGGCGCGCCGATCGCCTCGGCTCTCGATCCGCATGATCGCTCGAATCCATGCCGCTGGAATGCTGAAGCGTTGCGCGGCTTCGGCAATGAGAGCGGCGTAGGAGTCGCCCGAAGCCTGCAGCGCGATGGGCGCCGCCTGGGCGTGGACGGCGACGGCGGGCATGCCGAGCGCCGTTACGCTGACGAGCAGAAGAAGCGCGCGTCGCATGCGATCAGCCCCGATCGCCGCGCTTCGGCGGACGGTTCCAGTTCAGCACCCAGGCGGACTTGTCGTCGCCCGACTGGAAGAGGTTGGCGCGGATCGGCTGCGCGAGTGCGGGATCGTCGATGACGAGCGAAACATATTCGCCGGCCTTCTCGCCGGTGCGCTTCCAGCCCGCGCCGATCTCCGGGCCGTCGCCGTCGCCCATGTGGACACGATAGTCGGGCGCGTTCTCGGCATCGGAGGATTCGGCCGGAACGAGGGAAAGGTCTCGGTAGAAGAACAGCGTCTGAATGCGTCCGGTGAAGCCGGACTTGTCTCGGGTGAACTGGCCAATCTGCGCCATGGGAAATCTCCGTTGTTGGCGGGTTGAGAAGCGGGTCAATCGGTGGCGGCGCGCCACACGAAGCGGCCGTCACCGGCCTCGTCGGTCCATAAGGGGACCGCGCGGGCGACAATCGCGGTGCTGGGAAGCGGGCCGAAATAGCGCCCGTCCAGGCTGTCCGGGACGGTCGGGTTCATGAGGAAGACTTCGCTGGGGCCGAGCGTGTGGCAGCCGCTCCAGCGCGGCAGCGGGCGGCCGAGGTGATCGCGCTCACGCGCCGCGCCGACGGCGATGTGATCGACGGTGATGGCGTCGCCTGCGCGGCACACAGTCTGCCCCGGCAGCGCCATCACATGCTTCAGCAGCGGCACGCCCTTGGGCAGGAAGCCGCCATCGGCCAGGTAGCTGGCGATCGGTTCGGGCGCGCGCACGGCGACCAGCTCGAGTGCGTGGAGCTGTCCGGCCGGCCGGAGCGCATAGAGCCCGGTCGGCGTGCTCGCCGTGGCGTTCCAGATCAGGCGCGGCGCCGGATGGACGAAAGCCAAGCCGATGAGGACGAGCATGGCGAAATACGTCGTCATGACGTAGCCAAAGCGGGTCATACCGTGACGCTCCGACGCTTGAGCCAGGCTGCGTGCTGATCGCGCGTGTAGGGGCGCGGTTCATGGCCGGCGGCGAGACGGTTGTGGAGGTGGCGCCAGTATTCCGGCGCGGCGTCGGCGGGATCGATGTCGAGCGTCTCGACGGCGTCGATCGCCTGCAGCACGCGCTCGACCTTCGGCCAACTATCGACCCGCAGCAGGATCTCGCCGCCGGGGCGTACGAAAGGCAGCGTCTGGAAACGTGCGCCAGGCTCGACGGCCCGCACGATGTCCATGCGCGAGATGACGGTGCCGTAGTCGTTTGACGCCCAGCGCACGAACGCGAAGATGCTGCCTGGCCTGAAGCTCGAAATGCTGCGGCGGCGATCGAGGATCTTCTCCTCGGCGCGGCGGCCGAAGCGTAGCCAGTGCTCGATCTTCTTCTCGATCCAGGTCAGCTCGACATGGGTGAGTGCGACGGTGCGCCGATGCGATGGCGGCACGACGCGCGGCGACGGCTCGTTATCGTTCATGAGTCTCTCCGGGATCGGCGGGGAATTCGCGCGCGAAGAGGTCGCGCAGCATGTCGGCGACGGTGATCCCGCGCCGAAAAGCGGCGACCTTGATGCGGCCGCGCAGCGCCGGCGTGACGTCGATCGTCAACCGGGCGGTGAAGGCGGAGGGCTCGTCATCGCGAGGGCTTGAGGCGTCGGGCGCCTTGATCCAGCTCTCGGCGTCGCCGGGCCGGGCGGCGAAGCCGCGTCGGGTGGCGCGCTCGCTCATGGCGCGATCCTCGCGACTTCAGCGGCGAGCGCGGCGATCTCACGCGCCGCGGCGCTCTGCTCGACCAGCTCGAACACGAGGCGGCCCGATTGTGCGGCGTCAGCGAAGACGACGCGCTGGCCGATGGTGCTGGAGAGCACCGGCGGATCGTGATCGGCGAGCGTTTCCGCTGTTTCGCGGGCGATCACCGTGCGCGCGGCGCAGCGGTTCAACACGAAGCGCGCAGCGAGTTGCGGACGATAGATGCGCGCCTCGCGAAGCAGGCCCAGCATCTCGGCCGATGCCCAGCCGTCGAACGGCGACGGCTGCACG
>DAIDGS010000198.1 GCA_027459845.1 Vulcanimicrobiota bacterium | reverse complement strand
CCGCCAACTCGTGGGGCGAGAGGAAGCGCGCGTGCCCGCGATAGAGCGGAAAGGTTTCGATTCCCTCGATCCGGTAGTCGGCAAACTCGCCCACCAGCCGTCGCTTGCGCGCGGCGATGAACGGCATGTCGGCACGCACGTCGCCGACGTGCACGCCGAGCTCAGCCGCGGCGCGGATGCGATGCAGCGCGTCGCTCGACGCGAGCAGCGCCTTGCTGGGCATGCAGCCGCGCAAGATGCAGAGTCCGCCCAGCGGTCCGTGGTCGACCAGCGCGGCGTCGCAGCCGGTGTCGCGCACCGTGCGCGCGGCGGCATAGCCGCCGGAACCGGCACCGACGATGACGACGTCGTGCGCGTGCCGCGGCACGTGCGCTAGCGCGCGCTCGGACGCGCGCCGAGCCGGTGAATCGACTCGATGAAGCGGACGGTTCCGTTCGAATGCACCAGGATCGACTGCGTGCGCGCCTGATTTCCGTAGAAGCGTACGCCGTGGACGAGATCGCCGTCGGTGATTCCGGTGGCGCTGAAGATCACGTTATTGCTCTTGACCAAGTCGTCGATGGAGAGCACGCGTTCGAGATCGCCGAATCCCATCGCGACGGCCCGCTCGGCCTCTTCGCGGCTGCGCGGCTGAAGGCGGCCCATAAAGTTGCCGCCCAAACACTTGATGGCCGCCGCTGCCAGCACGCCTTCGGGTGCGCCGCCGGTCCCCATCGCGACGTGGATCCCGGTCGAATCGATCGCGGTGGCGATACAGGCGTCGACGTCGCCGTCGGAGATCAGCCGGATGCGCGCGCCCGCCTCCCGCACCTCCGCGATCAGGTCGGCATGCCGTGGGCGGTCCAGAATCACCACGCAAACGTCGTTGATCGGTTTCTCGAGTGCGTTGGCGACCGCTTCGAGATTCTCACGTACCGGCGCGTCGATGTGCACGTACGGGGCGGCCTTGGGGCCGACCGCGAGCTTCTTCATGTAGGAGTCCGGCGCGTGCAGGAGCCCGCCCCGCTCCGAAATCGCCATGACGGCAATCGAGTTCGGCAAACCGTTGGCGACGAGGTTGGTGCCTTCGACCGGATCGACCGCGATGTCGACCTCCTCGCCACCCTGCCCGACTTCCTCGCCGATGAAGAGCATCGGCGCTTGGTCGCGCTCGCCCTCGCCGATCACGATGCGCCCCGCGATCTCCATCTCGCCAAGCGACTCACGCATCTTTTCGACGGCCGCACCGTCGGCAGCGTCGCGTTCGCCGCGCCCCATCCAGCGCGACGCGGCCAGCGCCGCGGCCTCGGTCACTTTGACGAAATCGAGCGAATGGACCGGGTGCGTGCGCAGCAGTGCGGTCGAGGGGCGTGTCATGGCCCCCTGGCTACAAAGGGAAGGACCGTATTTCCTGTTAAAAGAGTGCGCACTCCGTGTCTCTCACCGCCCAACTCCCTCACCGGCCGCATTCGCGCGCGTCCCGCTACGGCGACGTGCTGGCCTCCGGCTGGCCGGCGCGCGCGGTCGTACTGGCGGCCGGGCTCACCCTCGGGTTCTTTGCATGGTACGGCGTACTGCTGCCGCGTCAGGCCGGCGGCAACCTTCAGTTGCTGGCGTGCGTCGCGCTGGGCGGCGTTGGGGCGCTGGGCAGCTGGATCGCCTACGCCCGTTACTTTTCGCGGCGCGGCGGGATCACGCTGGCGCGTTCGCTCGCCTACGACGCGTGGACCTGGGCGCCGTTTCTGCTCCTGTGGCTCACCTTTTCGCTCCCGCTGCAACTGACGCACGGCTCGCGCATCTTCGTGCTCGCGGCCGCGCTGTTTTGCGTCCTCAAGGTGCTGATTGCGGCGCGCTTCAATCGCACCGTACGCGAGGTGCTCATCGACTTTGCCGCGACGCGAGCAGCGATCGTCGTGATCGCCGAGTTGGCCGCGGTCATCGTCGGGCAGCGCCCCGGGACACACGTGCAAGAGTCGTCGCACCTCTTACTCGCCGTCTGGGGTCGCTGGGACGCCGTCCACTATCTCAACATCGCCACGCACGGCTACCAAGGCACCGACATGGCGTTCTTCCCACTCTATCCGCTGTTGATCCGGATTCTCGGAACCCTGGTTGGGAATCACTTGATCGCGGGCCTGCTGATCTCCAACGCCTGCTTCTTCTTCGGGTTGCTCTTCCTCTATAAACTCCTCGAGCGCGAGTTCGACCGCCCGGTCGCCCGGCGCGCGATCTTCTACGTGTCGATCTTTCCCACCGCCGTATTTTTCTCGGCCGTCTACACCGAGTCGTTATTCTTCACGCTCACGGTAGCTTCGTTCTACTACCTCCGCCAGCACCGCTGGTGGCTGGCCGGGGCGATCGGCTGCTTCGCCGCGATGACGCGCGTCGAAGGCGTCCTGCTCGCGATCCCCTTCGCGATCGAATGGTATCTCGTCTACCGCACCGCCCCCAAGCGCGGTCTGTTCGGCCTGCTCGGCGCCGCGCTCATCCCCTGCGGCCTGTTCGTCTACATGGCCTACCTTTGGGTGCTACGTGCCGACCCGCTCTACTTCTCGCACGTGCAGATCCACTGGCATCGCCACCTGGCGATGCCGTGGGTGAGCATCGTCAACTCAATCGCGAAGATCGTCCACGCGACCTCGGCCCAGACCATCGCCAACCAATCGCTCGAACTCGCCTTTACGGCGCTGATGATCGGGGTCCTGATCGGCGGTTGGAAGTCGTTGCGGCCGCCGTACATCGCGTATATGGGCCTCTCGATCCTCGTCCCGATCTCGACCTCGAGCCTGATGTCGATGCCGCGTTTCGCGCTGGTGCTCTTTCCGATGTTCGCCATTCTGGGACGCTGGGGCGAGCGCCCCTGGGTCAACAACGTGATACTCGCCTTCTCGCTGCCGCTGCTGGGGTTATTTACCGTGTTGTTTGCCGACTGGTACTGGGTGGCGTAGGAATGCCGTCGTTCGGCGGGCTCCACAAGCGCCGTGGCGTCCGGCAGTTTCTGAAGTTTGCGGTCGTCGGTGCGTCCGGATTCATCGTCAACTTCCTGGTCGCGCACGCACTGCAGCGGACCACGCACCTCTCCGGATTCACGGACTTCGCGATCGGGTTCATGGTCGGTGGCGTCTCGAACTACGCGCTCAATCGGATTTGGACGTTCCGCTCGCAACGCAACCCGGTAATCGAAGGGCTGCAGTTTTTGGCCGTCTCCGCCACGGCGCTCATTCTCGGAAAGGTCGTCTTTGCACTGGCCGACCACTACCGTTTCGATCACTTTACCACCACGTGGTTCGTCGCAACCGTGGCGGGCGTCTTCATCAACTTCTTCATGAACAAATACTGGACGTTCAAGCACCTCAACTGACGCATCGATGCAGACGAACGCACCCTCGGCGCCGGCCGTAGCGCCGCCGGACTCGCACGGTTACGGCGCGCGCCTCTGGCCCTATGCTCTGTGTGCGATTCTGCTGCTGGCTCTTGGCCTGCGGCTGCACGGGCTGCACGACCCGATTCTCGATCACCCCGGTTGGCGGCAGGGCGATACCGCCAGCATCGCCCGAAACTTTGCGCGCCTGCGCTACGACATCATGTACCCGCAGACGACCTACAACGGCGCGCCACCGCACTACGTCGAGCTCGAACTCCAAATCCTACCCTTCCTTGCGGCGACGCTCTACAAGTTCTTTGGCGTCCATCCGATCTTTGGGCGGCTGATCGCGATCGCGTTTAGTCTGGGAACGATTGTGGTGCTGGCGGCCTTCGGCCGCTGGCTCTTCGCGAGCCGGCTGGCGGGCTTGAGCGCAGCCTTTGCCTATGCAGTCTTCCCCGGCGCGCTCTACTACGGCCGCACCTTTACCCCCGACGGCGCGATGGTCTTCTTCCTGACCGCCGCACTCTACGCCGTCGCCCGGCTGCTCCTGGAAGACCCCACGCTGGCGCCACGTGCGCTCGCGCGCACGACCGCCCTGTTGACGTTCGCCTATCTGGCCAAACCCGTCTCGGTCGCCGGCCTTCTGGTCGTCCTGGGGTTGCTGTGGGAGCGCCGCCGCGCCGGGCACGCGACGCGGCCGACCGCTGCGCTCGTGCTGCTCGCAGTCCCGTTGCTGATCCTGTGGATCTACGATCGCCGGGTCGCATCCTATGCCGAGTGGCACTGGGCCAGCGGCATCACGCAGTTGCACGTGCTGCCGGCACTGCGGGCCGCCCTCACCACCCCGGCCGGTTTTGCCCTCAAGGCGCAGCAACTACGCACGGTCTTCGACATGCTGCGCGCCACCATGCTCGGGCCGATCGGGCTCCTCCTCACCGCGGTCGGTTTCGCCCTGCTGCCGAGCACCCGTACGCGCAGCACGACGCTGCTCTGGGCGTGGCTGATCGGCGGCGCGCTGTACGCCTACGTCGTGGTCACCGTCGAGCGCGTCGACTATTACCTCTTACTGCTGCTCCCAATGGCGGCGCTGGCGGTCGGCGCCGTACTCTGCCGTTTCGTCGCCGCCGTTCGCGGCGCGGTGGACGCGCCGGCGCCGCGCCGCGCGTTGCTGGCCCTGCCGGTCGTCGTCGCGCTGGCAATGGTCGGCCAGGGCCGCGCCGCCGTCGCGCCCTACTACCACTACAGCCACGGTGCGTACCGCGGCGCGCGCGCGCTCGATCGGCTGCTGCCGCGCCGAACGCTGGTCGTGATCGGGCACTACGGGCCCGATCTGCAGTACTACGTCGACCGTTTCGGCTGGGAGGAAGATGCCAAACTCTGGACGCCGTTCGACGAAGAGAGCGCCATCCGCAAGGGCGCGCGTTACTTCATTGCGGTAGAGGCCAACCGGCTCGACGCCAACCTCGAACTCTGCGCCTGGTTGCAGCGTTTTCCACTGGTCGACCGGCAGGTCGGCTGGCCCGTCTACCATACCGATCTGCGCGATCGCGTGGCCGGATATCGGCGCTTCTGGCGCAACTTCCGCCGCGCTGAAGCGCGCGGGCAGGGCCGCCGGTTCCTCGACCGGCACGGGGTCTGCACCGCCGGCGCGGCGCCCAACCGGCGCGCTTAGCGCCCGATGGCGCGGAACACCGCGAGCGCCTTTTCGAAGGCGGTCGGCTCGACCGTGACCCCACCGCGAAACGGAAAGTCGAGCGAGATCATCAGAAAGAGCACCAAACCGATCAGCAGCGCGAGCGTACCGTTCATCATGATCTCGAGGCGCAGCTCTTCAAAGCCGAAGAGATACGTGAACCCGACGGTGATGAACCCGCCCACGACGATCACCACCCACAGCAGTTGATTGATGCCGCTCAGGCCGATTGAGAGGCGCGCTGAACGCTCCATCAGCGAGCGGTCGAACGCCTGCAGCATCCGCGCTTGAACGTTGGCTTGGGCGAGCGTCCGCACCGGAATGGTGCGGAGCAGGGCATCGATGCGGAAGGTCGCGCGCTCGGCGCGCAGCGACTCGCGGCCCTCCTGCATGGCCGGCCACTCGCGATCGACCACCAGGTGAATGTACCCGCGCAGCGCCGCGCGCAGCGCCTTCGACTGCGGAAAATCACCCGCATCGCGATAGACGAGGCTGAGCGAGCTCGCCTCGGCCGAGACCCGCACCTCGGCCTGATCGAAGCGCTCCCACACGCCGACCGCGACGAACGCCAGCAGCACCGCATAGATGACGCCGACCACTGCCAAGATGAAGCCTGCCAAATCGTTGTGCCGGCGCCGCACCTCGCGCCCGGCCAGTCGATGGATCGCGGCGCCGATCAGCATCGTCATCCCCACGAAGCCCCCGATGACGACCGCGCCAGCCAGCCAGACGGGGAGGGTTTCGAGCATTGCGGTCATGGCAGCGGCAACAGCGACGTGGTGCGCGTGCCGGCCTCGGGCGCGGTCTCCGGAACCCCAGAGGTCACGACCTGCCGGTACGCGATCAAGTGATTCGTCGCCCGCTCCAGATCGAGTTGCATGATGTAGCTCCGTTTGATCGCCAAGGTGAGGTCGCTCGCGTCAAAGGTATAGTTGAAGCGTTTGAGGCTCAAGCGCACCAGCTTGTTCTCGGTGTCGAGCGCTGCATACGCCCGCGCGATCTCCACGCCCGCGGCGCGATACGTCGGATAGTTCGAGATCACGATTGCGCGCTTGAGCTTGGCGTTCTCGATTTCGCTTTTTAGCCCCGCGAGTCGGACGCTTTGCGGATCGACCTTCAAGCCGCCTCGAATGGTTGCGAGGGCGTCTTCGAACGCAGCCTGCGCGTACATCTTTTGCGCGAGGTCGGCCGATGCCCGCACGTACCCGGCCCGCGCGCGTGGGTCTTTGGGATCGACCCGAAGCGCGAGGCGATAGGCCAGCTCGGCGTCGCGCACGTTCCCGCGCGCCAGCGCAACCGCTCCCTGATGGATGCGCGTCGCCACGATCCAGTTGCGGATCGGTCCGGCACAACCGCTCAGCACGAGCGCGACGACCGCTGCGACGAGCGCTTGTCGTCCCTTCATCTCTACCCCCGATTGACCAGGTGCGCGACGATTTTGATGACTTCGGCCGCGGGCCACAGCAGCAACTGCGAAAGCACCCAGCCCAGAATCGCCGTTGCCGCCAAGTAGAACACCATCGACTTCACGTCGGCATGCGGCCGCTCCCCTTTGACCGCTTCATCGACGATGATCGAGGAGGTCGGGTCGACGAAGAACGTAAAGGCGACGGTGCCGATCCCGTTGATGATGCCGGAAATCCCGATGGCCGTCCGAGCCACGTTTACGTCCAGGATGCTGGCGTAATACGCGGCCACCACGCCGATCGCGTACACGCCGGTCACCACGACGTTGAAGATCAGCAGCCGACGCGGGATGCCGCGCGGCGAGAACGCGAACACTTCCGAGTAGTGCGGGATACGGATGCGCCCGAGCACGCTGCCGACCACGCGAAAGTCGAGCATGCGCACGATCGAATGCGGCAGCGACTTGGTGCGCTCGAACGAGCGCACGCCGCGCTCGTAGAGGTACGTGAACATCGGCAACAGGAGCGCGCCGATCGCCGTCCCGACGGTACCGGCAACGATGATTGCACGCAGTTGCCAGGCGAACGTTTGCTGCACGAGCCCAACCGCGACTGCCGCATGGGCGTTCCCGTGGGCGGCCAGCGGCGACAGATGCTTGATCGCGTTTCCGGCGGCATCGGAGATCGGCCCCAGCATCAGCGTATAGACCAGGGTCGCAAGCCGGCTGGCAGTGACGAACAGGTTGAAGAGCGAGATCGAGGTGGCGATACGGCCGGTGCGAACGCCGGCTAAGCGAGCGGCGTAGGCCCCGATCTGGATCGCCTGCACGACGGCGTTGACGAGCAGCGCCACCACCAACTGCCACGTCCAGAACGCGGGTAGCGCGCTCGCGCTATGCGGCATGCCCGTTCCACGCGATCGCCCGTTCGTCGACCGGACCGATGACGCACAGACCGAGCGCCTCCGGAGCCAGCAACTCGGCCGCCAAGCTCTGGACGTCGGCGGCGGTGACGGCGTCGATGCGCGCCTCGACTTCTTCGGCGCCGATCTGACGCCCGAAGGCCAGCTCGTTGCGGCCGAGCCGGATCATTCGGCTCGACGACGACTCGAGCGCCAGCGTCAGGTTGCCCTTGAGGTGCTCTTTGGCCAACTGCAGTTCGGCCGCACCGACCGGCTCGGCGGCTATCGCGCGAAACTGCTCGGCGATCACATCGATGCACGCCTGCACTTTCTCCGGCGAGGTTCCGGCGTACACCCCGAAGAGCCCCGCCGCGCGATAGGCGGCCTGAAACGAGTAGACGGTATATACCAGCCCGCGCTTCTCTCGAATCTCCTGGAAGAGCCGGCTCGACATGCCGCCGCCCAGGACGGTATCGAGCACCGAGAGCGCGTAGCGCCGTTCGTCGCGCGCCGACAGTCCTTGGCTTCCCACCACGACGTACGCCTGCTCGCTATCCTTCTGGCGCACGAACGTCGCCGGATGCGCGCTCGGAGCCTCCGGCGGCGGCAACGAGACCGCACCGGTGAAGCCCGCGAACTGCCGCGCGACCTCTGCAACGAACTGCGCGTGGTCGACGTTCCCGGCGGCAGTGACGAGCACCGAGTTGGGCGCGTAGTGCGCCCGCATGTGCGCGCGCAGATCGTCGGGCGTCACCCCGACGATGCTCTCGGCAAATCCGATCGTGGGATCGCCCAGGCTCGATCCCTTCCACAGCGTTTGCAGGAAGAGATCGTGGATCAACTCGTCGGGCGAGTCCTCGTACATCTTGATCTCTTCGAGCACCACGTTCTGCTCCTTGGCGAGCTCGTTCGGATCGAAGGTCGAGTGCAGAAACATGTCGGCCAGCACGTCGAGCGCCAGTGGGACGTGCCGATCGATGACCTTGGCGTAGTAGCAGGTCGCCTCTTTATCGGTAAACGCGTTGAGATTGCCGCCCACGCCGTCCATGCTCTCGGCGATTTCGCGCGCGGTTCGCCGCGTCGTTCCCTTGAAGAGCATGTGCTCGACGAGGTGCGAAATGCCGCGCTGCGCGGGAGCTTCCAGCGCGGAGCCCACGTCGGCCCAGATGCCGATGCTGGCCGAGCGCACGGCCGGCATCGACTCGGTGAGCACCCGCAGACCGTTGCTCAGCGTCGTCGCTTCAGGCATCGTCCGCTACCCTCCGGCACGCAGTGCGGTCGCCGCCCACGTGCGATCCCAGTAGACGCCGCGATCGCCCAGCGCTCGCGTCGCCAACGCCGTCAGCGACTCGCTGCGGCGCGCGCTCAGACTGTAGACCACGCGCGAGGTCGGCTGCGCGAGATCCCCACTGACGATCGTTCCAGGCTTCACCGGAATCGGAATGCTCGCCCAAAGATCGACCTCCTCGGCTTCCGGTGCTGCGGAGCGCGCGGTCGCAACCAGTTGCACCATCTCGCGCACGAACCCGGCGCGCGTCAGCGGCGTGTGGAACTTGACGCCCCACACGCGGATGCCGACGATCAGGTGCCGCCCGACGGCATTGGCCGACACCTGCGAGACTTCGGCCGGCCAGACGCGCGCGAAGATCGCGTCGCCGACGCGGATCGCAATGTCGCGTCGGTTGCCGGCGGCGCGCGCGTGAGCGTCGACCAGCGCAACCGGCGGAGCCGCAGCCGACGCGGCCAACGGCGCCAGCGCGAGCACCGCGCCGAGTAGCGCGGCGCTAGTACGACTGCGCAAAGTATGCCCTCAGCGTTGCCGGCTCGCCGCACGCGACGCAGGTGCGGTCGTCGCCGTCGAGTGGTCGCGTATTGCGCGTCGTGGCTCCGGTCTGCGCTTTGACGTGCGCCTCGCATTCCGGTCGCCCGCACCACGGGATGTCGAGCATACCGGCGCGCGCGCGCGCCGCCTCGTAGAATGCCGCGCGGTCCTCGAGTCGGAGCGTGTGCGTCTCGAGGAACGCACGAGCCTGCGCGTAGAGCGTGCGGTGAATATCGCTCAAGAGTTCCGGGAGAGCGTCTGCGATCGCCGTCCGGGCGAGCGAGCGCTTGTGATCGGCATCGCCTCGGGCACGATCGCGCCGGACCAGGACGGCGGTTCCAGCGTCGACGTCGCGCGGGCCGATTTCGATGCGCACCGGAACGCCGCGAACGTCCCACTCGGCGTACTTCCAGCCGGGTTGCGCGTCGCGCTCGTCGAGCCGCACGCGCACCCCGCACGTGCGCAGGTCACGGGTGACGTCGCGTGCGACCTCAAGCGCACGTTCGTCGCCGGCGCGCAGGATCGGAATGACGACCACTTCGATCGGCGCAAGTTTTGGGGGTATGCGCAGCCCGCGGTCGTCGCCGTGCACCATGATCGTCGCGCCGAGCATCCTCCACGACATCCCCCACGAGGTGGTATACGCGTGCTTCACCGTTTGATCGCGATCGGTGAACGCGATGTCGTAGGCTTTGGCGAAGTTCTGCCCGAGGTCGTGCGACGTCGCCGACTGGAGCGCGCGCCCGTCCGGCATCAGTGCTTCGATCGAATACGTCTCGACGGCGCCGGGAAAGCGTTCGCTCGCGCTCTTTACACCGGCGTACACCGGCACGGCGGCAACGCTCTCGGCAAACTCGCGATAGACGTCGAGCATCGCCAGCGTCTCGGCGCGCGCCTCGTCGGCGCTCGCATGCGCGGTGTGACCCTCCTGCCAGAGAAACTCCATCGTCCGCAAGAACGGACGCGTGGCCTTCTCCCAGCGGACGACGTTGCACCACTGATTGATGAGAATCGGGAGGTCGCGATACGACTCGATCCAACGCGCGTACATCGTGCCGATGATGACCTCGGAGGTGGGGCGGATCGCCAGCCGCTCGGTCAATACCTCGCTGCCGCCCTGCGTGACCCAGGCGACTTCGGGCGCGAAGCCCTCGACGTGCTCGGCTTCGCGGGTCAACAAGCTCTCGGGGATCAGCAGCGGAAAGTAGGCGTTCTCGTGTCCGGTGGCCTTAAAGCGGGCATCGAGTTCGCGCTGAAGGTTCTCCCAGAGCCCGAAGCCGTACGGGCGCAGCACCACGCAGCCGCGCACCGGAGCATACGAGACCAGTTCGGCTTTGAGACACGCGGCCGTATACCACGCGGAAAGGTCGGCCGCTTTCGGAGGAATTTCCTTGACGACCGGCTCCAAGGCGTCGGACATGACCGGCGTCGCTTCGCGCGTCGAGTCCGCACGGCCTTCCGCACGGCTTTCGGAGTGCGGCGGCGAAAGCAGCGCGCGTGCCCAAACTCACGCGCATCTACACACGCACCGGCGATGACGGAACGACCGGATTGGTCGGCGGTCAGCGGGTTTCGAAAACCGCCCCGCGGATCGAGGCCTACGGGACGCTCGACGAGTGCTCGTCCGCCATCGGGATGGCCCGCGCGGCACTACGACCGCTGTGCGCCGGGAGCGCCCGGGCCGAGCGGCTGGACGGTTGGCTGGCATGGGTCCAGGACGCGCTCTTCAACCTCGGCAGCGAACTCGCCACCCTGCCCGACGACCGCTGGGAGTCGATGCCGCAGATCGGCGACGCCGACGCGCGCACCCTGGAGCGCGCGATCGACGAAGCCCAGCGCGACCTGCCGGCACTCGCCAACTTCATCCACCCCGGCGGATCGGTGCCCGGTGCCGCGCTCCATCTCGCCCGCACCGTCGCGCGTCGTGCCGAGCGGCTGCTGGTTGCGCTCCGCGCGAGCGACGAGTCGGTGTCCGCTGCGGCCGTGCGCTTCGTGAACCGGCTCTCCGACGCGCTCTTCGTGTGGGCACGCTGGATCAACGACGCGCTGGCCGAGCCCGAGTATCTCTGGAACGCGGCCAGCGCGCCGCCCGAGCCGCTTACCGGCGCGCCGTCACGACCAGAGTGATGCTCGTCCCCGCCAACGTGTAGGCGTCGGTCGCGATCATCGGACCGCCGGGCAGCGCCCCGTACGGCACGCCGCCGCCGATGACCGTAAAGGCATTGGCGTCCGCGTTGGTGAGATTGGTTCCATAGAGCCCGATTTCAAGGTGCTTGGTTCGGTAGCCGAGATGCGCCCCGAGCGTGGCGTACGGCCCGCGGTTGAGCTCGTTGTAGGCTCCCTCGTAGTCCAGCTCGGCGCCGTAGAACGTGCCGAGCGGCACGTCGTGCGCGTACCCCACGTACGCCTTGTGCAAGGGCTGTCCCAACGACTGCTCGCCGATCACCAGCGTTCCGTCCTGGACCTCGGGTGGGACTGCCGTCAGATACGAACTGTCGACGTCCCAGCCCAAGCGCAGGTGGTCGGCCGGACCGAGGCTGCGATCGAGCTTGAGATCGATCCCGGTGTAGACGCCGTCGCCGGCGTTGATCGGGTAGCTGAGCGGACAGTCCCCGTGCGCCGCGCAGTCCAGAACCGGCGTCGGGACGAGCGTCGAGGTCGGCTGGCGCAGGTTGTTGCGGTAGAGATCGACCGCGAGCGACGTCTGATGCCCCAGGCGTCCGAAAATCTGTTCGGCGCCGAGATCGTACTCGGTGGCGAAATCCGGCCGTAAGTTGGGGTTCCCGATCGAAATCACCCCGCCGGCCGGCGGCGGGAGCGACGGCGGAACGTACAGCGACGTCAGCTGTGGCGCCTGAAAGGTCGACCCCACCGAGAAGCGCACTGCGCTCGCCGCATTCGGCGTCCAGACCACGCCCGCGCGTGGGTCGACGTGCGTTCCGAAGACGCTGAAGTCGCTCAGATACGTGGCCAGCGAGTAGTGCAGATAGCTGCTCGGGTCGCCCTCGTAGCGCAGGACCGCCGACCGTTGCGTTTGCGCCAGTGGAACGGTCGTCGTCTCGCTTGCACCCGCCGCCGCCGGCAGCGCCGCGCGGACGACCACGTCGGCGTGACTCGATCCCGGGACGTATTGCGTGCGGAGCGCTTCGTTTGAAAGGTCGACTTTGAATGACAGCTGGCCGCGCGCGAACTGGTGGTCGAGGCGCAACCAGTCGTCGACGACGTCGTCGCGCTGGTCGTAGAGATACGGCGAGGTCTGCGCGCCGGGGCCGCTCACCGACTGCGCGGCCAGCGACGTGAGGTGACTGAACGTCAGCGTCGTCCTCGGCGTACCGGCATCGCTCGCCCCAAGCGGAACGAAGGCGTCGAAGCCATACCCGGCCTGATGGGCGGCCAGCGCCGTTCCGGGAAAGGCTTGATAGCCGCCGGTGTCGCCGAAGCCGGCCGGGGTGAGGCTAGTCAACAGTGCCGAGAGGTCCCGGTTGGATGCCTGATCGCGCAGATCCAGCTGCACGTATCCGTATCCGCTTCCGCCCAGCCGGTAGCGCAACTTGGAGAGCAGCGACTCGCCGAACGACCCGCTGCCGACGCTCTGCACCACGCCGTCGCCATCGCGCACGCTGCCGTTCACCGAACCGAGCGACGTCGCGCGATGCAGCGAGAGCACGTAGCCGACGCGGCCGCTGCTGCCGGTGCTCTGCACGGTCGCTCCGGTGCTCCCGTACGAGCCGACGAAGCCGCGTACCAGGCTGCGCTCCGTCGCGGTCGGCTCGAGCGTGACCAGGTCGATCGCCCCTCCGAGCGTATCGGGCCCCAGCAGCGACGACGGCGCGATCCCGTAGATGACCTGAACGCTGGCCAGCGCGGCTGGGTCGATCAGCGACAGATCGAAATCGCCGGTGTTGCCGTTGTTGACCGGATGACCGTCGAGGTCGACCAGCGTCTCGGACGGGTCCGGGCCGCGTACGGCGTAGGAGACGACCGCATTGCTTCCACCGCCCAGCGGAAGGACGGCGGTGGTGCTCAGCAGCGGGCGCAGCATCGCGGCGACCGTCGTCGTCCCGGCGGCCGCCGCACGCTGCGCGTCGAGGGTTGCGCTGGGGCCCGACGCACTCGAGACCGTCGCCCCGGCCGACGACGTCACCGATCCGATCACCGCCAACGCGCCGGTCGAGACCGTCCCCAGGCGCAGCGTCAAGACCGTCGTCGCTCCCCCGATCGCGACCGTTCGCTCGGAGAGCCGGCTGAAGCCGGCCGCGACGGCGGTGAGGTCGTAGGTGCCCGGCGCAAGACGCGCGATCGCGAAGTGTCCGTGCGCGTCGCTGCGTGCGCTGGCGCGCGTGCCGCTCGCCCGCAGGCTGATGCGCGCACCGGCGATCGGCACGCCGTCGGCGCTGCGCACCGTGCCGACGACGCGCCCCGCCGGCGGCGTAGCCGCGCGCGACGGCAGCGGCACGATGCAGACGGTGAAAAGGAAGAGCATCACGACGTACGCCAACGGCGCACGCCCAAAACGAACGTTCATCCGAACTCCCGCAGAGAAAGGCTGAGTGAAGAGGGGTTAGGCGGGAGTGGCGAGTGGCGGCGCGCGCTTGCCGCGCCGGCGCGCGGGCCGCGTGCCCGCGTCGAGCGAGAGCGACGACAGCAGGCGCCGGCGGCGGACCGGCAGCGCGTGACGCCGGGCGCATACCAAGCGAGCCACCAGCGAGGCGATCGCTGGTTCCCAGTTGGCTAAGAGGCGGAAGAGCCACTGCGCAAGCATCGCGACGACGATCGCCGCGGCCAGCGCCGAGCTCAATCCGAGCGCCACGCTGCCGCCGAGCAGCGCGCGCACGCTCGCGACGTGACCGAAGTCAGCCAGCAGATCGTAGGCTTCCATGCCAACCAGCGCCAGCGGCGTTGCGGCACAGACCCAGGCGACGAATCCGAGCAGGTGCGCACCTTGGGCCGCGCGCAGGCAGCGTAGCAGGCTCACCATCGAACTCGAACGCCGATCGAAGAGTTCGAAGAGATAGCGCAAGAGCGCCAGCGCGAGCACGCCGAGCGCGATCCCTAGGAACAGCCCGCGCGAGTGGTGCGCGACGCCGTCGTAGGTGTCGTGCGCGAGCAGATAGTCGCCGGCAACGTCGATCACGATGTGCGCCAGCACCGCCGCCAGCGCGGCGGCGAAGACCACCAAGCCGGCATAGAACGCCGTCTGAAGCGCACGCATCTCCGCGCCGGATTCGCCGGAGCAGCGTGCTTCCCCCGGCGGCCCGGGCGTGCGCACGGGGGGAGGCGCCCGGTGCGCTACGAATCGGGGCCGAATGTCCTTTGCTCGCCGGCTCTTTGCGACGACCAACGTCGAGAAACTTCGGGAACTGAGTACGCGCAAGATCCTACGCCGAGCGCTCGGCGCCAAGGACCTGATCGCCATCGGTCTGGGCACGATGATCGGCGGCGGAATCTTCACCACCATCGGGACCGGCGTCAAAGGCGCCGGTCCCGCCGTCATTGTCTCCTACCTGCTGGCCGGCCTCACGTCGTTTTTCGCCGCGCTGTGCTACGCCGAACTCGGCGCCATGGTCCCGATCGCCGGGAGCGCCTACACGTATGCCTACGCCACGCTCGGAAAGCTCTTCGCTTGGATCATCGGTTTCGCGCTGATCTTCGAGTACGGCATCAGCGCGGCGCCGGTCGCGCAGCAGTTTTCGGCCTCGCTGCAGGACGTCTTCAAGAGCATCGGGATGGCGCTGCCGAGTTGGGCCCAACAATCGAACCTGGTCATCCACGGTCCGTGGTGGAATCTCACCAACTGGGACCTCGCGCACTCACAGGTCGACCTCGTCGGGGCGCTGTTCGTGATCGCGCTCTCGGTGCTGCTCTCGTTGGGCATTCGCGAATCGGCCACCGTCAACAACATCTTCGTCGTGCTGAAGATCTCCGCGCTCTTCGTCTTCGTCATCGCGGGCCTCTCGCTGTTCCACGGCGCCTACCTGCACGACTTTGCGCCGCTGGGCTGGGGTCATCTCCAACCGTTCAGCGGCAGCGCCGAAGCCGGACAACCGATCGGCATCATCGCCGTCGGTGCATTCGTCTTTTTCAGCTACATCGGCTTCGATACCGCGACCACGACCGCCGAGGAGTGCAAGAAGCCGAGCTTCGACATCCCGGTCGGCGTGATCGGCGCGCTTGCCATCGGCACCGTGATCTACTGCGCGACCGCAATCGTACTGGTCGGCTCGATGCCGTGGAACGCCGTTCCAGTGAAGAACCCGCTGGTCGCCGCGCTCGCGCCGTTACACCAGCCGTGGCTGTCGTGGGTAATCACGATCGGCGTCCTGGCCGGAACGACCAGCGTTGCGCTCAGCTCGCTCCTCGGCCAAACGCGCATCTTCTACGTGATGGCGCGCGATCGCATGCTGCCGCCGGTCGTGGCCAAAGTGCACCCGCGCTTCCAAACGCCGGTCGTCACGACCCTCGTTACCGGCGCGCTGGTCGCGATTCTCACCCTGATCGTACCGCTCAACGAGCTTCTCAATTTGGTGAACATCGGAACGCTGATTGCATTCACGGTCGTCTGCGCCGGCGTTCTTTACCTGCGCAAGCGCTCGCCCGACCTTCCGCGCAGCTTCCGCGTTCCATTTGTTCCGCTCTTTCCGATCTTGGGGATCGTCTGTTCGCTCTTCCTCGCGGTCTTCGGGCTCTCGCGCCAGACCTGGACGTGGTTTGCGATTGCCCTCGTCTGCGGGTTGATCTTCTTCTTCTCGTACGGCTTCCGCAAGTCCAATCCCGACGAGATCGTTCCGGTCGAAGAGCCGGTCGCGTTGCGCGAAGTCTAACGTCGGCGCGGCGCGCGGGCGACGCCCGGCGAGAGCACCTCGATACGCCCGCGCCGGGCATCGTAGTTGGCGCGCACGCCAAAGGCCTGCTCGACCAGCGAGAGCGGCACCATCGTGCGACCGCGCACGCGAAACGGCGCCGCGCTCAGGGTCATCGGCATGCCGTTGAGCGTCGCGTGCCGCGAGCCCAATCGCAAGCGCAGCGACTGATGCGCGCGAATCACGTCGATCTGGGCCGTTTTCGCTTCCAGCACCGTGCGCGCGCCGAGCGCATCCGCGATCGCGCGAATCGGCACGAACGTCCGGCGATTGGCGGTGGTGATCGGTGCGACGTCGCTGAGCACGCGGTTGCCGTTGACGACCATGACCGCCGGCTGGCCGAGCGCGAGGAACGCCGCCACGGTCAGCGCGACGATCGCGGTGAGCGTCAGCCCTTGCGGGCTCAGCGCTCGGTACCGCGTCACGCCTGTGCGCCGACCTCGTGAAGGTAGGCCGGATACTTCTCCGCGATGACCTTCTCGATTTCGAGCCGCAGCATGCCCAGCAACTGCTCTTCGGGGTAGGTCCCGACCAACTCGCCGGCGCGATAGATCGCGCCCTTGCCCTTGCCGCCCGCCACGCCGACGTCGGCCATCTTGGATTCGCCCGGTCCGTTGACCACGCAGCCCATCACCGCGACCTTGACCGGCGCGCTATAGGACTTGGCGATCGCCTCCACGGCCCGTCCCAACTCGAGCACCGAAATTTCGGCCCGCCCGCACGACGGGCAGGCGGTGATCTCGAAGCCTTTCTCGCGGAGTCCGAGCGACTTGAGAATTCCCCAGCAGACCGGCACCTCTTCGATGGGGTCGGCCGCCAGCGAGACGCGAATGGTGTCGCCGATTCCCTCGAAAAGCAGAATTCCCAAGCCGATCGACGACTTGATGGTTCCGTCGCGCAGCATCCCGGCCTCGGTGATCCCGAGGTGGAATGCATAGGGCGTCGCACGCTCGCGTAGCCGCGCGTCCATCAGCCGATAGGCGTGCACGGTGGTCGTCACGTCGTGCGCCTTGAGCGAGATCGCGATATCGGTGTGGCCGTGCTCTTCGAGCATCTCGACGTGTCGGAGCGCCGACCCGACCATCGCTTCCGCGGTTAAGCCGAGCGACTTTTCGAGATCGGGCGCGAGCGAGCCCATATTGACGCCGACGCGAATCGGAATCCCACGCGCCTTGGCCGCCGCCACCACTTCGGCGACCTTCTTCGGGTCGCGAATGTTGCCCGGATTGAGCCGCAGCTTCGCGACGCCGGCCTCGATTGCCGCCAGCGCCATCTTGTGATCGAAGTGGATGTCGGCGACGATCGGTACCGGCGAGCGGTACACGATCGCCGGCAGCCCGGCCGCGTCGGGCGGGTCCTTGACCGTCACCCGCACCACCTCGCAGCCTTCCAGCGCCAGGCCGTAGATCTGTTCGAGGGTCGCATCGGCATCGGCGGTATCGGTCGTGGTCATCGACTGCACGACGATCGGATGATCGCCGCCGATCCACACGCTTTTGGCGTCGGCTTTGCCGGTCTTGTTTTGAAGAAATATCGGTTTGCTCTTGCGACGCAAGCGGACCACGCTACAGCACTCCCTTTCCGTTGACGATGCGCGCGATGTCGTGAAACGCCAAGAGTAGCATCAAGGCCATGAGGGTTGCGAACCCGGCGATGTGCACCAGCGCTTCTTTCTCGGGGTCGATCGGTTTGCCGCGCACCAGCTCGACGACGATGAAGGCGGCGCGCCCGCCGTCCAACGCCGGAATCGGCAGCAGGTTAAAAATGCCCAGCGCGAACGAGATCATCGCCGCCAGCGCGAAGTACGGCCCCCACCCGAAGTCCTGAATCGTGGTCGCCGCCGCTCCGATCCCGATAACACCCGACATCTGACCGGCGTACTTGGTAAAGTGCACGATCAGCATGCCCAGGCCGTCAAACGTGTTGGCAGCGATGCCGATGAAGCCCAGCCCGGCGTCGGCAAAAGCGCGTCCAAAGGCGACGCGGTGATAGCTCGCCACCGGCGTAAAGCCGATGCAGCCGATGTGCGCGGCGGCGCGCGCGGCGTCGCCGAGTTTCGCGCAGGCTACCGGCGTGATCAGGATCTCGTGCCGTATGCCGTTGCGCAGATAGACTACGTCGAGGCGCTTTCCGAGCGAGGCGTGAATTCGCGCGATCAACTGCGCTCCGGTGACGCGGCGCCCGTCGATCGTGAGGATGCGATCGCCGGGCTGCAACCCGGCGAGTGCTGCCGGCGAGTTCGGCGTCATGAATCCGATGACCGGTTGCGCGTGCGAGCCGGCCACGCCGAACGCGAGCGCGCTGACGAGTAGGATCGCATACGCGAGCGCGAAGTTTGCGATCGGCCCGGCCAGCACGATCGCCAGCCGGCGCAACGGCGACTTGCTCTGAAAGTTGTCGCTTTGGTCGCTATCGGCCGCGCGAAACTCGCGCTGCTGCTCGGCCTCGCTGGTCTTACCGTCCTCGCCCTGCATCGCGCAGTAGCCGCCGATCGGCAGCGCGCGCACCGAGTAGAGCGTGCCGGAGCGTGGGCTCGTCCACCCGAGCAGTTTCGGCCCCATGCCCAGGGCGAACTCGTTGACGCGAACGCCGTTGCGGCGTGCGACGACGAAGTGCCCCAGCTCGTGCAGCACGATCAGGATGGAAAGCATGATCAGGAAGGTGACGACCTTCCCGATGCTGGCAAGCGTGATCGCGGCGACTAGCACGACATTCCCTTCTCTTCGACCAGGCCGGCAGCGCGCCGACGGGCTTCGCGATCGGCGTCCCGGACCGCCGCGAGGCTGAGTTCGCGCGCCGGAAGCGCTTCCATGACCGCTTCGATGATACGCGGTATCCCAGCGAACCCGATCCTACCTTCGACGAAGGCCCCAACGGCGACTTCGTTGGCTGCCGAAAGCGCGGCCGGCGCGATGCCGCCCCGTGCGAGCGCGCGGTAGGCGAGTCCAAGGGCCGGGAAGCGGGTGAGATCGGGCCGTTCGAAGTCGTAGCGGAGATCGGCGGCGTCGCAGCGGCCGCCGAGCGCCTGCAAGACGTCCGCGCTGACCCCACCGGGGGCGGCCGGCAAGCGGTCGGGAAAGGCCAGGGCAAAGCCGATCGGGAGCCGCATATCCGGCGCGGCCAGCTGTCCCTTGACGCTCCCATCGCGAAAGAGCACGAAGCCGTGCGCAATCGACTGCGGATGGACCGCGACGTGCACGCGCTCGCCCGGAAGCTCGAAGAGCCGCGCCGCCTCGATGACTTCCAGCCCCTTGTTCATGAGCGTCGCCGAGTCGATCGTGTTCTTGGTCCCCATCCGCCAGGTTGGGTGCGCCAGCGCGCGCTCCAAGGTCGCCGCGGCAATCTCGGCGCCGCTGGCCTGCCGAAACGGACCGCCGGAGGCGGTCAGCACGATCCCCTCGACCGATGCCGGCGCCTCGCCGAGCAGAGACTGAAAGATCGCACTGTGCTCCGAGTCGACCGGCAGGAGGCGCGCCCCGCCGCGCGCCGCCGCCGCCACCAGGAGCTCGCCGGCCGCGACGACGAGTTCCTTGTTGGCGACGGCCACGTCGATGCCGCGCTCGACCGCCGCAAAGACCGCATCGAAGGCTACCGCGCCGTCGGTCGCCGCGAGCACCACGTCGGCGCCGCTCGCGATCGCGACCTGCATCAGCCCGTCCGGACCGTCGGCCGCGGTCGTCGCGACGCGCGGCTGGAACGTCGTCGCCTGCTGCTCGAGCAGCGCGCGATTCCGGCCGGCCGCCAGCCCAACCACCTCGAAGCGCTCCGGGAAGCGCGCGACGACGTCGAGCGCCTGCGTGCCGATCGATCCGGTCGAACCCAGAATGGCGACGCGGCGACGGGTCACGGCAGCGCGAGCACTCCGACCAGATGCAGCGCCGCAAAGAACGTGACCCCGCCGAAGAGGTACGAGTCGAATCGATCCAGGACGCCGCCGTGACCGACGATCATCTCCCCCGCATCCTTGACGCCGGCGTCGCGCTTGAGCGCCGACTCCGCCAAATCGCCGACCTGAGCCGCCACGCCGGTACTGAACGCAATCGCCGCGCCTTGCCACCACTGCAGCGCGAGCGGACGAAACAGCGCCGCCGCTACCGCGCCGAAGATCGTCACGACGACCAGCGCACCGAGCGACCCTTCGACCGTCTTGCTGGGCGAGATCTTGGTCAAGGCGGTGCGGCCGGCAGCCGAGCCGATCGCCATCGCAAAGATGTCGCTCAACGCGATCGTCAGGATCGCATAGTACGTCAGCCAGATGCCGGTCGCCGGAATCTGCCGGATGGCGATAAAGTAGGTGAGCAGTTTGCCGATGTAGAGCACCGCAAGCAGCGTGTAGGCCGTCCGCGCGAAGTAGCCCTTCTGTTCGCCGTACATCCCGATCCAAAAGGCCGCCAGGATGATGCCGGCCAGCAACACGCCTTCCCAATGGCGCAGCTCGCCGAAATACGCCAGCACTGCATAGGCAAAGACACCCGCCATCGCCACCGGATATTCGAGCGGCTGACCCTTGATCGTACAGAGCTGGTTCAGTTCGTAGAGGCTGGCCAACCCGATCGCGACGATCAGCAACGCGAAGACCGACGGCGAAATGACGCAGAGCAGCCCGATCGCCGCGACGATCAGACCGACGACGATGCGTCCCCTCACGCTCCCCCGAAACGTCGCTCGCGCTGCTGAAACTCGATGAGCGCGCGCACCAAGTCGTCCTTCGAAAAATCCGGCCAGTAGATGTCGGTCATCACCAGCTCGGCATAGGCCGCCTGATAGAGCAGAAAGTTCGACAGCCGGTGCTCGCCGCCGGGGCGGATCAGCAAATCCAACTCCGGAAGGTCGCGCGTGTAAAGGTAACTCTGGATCAATGCGTCGTCGACTGCGTCGGGCAGCACCACCCCGGCCGCCACGTCGCGCGCGATCGCCCGCATCGCATTGGCCAACTCGGCGCGCGAACTGTAGTTGATCGCCAGGTTGAGCACCAGCCCGGTATTGCTCGCGGTCGCGGCCTGCATCTCACCGAGCGCTTCGCGTGGGGCGCTGGGCAGCGACTCCCACTCGCCGATGACCCGCATGCGCACGTTGTTACGCTGCATTTCGATCAGCTCGTGCCGTGCGAAATGCACGCAGAGATCCATCAGCAGCGAAATCTCGAGCGCGTCGCGATTCCAGTTTTCGGTTGAGAATCCGTAGGCCGTCAAGGCGCGCACACCGAGCTCGCTGGCGGCACGCGTGACCCGCCGCAGCGAGACCATGCCGCGCCGGTGACCCTCGATGGCCGGGAGCCCGTAGCGGCGCGCCCAGCGGCGGTTCCCGTCCATGATGATGGCGATATGCGATGGAATCGCAGCCGGATCGAGCGCCGGCGAGCGCTTACGGAGGTCGATCACGACACGCGCTCGTAGGCGTCGTAACCGGCAACCAGTTCCGTGTGGGCGTCGCGTTCGCGCACGCGCAACACCCGTAGCACTCCGCATCCGATCCAGGCACCGTACGGGGCAAGCACCGTCAGTCGGAGCGGGCGGTCGCGGAGGCGACGCCGGGCGCAGACTTCGGCGATCAGGGTCAGGTCGTCGGCGGGCGCGGTCGTGCGGCTCACACTTCCATGATCTCACGCTCTTTGACCGTAGCCAACGCGTCGATCTCCTTCACGTACTTATCGGTGAGTTTCTGGAGGCGCTCCTGCATGCGCTTGTTGTCGTCTTCGGTGATCTCGCCCGCCTTCTGCTGCGCGCGTAAGTCGTCGTGTGCCTTATGCCGAACGTTGCGCACCGCGACTTTGCCGTCCTCGGCCTTCTTTTTGATCACCTTGACCAGATCGCGGCGGCGCTCTTCGCTGAGCGGCGGGACGACCAGCCGGATGCTGTTGCCGTCGACGCTGGGGGTGATTCCCAGGTCGCTCTTTTCGATCGCTTTGCGGATGTCTCCGACGACGCCCTTGTCCCACGCCGTAATGAGCAGCGTTCGCGCGTCGGGTACGCTAACGCCGGCGACCTGCTTGAGTGGAACCGGTTGGCCGTACGCCTCGACGTGCAGCCGGTCGAGCAGCGCCGGCGTTGCCCGGCCGGTGCGGATCGAGGCGAACTCGCCACGCGTTGCCTCCACGCACTTCTGCATCTTGCCGTCGAGATCGCTGAAAAAGTCTGCCATAGGTGTTGCTCGCGCCTCTCTTAGATCGTCGCCGTCACGACGCTGCGCCCGACGTACGTGCCGATCGCCTCGCCGAAAATCACTCGGCGAATGTTATCGGGGACCGCCATGTCGAAAACGACGATCGGCAAACCGTTATCCATGCACAGCGCCATCGCGGTCGAGTCCATGACTTCGAGGCCGCGTTGCAGCACGTCCATGTATTCGAGGTGGGTAAAGCGCGTCGCCGTTGGATCCTTCTTGGGATCGGCCGAATAGATACCGTCGACCTTGGTTGCCTTGAGGATCGCGTCGGCATTCATCTCCACCGCCCGCAGCGCCGCGGTGGTATCGGTCGTGAAGTACGGATTGCCGGTGCCGGCCGCAAAGATCACGACGCGGCCCTTCTCCAAGTGACGAATCGCGCGCCGCCGAATGTACGGTTCAGCGATCTGGTGCATCGCGATCGCCGTCTGCACGCGCGACGGAACGCCCATCCGCTCGAGCGCGTCCTGCAGTGCGAGCGCATTGATGACGGTCGCCAGCATGCCCATGTAGTCGGCAGTCGCGCGGTCCATACCGGCCTCTTCGTGCACCTTGCCGCGCCAAATGTTGCCGCCGCCGACGACCACCGCAACCGAAACTCCGGCCCGGCTCACCTCGGCAATCTGTGCCGCCATCGCGCGCGTCGTCGAAAGATCGACGCCCGATTCGTCACCGGCGAACGCTTCGCCGGATATCTTCAGCAGAACGCGCGAAAAGCGAGGCTGCGCCACCCGTCTTACTCTCCGAGTGAGAACTTGGCGAAGCGCCGAACGCGAATCTTCTCGCCCAAGGCGCCGATCGCGAGATTGATGAGGTCGGCCACGCTGATCGAATCGTCCTTCACGAACGGTTGGTCGAGGAGGCAGCGCTCTTCGAACCATTTATTGAGCTTGCCTTCGACGATCTTTTCGGCGACCGCCGGCGGCTTGCCGGCCGGAACCGCTGCCGCAAACTCGGCGCGCGCAGCTTCGATCGCATCGCTAGGCACCGACTCGCGGTCGAGGTACTGCGGCGACATCGCCGCAACGTGCATCGCGATGTCGCGCGCCAGCTCGGCAAACTTCGGGTTACGCGCCACGAAATCGGTCTCGCTGTTGACCTCGACGAGCACGCCGATCTTTCCACCCGAGTGGATATAACTTGCGATCGCGCCCTCGTTGGCGGTGCGCTCGGCCTTCTTTTCGGCCTGGGCCGCGCCGCGTTCGAGCAACAGGCTCTTGGCCTTGGCCATGTCGCCGCCGGCTTCGACCAGCGCCTTGCGGCAGTCCATCATCGGCGCGCTCGTCTCGTCGCGGAGCGCCTTGATCTCGTCGGCTTTGGGCTGATAGGGCGTAGCGGTGGGCACGCGTCTTCTCCAGTTCAGGCGGGTGTGTGCTTGTCTTAACAAAGAGAGGCCGCGAGGCCTCTCGAACGTTGGCGAGCCGGTCGGCTCGACTCAAACCGCGGCGGCCTCGGGCACCTCGGCGGCGTAGGCCTCGGCTGCGTAGGCACTCTCGTCGTAGGCGCTCTCGGTCTCGGTACGCCCCTCGATGATCGCGTCGGCGATCTTGGAGACCATCAGTTTGACGGCCCGGATGGCGTCATCGTTACCCGGGATCGGATAGTCGATCTCGTCCGGGTCGCAGTTGGTGTCGATGACCGCAATGATCGGAATCTTGAGCTTGCGTGCTTCCAACACCGCGATCCGCTCTTTCTTCGGGTCGATGATGAAGACCGCATCCGGCAGGCGGTGCATGTCCTTGATGCCGCCCAGGAAGCGCTCGAGCTTCGCCATCTCATCGCTCAGCTTGGCGACTTCCTTTTTGGGAAGCCGGTCGAAGTCGCCCTGGGCCTTCATGTTCTCCAGTTCGCGCAGGCGCGCGATCCGCTTCTGGATGGTGGCGAAGTTGGTCAGCGTGCCGCCGAGCCAGCGCTGGTTCACGAAGTAGGTCCCGGCGCGCTCGGCCTCGTCGCGCACGACTTCCTGGGCCTGCTTCTTCGTCCCGACGAACAGGATGACGCGCCCCTCGCGGGCCATCTGCTTGACGGCTGCGTAGGTCTCGCGCAACTTGGCGACCGTGAGCGCCAAGTCGATGATGTAGGTGCCGTTGCGCTCCTGGAAGATGTACGGCTTCATCTTGGGGTTCCAGCGCCGGGTCTGATGACCGAACTGGACGCCCGCTTCGAGCAACTCGCGCATGGTGATGACGGACATGATCTCTCCTAACTGGTCCCCGGCCGCCGGCCATCCTGGCGTTGCGGTCGCGTCGCGGGACCATCGCGCCCGGCCTCCCGCCGAGCGTATTTGTGAACCGCAGGATTATAGCACGGGGGAGGGCGCTGCGCGCAAGGCGGGTCCCCAATATACCCCAGCCGCCCTGCGGCGGCGGCCCCGGTACCGCCGGCCGAGCGCCGCGGCGCGCGCGGCGATCGCCTCGGCGCCGGCTTCCCGTGCTGCGGATGCCAGATCGGCGAAGACCATATCCACGTCGAGCCCCGCCTTGCCGGCCGTCGCCAGCGTGCAGGCAAGGGCCGCGTCGAGCAGCGCCGGCGCCTCGGGATCGCCCTGCCGGGCAGCGACCCGGGCGCGGGCGGCCGCGACGTACATCGTCGTATCGTCGACCAGCGCGCGTGCACCCAAGCCCGCCAGCAGCTGGGCCGCGCGCGCGACGTCGCCCGGGCCGTTGCGACCCAGTAGGGAGCGGACCCAGAGGTCGACCGCGTGCGGATAGACGCCCGGGTTCTGCGCGGCCGGGTTTGCTCCGAACGCGTCGGCTGCGTCGCAGGCGGCCTCCCATCGGGCGCTCGCGACCGCGATGAGTCCGCGCATATTGGTCAAGATCGCGATGACACGCAAGCGATCCGAGATGAACGGACCCGGCGCCGGCCGGCGTGCATCCAAGACGCTCAAGCCCAGCTCCACGTAGTGCGCCGCCTCCTCGTAGCGATCGAGCCCGTACATGAGCTGCGCGGCGCTATAGTAAAAGCTCGGGCTGGTCGCGCCGGAACCGTCGCGTAGGAGGGCTTGACCGCGCGCGAACGTCTGCATCGCTTCTTGGAAACGCCAAAAGACCGCCTGCGCGTGCAGGCACTCGCTCGCGACGAAGATCGCCAAGTCGACGTCGTCTCCGTCGATCGCCGCCTGCAGCGCAAGCTCGGCGTAGTGGGCCGCCTGACCCTCATCCATGCGCTGCATCGCCGCCTGAAGCGCCCCGAGCGCCGCCTGCGCGAAGCACGTGCGGTCGCCGAGCCGCTCCGCGAGCGCCATGGCCAGGCGCGCGTCCTCGGCGATCTCCGCGACCGCCGCAGTGCGCATGCGCGCGCGCAGGCGCAGCGACACCAACTCGAAGAGCAGCCGCGGATCGTCCAGCGTGCGCGCCAGCGCGATGGCGGCCGTCGCCAGGTCCTGGGCGCGCAGCGGATCGGCCGCCGCATTGAGCGCCCTGATCTCGGCGACATCGATACGTAAGCCCAGCCGCGTCACCTCGTCGGTGCGATCGAGCGACCGAAGCTGTTCGCGCGCGCGCCCCGCCAGCACCGCGGCATTGCCCGGCTCGAAGGCGGCCAGTGCGCTCTCCGAACAGTGTCGGAAGAGTTCGGCCGCCTTGGCCGCATCGCCGGCGGCGGCTGCGTGCTCGGCCGCCCGCGCCGCTTGGGCACGACCCGACGCGGATTCCAAGAGGCGTGCGGCGATGCGATGGTGCCGGCGCCGGCGCGCCGGGCCGAGCGACTCGCGCGCGACCTCGACGATCACGTCATGGGTGAACTCGAGCCGCGCGCTAGCGGCCGATTCGCGGACGATCCCAAGCGCGAGCAGATCGTCGAGTGCGTCGAAGACGCGTTCGTGCGACCACTCCAGAATGGCGGCCAGTTCGTCACCGTCGAACGCCGGATCCAGCGCCAACAACGCCGCCAGCGCGTGGGCGTCCGCGCCGCGCTCGCGCAGCCGGCTATCGATCAGCGCGCGAACGCTGTCGGGAAGCTCGACGTGGAGCTCGCCTTCGCGCATGCGTTCGAGCACGCGATGCACGTACAGCGGATGCCCGTGCGTGCGCGCGAACACGGTGTCGGCCAGCGTGCCCGCGCTTGCATCGCCGGCGAGGACGGCGTGCAGCTCCGCGGCGGTGAATGCTTCGAGCGCCATCTCGACGACGTTCGCACTTCCAAGGATGTCGAAGACGACGGGAACGCCCTCGGGACGCGTCGCGATGACGGTCGCGATGCCGGCTGCGCGTGCGGCTGCGTAGACCGCGCGCGTCACGAACAACGCATCGCCCTGCAGGTGCTGCGCGTCGTCCACGAAGATCAGCCCGCCGGAGGGCACGGCCCGCACGATCGCCTGCGCGAGTGCACCGCCCAAGCTCGCCCCGCGATCGGCCAGCAGCGACTCGAAGGGTGCACCGGTCAGCGCTTCATACGCTCGCTCCCAGCCGCCGAAGCCGCTGGCGGTACGACCGATCGTCACCCAAACGGTCGTTCGTCCGGCCTCGGCGGCGCGCCGGACGAAGCGTTCGAGCAGCGTCGTCTTCCCGAACCCGGCGTCGGCGCGCACCACGATCGGGTCGCTGCCCGCCTCGCGTAAAAAATCGTCGAATCGGTGGAGTTCGCGCGCCCGGCCGATGAAGCGTGCCGGCATGGGCGCGACGTGCGCGCCGTCCGCGAGCGCCGCGAAGCGCCGCTCGAAGGCATCCGACGCCGTCAGACCGTTCTCGCGCAGGGTCGCGCGGAAGCATCCGAGCAACGTCCGTGCCGCGGCGATGCGCTGCTCGCGCACCTCGACCTCGATCAGCGTCGCATACGCGGCCTCGCTGAACGGA
This sequence comes from Vulcanimicrobiota bacterium, assembly GCA_027459845.1. Classification (GTDB taxonomy): domain Bacteria; phylum Vulcanimicrobiota; class Vulcanimicrobiia; order Vulcanimicrobiales; family Vulcanimicrobiaceae; genus DAIDGS01. The sequence continues at coordinate 31,301 of DAIDGS010000198.1, read as the reverse complement.
TCGAGTTGGAGCAGGCGGCGCGCCGACGCGACGTCGCCGTCGCGTTCCAACGACGCGCTAAGGAGTGCCTCGAGCAGCGCGCGCAGACGCTCGCGCTCGCTAGAAGCCCACTGATCGTAGTCGCCGGGAAGAAAGTCACCCGCGAAGACGCTCAGCGCCGTCGCATCCCCGGCCGCCGCCCGCTGCTCGAACGCGAGCGCATCGACCTCGATCGCGGCCCGCCAGCAGACCGTGAAGTGATCGGCCGTAAGGAATGCGCTCGGGTCAAAGCCTCCCTCGCGGATCGTGCGGCGGATCGACCATAGCGCGGTCTTGAGGCTTTGCCGCGCGCTCTCGGGCGCGACATCCGGCCAAAAGGTCTCGATCAGCACCTCGCGGGAGATCGCGCATCCGGCGCGCATCGCTAAGTAGGCGAGCAGCGCGCGCGCCTTTTGGGTGGACGGCCGAGACAGCACTCGGCCGTCGACGACGAACTCGTACGCCCCCAGCGTGCGCAGCTGCGAGGTCAGCACGCGGACTACTCGCGCGAGGGAGCGCTCGATTCCTGCCCGCTAGCGGTGCCCCCGCAGCGCGGGCCTCCGCCGCAGGCTCGGGGTATAGACGCTGAAGACGGCGATGCCGGTCGGCGACGCGTTGCCGTCGGCAGCGCCGAGGTAGAACGAGTTCCCGGTCGGGACGCTCGGTGACGAGTAGATGGCGGTCCAGTGCTGCAGCCAGGTCGAGCTCTGATCCCCGATCCACAGTCCGCTCCCGCCATCCCACGCAACCGTCGCCGGAGCAATCAGATCGGCGCCATCGCCGGTAAGCGTGCCGACGCTCAGCAGCGTGCCTCCCCGCGAGCTCGATGCGAACCCCTGCACGATATCGTACCCCGGCGTCTCGTTTGCGACCCACAGCGCGCCGAGGCTGCCGTCGCTGTTGGTGACCGACGGGTCGAACGCTATCTGTCCCACGTTATACCAGTTGCTGCTCAGGTTGTCTTCCAAGTCGAGGTCGTGATCGTACTGGTACGAACCGTCGGCCTGCAGCGTAAAGACCAGGATGTTGATGCAGGCGAAGTTATTGCACCCTCCGGATCCCGATCCGCTGATGCTGGTCGGCGTCGCGTTAGCGACGTACAGCGTTCCGGTGTTCGGGTCGACGGCGAGGCCTGAGATGGTGCTCGCCAGCGGATACGCCGGCGCGCTGTAGTACCGCGTGATCGCGCCGGCCACGCCGCTGGCGTTGGCGGTGACCACCCCGAACGACGACGTATTCGCCGCCGCAAAGATGATCCGTCCGTTGACGGGATCCCACGCGAGCGCGGTGACGTCGCCGGCGCCGGTAATCGACACCGTCGGCGTGACCGCGCCGGTCGCGTTGAGCGGCCACAGCTCGATATTTCCGTTGGCATCGCCGGCGAGTACCCGTCCGGTTGAGTCGACCGCGACCGCGCTCGCACTCGTTAGGCCGCCGCCGCTCAGTCCAAAGTTCGGTGACGCCGCGTTGTCGTAGTAGGCGACGCTGCCCAGGTTCGGGATCGCCGCCCAGACGCCGCCCACGAAACTCGAGTGCGGCTTTACCGACTTGAGCACCGCGGTGGCGTTGGTCACGCCGGGAGCGCTGGCCGTAAAGGTCGCCGAGGTGTTGCTCGCGCCGTCGTAGGCGACCGTCACGGTATTCGCCGTCGGCGACGTGACCGTGTTCGAACTCAGGCTGGTCGCGCCGCTCGTGTCGCTGTCGCTCAGCGTGATTGCGTGCGCGTAGTTCCCGGGGGCGACGATGGTCGCACCGGAGGCGTCTTGCGCCGTGACCGTCAGCGCGATCGAGGCGCTCGTCCCTTCGGTCGGCGAAGGGTTGGAGAGCGTCAGTGCGAGTGCGGCCGGAACGCCGCCGAGCGTGATCGCAATGGTGTTGGCTTTACCGGCGACGATCGTCTGCGCGACGCTCCCGGTCGAGAGCACGCTACCGCCGCCGCCGAGCCCGCTGAACGCACTCACCGCAATCGTCCGCGCCACACCCGGAATCGCACCCATCGTGAAACGGCACTGCGTCGTCGATCCGACCAGTGAGCAGCCCTGTGAGGACGGCGTGCTGTTGAAGGTTCCCAGCAGCTTGCCGGATTCGTGCACGACGATCGACTCGGTGCCTGAGGAGATATATGCCGGCCGGCGCCGCCGATGCGGAATTTTCACGCGCATCGTCAGACGCGCCACACTCCGCCGCGCAGTCGCCGCGCCGGCGGCGTCCGGACGTTGCGGCACGACGTTGCCGGCGCCGCTGCCGGTGCAGCCGGCGACCGCGAGCGCCAACGCGATCGCCGTGCCGCGACGAAACCGAGCCGGGAATGAAGCGTTCATCACGTTCGCCCTCCTACTGCACGACGACGACGCCGGTCGTCACCGTGACCGGCACTTTCACCGCGTGGCGCAACGCATCGCGGACGATCACGATCGTGGTACCGGCCGACTTGGCCAGCACGCGCAACGCGACCGGACCGGGTCCGTGCAACGGCCGCGTCGGAATGCCGACCACCTTCGCCGATTTGACGGCCACGGTGAAGGCGCCGTGGTAGCGCCCTTCACGGATCGTCAAGACGAGCGCCGCCTTGGTGGTGAAGTTGAGCTTGGCCGGCGTCACCAGCAGTGCGCCGGACGCGGCGCCCGCGGTCGCCGTGCGGGCGGTGGCCGCGGCCGGCGGGCCGGCAGCGGGCAGATCGCGCGCACATCCGGCCAGCGCGATCGTCGCCGCCGCTCCGATCGCGTGCACCAGGGAAATCGCTCTACGCATCATGTCGTACCTTCTCGTCGCTCGCGACGCTCGCTTCGGCGAGGAGCTCGCGCAGCGCGTTCGCCGAGCGAACGATCCAGGTCCGGCGCGTGTACAGGTCGGTTGCGCGACAGCGCAGGGCGCCTCCCGGCGCGACGAAAAATCGCAACACGACCGCATCCAACGGCTCGGCGCTTTCGGAACTCATGCCGCCGTCAGCGTACCGTCCGGCCGTCAAAAGAACGTCAACGCCCGCATGATGGACGCGCAGCGGGCGCGAAAGGCGGCGATATGCGCTGGCTGGTGACCGGTGGGCTGGGCTTTATCGGATCGACGTTCGTACGGCTGCTGTTGCGCGAGCGTCCCGAGGTCGAGGTCGTCAATCTCGACGCAATGACCTATGCCGGGAATCCCGCCAACCTGGCCGACGTCGCGCACGACCCCCGCTACCGCTTCGTCAAGGGCTCGATCGGCGACCCCACCGCGGTGGACGCGGCGATCGCCGACGGCGTCGACGCGATCGTGAACTTCGCCGCCGAGACCCACGTCGACCGCTCGATCCTCGAACCCGAAGCCTTCCTTCGAACCGACATTTTGGGTACCCACACCCTGCTCGAAGCCGTGCGGGCGCGCGGCATCCGGCGCTTTCTCCAAGTCTCGACCGACGAAGTCTACGGCGACGTGCCGAGCGGCGCCTCGCGCGAGGGCGACCCGCTGCGACCACGCAGTCCCTACTCCGCCAGCAAGGCCGGCGGCGATCTCCAGGTGTTGGCCTACCACGCGACCTATGCGACGCCGGTGCTGATCACGCGCGGCAGCAATACCTACGGTCCGCGCCAATATCCCGAAAAGCTCGTGCCGCTCTTCGTCACGAACCTCCTCGACGACGCCACGGTGCCACTCTACGGCGACGGGCTACAAATTCGCGACTGGCTGCACGTCGACGATCACGCACGCGGCATCCTGTCGGTGCTCGAGCGCGGTGAGATCGGCGGCGTCTACAATCTCGGTGGCGGCAATCTGCGCACCAACCTCGAACTCACGCGCGTGCTGCTCGACGCGTGCGGGCGCACGATGACCACGCACGTGCGTCACGTTGCCGACCGCGAAGGACACGATCGCCGCTACGCGCTCGATGCATCCAAGGCGCACGCGCTCGGGTGGCAACCGCAGGTCGCCTTCGAGGAGGGTCTCCGCGCGACCGTGCGTTGGTATCGTGATAACGAGAGTTGGTGGCGGCCGCTGAAGTCGGGTGAGTTTTTGGAGTACTACAGACGGCAGTATGCGCATCGGTAGAGGAGCGTCATGAAAGGGGTCATTCTCGCAGGCGGTCTTGGGTCGCGGTTGCGTCCGCTCACCAAGATCACCAACAAGCACCTGTTGCCGATCTACGACCGGCCGATGATCTACTACCCGATTCAGACGTTGGTCAAGGCCGGCATTCGGGACATCATGATCGTGACCGGCGGCACCTCGGCCGGCGACTTTCTGCGCCTGTTGGGCAACGGCGCCGAGTTCGGTCTGAAGGATATCTACTATACCTACCAGGAGGGCGAAGGCGGAATCGCCGACGCGCTCAAGCTCTGCGAACACTTCGCCGAAGGACACCGCATCGTCGTCATCCTGGGCGACAACATCGTCGAGGACGACATCCATCCCTACGTTCGCGCCTTTGAAGCGCAGGATTCGGGTGCGCGGATTCTGCTCAAGGCCGTCGACGACCCGGAACGCTTCGGCGTCCCCGAACTCGACGGCGACCGGATCGTGCGGATCGAGGAGAAGCCGCAGCATCCCAAGAGCGGCTACGCCGTGACCGGGATCTACATGTACGATCGCCGCGTCTTCGACTTCTGTCGCAAGCTCGTTCCTTCCGGGCGCGGCGAGTTGGAGATCACCGACGTGAACAACCACTACGTCAAGGAAGGCGACCTGCACTACGACGTGCTCAATGGCTGGTGGACCGACGCCGGCACCTTCGACTCGCTGTTCCGGGCCGGCCAGTTGGTCGCAGGGGCGGCGCGCGAGCGCCCGGACCAGCTACCGTAAGCGGGGGCAAGCGACCGAAGGATTTGACCGCGAGGGCGCTTTCGTGCCACAGTAGCCTCAACTCCGCGCGATCTTTCGCCTGGCGATCGAGCCGCGCACACCTGGGGCCTCGCCCCGCGAAAGATTGCAACCATTCCCACTTTTAATGAACTCGGGCTGCGCCCCGAGCTGCTGGCCGCCGTGCGCCAGCTCGGTTTCACGGCGCCCACCCCGATCCAATCCCTCGCGATTCCGCCGGCCCTGCAGGGGCACGACGTGCTCGCCAGCGCCGAAACCGGCAGCGGAAAGTCGGCCGCCTTCGGGCTGCCCATCCTTCAGCGGCTGGCCGCGCAGCCGCGCGGAACGACGCGCGCCCTGATCCTCGCCCCGACCCGCGAGTTGACCGAGCAGATCGCCAAGCACCTGCGGGCGCTGGCCGTCCAGACCGGCATCAAGATCGCCGCGGTGTACGGCGGCGTTGGCTTCGCACCGCAGGTCAGCGCGCTGCGCCGCGGTGACGACATCGTGGTCGCGACCCCGGGGCGTCTGCTCGACCATTTGCAGGAAGGCACCGCGCGCCTGACCGCGATCGAAACGCTGGTGCTCGACGAAGCCGACCGCATGCTCGACATGGGATTTCTCCCGAGCGTGCGGCGGATTCTACGCCACCTCCCCGGCGATCGCCAGACGCTGTTCTTTTCGGCGACGCTGCCGCCCGCGATGTCGGGACTGGTCAAGGACATGCTGCACGACCCGGTGCGCGTGGAGCTCGCCGCCAAGGTTGCGCCGGTCGATACCCTGACCCAAACGCTCTACGCCGTTCCGCAGGAACGTAAGACCGAGTTGCTGCTCGAGCTCCTGAAGGACGGTGCGATCTACAGTGCGATCGCCTTCACCCGGACCAAAGCCCGCGCCGATCGGCTGGCCGCCGTGCTCGCACGCAATAACGTGCCGTCGGATCTCATCCATGGCGATCGCTCGCAGTCGCAGCGGACGCGCGCGCTCGAAAACTTCAAGCGCGGGAAGTATCGGGTGCTGGTCGCGACCGACGTGGCCGCGCGCGGCATCGACATCGCCGATCTCGGGCACGTGATCAACTACGATGTCCCGCTCGCCGCCGAAGACTACGTCCACCGCATCGGCCGCACCGCGCGCGCCAAAGCCAGCGGCGATGCGATCACCTTCGTCGCCCCCGACGAGGAGCCGCTCATCAACCAGATCGAGTACGTACTCGGCGCCCCGCTGGCACGCTCGCAGAATCCGCTCTTCCCCGACGCACCGGTGGCGCGGCCGAAACCGCGGCTGGTCTACCGGTCGCGCCCCCGGCGACGCTGATCGCAGCGCGGCGTTAAGCCGCCGGCGAGCTAGGGCCGATGAGTACCTTATGAGCGACGGTGGTACGGCCAGCGCCCGCGAACTCGCGGCCTTCGGCGGGTTGGCTCCGGCGGTGCGCACGCGCGTCTCGCGACCCAACGCTTTGCAAATCGTCGGCGACGCGATTCAGAGCGCGTACTACCAGGAACTGCTCGGGCCACGGACCTTCGGCTCCCTGCTGAACATCGGCGCCGGCGGGATCAGCGCGGAACTCCAGCACCAGCAGATGTTTGCGGCCGCGGAGTATCATACGTTCGAGATGCCGGGGTGTCCGCTCGCCGCAACGTACCTTGGCAGCGTGAACGACATGCGCGATGTCCCGAGCGAACGCTACGACTGGGTTCTCTCCAGCGCCATGCTCGAACATATCGAAGACCCCTGGAGCGCCGCGCGCGAAATGACCCGGGTCGCGAAGGTCGGCGGTTTTCTCTACGTCACGGCCCCGTTCTCACAGATCGTCCACTACGAGCCGCGCTATCGCGACTACTGGCGCTTCACCCCGATGGGCTTTGCGGCGCTCTTTCCGCAGACCGCCGTCCTCGAGGTCGAAGCCTGGGGCGATAACCCCGCCGAACCCGACGGGTATGCGGTGCTTCTCCAGCGCGCGCCGGGCGCGCAGCGCCCCCCGTACGCTCCGCGAAGCGCCCGCTGGATCGACTTTCCCCACGAGCAACCCTGGCAGATCTACCGGGACGAGCCGCACACGGCCTTTGACTGGCCGGTCTACGAGCTCGCACTCGAGCCGATGGCGCTGGCCCATCAGCTCCACAACGCGCGCAACGAATACGGGTTGCGCGCCGGACTGCCCGCGAAGTACGACGACGTGATGCGCGCTCACAAGCACCAGTTCGCTCGCCTGATCGGAACGCTCGGGATGCGCAGCGGCGTTTCGTACTACGAGCGCGCGCACCCGGGCACGGCGAGCTAGGCCCACCACACCATGCGTTGTTGGGTTCCCGGCACGATCCGATCCTCGCGCTCGGGCGCCTGCGCCGCGGGTCACGCCTGCGCCATGCGCGCCGAGTTTCCTCAGGGCTTCTGGTAGAGTAGCCGAATGGCCGCCACGTCCGAACCGCACATTCCCTTTAATAAAGTTGCCTTCGGAGAATCCGAGCGTCGGCACCTTGCCGCCGTGCTTTCGAGCGTACACGTCTCGGGCAACGGCGCATTTACGCGCGCGTGCCAGACCTTGCTCGAGCGCGCGCTGCCGGCCGCGAACGTGCTTCTCACGACGAACTGCACGCATGCCCTTGAGATGGCGGCGCTCCTGCTGGACATCCAACCCGGGGACGAGGTCATCCTACCGTCGTTCACGTTTGTATCGACCGCCAACGCGTTCGTTCTCCGTGGTGCCCGACCGGTCTTCGTCGACATCCGTCCCGACACGCTCAACATCGACGAAACGCACATAGAGAAAGCCATCACGCCACGCTCGAAGGCGATCGTCGCCGTTCACTACGCGGGCGTCGCCTGCGCGATGGATGACATCATGCGCATCGCCGGTCGCCATAACCTCGCGGTCGTCGAGGACAATGCGCACGGCCTCTTCGGGCGCTATCGCGGCCGAAACCTGGGGACCTTCGGACGGCTCGCAACGCAGAGCTTCCACGAGACGAAGAACTTTACGTGCGGCGAAGGCGGGGCGATCGTGGTCAACGACCCTTCGCTCGCGGAACGCGCCGAGATTCTCCGCGAAAAGGGAACCGACCGCGCACGCTACTATCGCGGCCAAGTCGACAAGTACTCGTGGGTCGACCTCGGCTCCAGCTACCTGCCCTCCGACATTCTCGCCGCCATACTGCTCGCGCAACTCGAGCGCCGCGACGAAATCCAGGCCGCCCGACGAGCCATCTGGGAGCGCTACGACCGCGGTCTCGCCGACTGGGCAGCGCGCTCGGACGTCGCGCTTCCCTACGTGCCGGACGATTGCGAGCAGTCCTACCATATGTTCTACCTGCTCTTGCCCTCGCTCGACGCACGCCAAGCGCTGATCCGACATCTCGGCGACCGCGGTATCTCGGCCGTCTTTCACTACGTTCCGCTGCACGATTCGGCGTTCGCACGACACGCCGGCTGGGACGGCGCAGACTGCCCGGTGACCATCAGCGTCTCGAACCGGCTCGTGCGCCTGCCCTTCTACACGACGCTCGGAGCCGCCGACCAGGACCGCGTCATCGAAGCCGTTAACGAGTTCGCCGGAGGACGCACGACGTGAAGCGAGCCGTCATCTTCGGAACCACCGACTTCGCCGCGGTCGCGGCGGTATATCTGCGCCACGACGCCGGTTACGAGGTTGCCGCCTTTACCGTCGACCGGGAGTATATCGAGGTCGAAACCCTATACGGTACTCCGGTCGTGCCGTTCGAAGACCTTACGCGCTCGCATCCACCCGGCACCTACGCCGTCTTCTGCGCGATCGGCTTCAGCAAGGTCAACGCCGCGCGGCGCGCCGTCTTCGAGCGCTGCCGCGCGCTTGGCTATCGTCTGCCGACGTACGTCCACTCCTCGGTCATACGCTGGGAGGAGACGACCATCGGCGACGGGTGCTTTATCTTCGAAAATAACGTCATCCAACCTTTCGTGAGCATTGGCGATGACTGCGTGCTGTGGAGCGGCAATCACGTCGGCCATCACTCTCGTATCGGCGATCACGTGTTCGTTGCGAGCCACGCCGTCATCTCGGGGCGCTGCGCCATCGGCGACGGCTCCTTTTTGGGCGTGAACGCCACCCTTCGCGACGGCGTAACGATCGGTGCGAACTGCGTGATCGGCGCGGGGACACTGGTCCTCAAGGACGTTCCCGAGGAGACCGTGCTCAAGGGACAGGCAACGCCGGCGCATCAGCTTCGCAGCCACGAACTCCGTCGCTTCTAACTCCGTTTCATGCGCGTCGGCATTATCCAATCGAACTACGTGCCGTGGAAAGGCTACTTCGATTTTATCGCAGCGTGCGATCGATTCGTTTTGCTCGACGACGTGCAGTTCACCCGGCGCGACTGGCGCAATCGTAACCGCATCAAGGGACCGAGCGGACCGCGCTGGCTGACGATCCCGGTGGTGAGCTCCGGAAGGTACGAACAGCGCATCGACCAGACCGAGGTAGCCGATACCGGTTGGCACGCGCGGCACCTGGCGCTGTTGCGGCAGACGTATGCCGACGCGGCGTGCTTTCGAGAGATTTGGCCCTTGGTCGAATCGCTCTACCGCGACGTAGGAACGCTGCACCTCTTGAGCGACATCAACGAGCGTATGATACGCTCGCTGGCGGCGGCGCTCGGGATCGACACGCCGATCGATCGCTCCGAGGCGTTCAAAAAGGCCCCTGGCAAAAACGAGCGACTGATCGACATCGCGCGCGCGTTGGGTGCCGATGAGTACCTCTCCGGGCCGGCAGCCCGCTCCTACCTCGACCTGGAGCAGTGGCGCCGCGCCGGCATCGCGGTCGTCTACAAGTCCTACGACGGGTATCCGGAGTATCCGCAACCCTACCCACCGTTCGATCACCACGTCTCGGTGCTCGATCTGATGTTCGCCACCGGATCCCACGCGCCGAGCTACCTACGATCGAGCGAGGGGGTCGTGACCGACGATGACTGACATCGCCGCCAAGGTCGCCAGCTACTACGGTGCCCGCATCGCTCAGTACGGACCGACCCCAGCGGGTGTGGATTGGAACTCGGATAGCGCGCAGCACAAGCGCTTCGAGATATTGCTTCGTGCGGTCGGTGCGGGCGCCGGTCTCAGCGTTCTCGACTACGGCTGCGGCTACGGCGCGCTGGCACCGGTCCTCCACGACCGGCATCCGGGTTGCCGATACGTCGGCTACGACATGGTGCCCGAAATGATCGTTGCTGCGCGCCGGAACGGCGCACCCGACGCCCACTTTACGACCGATCGCGCCAGTCTCGTGCCGGCCGACGTTGCCATTGCCAGCGGCGTTTTCAACGTGAAGGGCGATACCCCGCTGGCGCGTTGGGAAGATTACGTGCTGGAGACGCTGCACGACTTGGCGTCGCTCGCAACGCAGACGATTGCCTTTAACATGCTCACGGCATTCTCGGATCCGCAGCGCATGCGATCCGACCTCTACTACGGCGATCCGTATCGCTACTTCGAATGGTGTCGCACGCATTTCGGGCGTTGGATCGCGCTCTATCACGACTATGGACTATTCGAGTTCACGTTGATTGCACGTCGCCAGCCCGAGAGCGCGACGTGAACCTCGCGCTCTTCACCGAGCTCGAGAAGGTCGACGGCCAGGGTCGCTACGCGCTGATGCTCGCGCGCTGGTTCTCCCGGCGCGGGCATCACGTGGTGGTCTTCTCGCCGATCGGCCCACTGCTGGAGGAGATCGCCGGCACGCCCGTCGTTCACGTCCCGATCGGCTCGGTGCGCCAGGTCGCCCCGCTGCAGTACGAGGAGCTGGTCGGCGACGTTGCGCGGCTGGTCGACGCGTGTCGCGAGCATGCCATCGAGGCCATGATCGCTACCGCGAAGTTTCCCTATATGATGGCGCGCGCTGCGCTGGGCGAACGGATGCACGTCGTCCTACCCATCCTCTCGGAGACCTATTTCCTGCCGCAGTCGCCGTACTACGCGACCGAGATGCAGCGCGCCGCACGCGAAGGCCGCATTTTGGCGTATGCCTACAAGACCGCCGACGTACACGCGAAGAACTACGGCTTCGATCCCTCCGACGTGCGCTACGGCACCTTTCCGATCGACGCCAGAACCGAGCATCCCAACCGCGCACGCGCGGCGGTTCGCGCCGAGCTCGGATTCGACGACGACGAGCTGCTGGTGTTGAGCATCTGTCGACTCGACGTCGATAAAGCGCCTGGCATACCGCCGCTCTCCCGCGCGGTCGATCGCGTTCGCGAGCGCACCGGCAAGCGAATCCGCCTCGTCCACGTCGGCGACGGAACGCTCGCGGCCCAGACCCGCGCGCAGGCAAGCCCGACGACGGTCTTTCTCGGGACGCGTCACGACCTCGCCGATCTCTACCACGCCTGCGATATCTACGTCGGCGAGGGCACGACGATCACCGAAGCGGCGATGGCGCGGCGCCCGGTCGTCATCGCTTGGACCAGCCTCTACCCGCAGCAGGCCGAGATGGCGTTCGGACTGTACGGCCTGCACGTCGTCGATTTCGGATTTGTCGAGTGGAGCAACCACGCACCGCCGACCCCCTTCGAGGAGGCGCTCTTCTATCTGGCCCAGGATGCCGAACTCCGCCGGCGTCTCGGGGCGGCGGCGCACGCGACCGTCCTCGAGCGCAACGGCGTCGATCGGGTGCTCCCGTGGCTCGAGGCGTTGCTGCAGGGCGAGCCGCGCGGCAACCAGCTCTTCCACGAGCGCGCCGCAGCGATCGTCACGGTGCGCGGGGGACTCGACGACGGCATCGATGCGGTCGCGGAGCTCTGCTACGAGCGCGGCGCGGAGCTGCAGCTCGGGGTCGAAGTCGCGACCCCGCTACCGTGGGGGCGTGCCCTGGCGATGCCTTTGGAGCACGTGCAGGCGCTCTCCGTCGCGGTCCGCCGCTTACGCGACGCCGCGACCCCGCGTGCGTTCTACGATGGTCGCCGCCTCGTCGCCGCGGAGGCGATTCCAGCCGAAATCCGGCTCGCGTTCGCGCAACGCGAAGGTCGACTTCCGCCGACGAGCTTCACGCCGCCCTTCGCGCTCGATCCACCGCGCAGTCCGATGCACGCGATCTTTGCGAGCGACGAAGCCGGCGCGGTGCGACTGCTGCAGGCGCTGCAGCCCGGTCCCGAGGCTGCGGTCGTGATCTGGATTCCGCGCAACGACCTCGACGCGCGGGCGGTGATGCGGCAGCTCGAAGCGGTCTGCACGACCGGTATCGTGCTGATCTGCGAGCCGCTGGCCTGGACGGTAATCGGCCGGGTATTGAGCGACGTCGCCACCTATTGCGACGACGGCAGCGAGCGGTTCGCCGACCACCGGCGACTGGTACGCGATCGCGGCCGCACAACGCTGCTTTCCTCGGTATAGTTTTTGGTCGATGTGTCGCCGCGTGTGGCGGACATCGACAGAGCGCGGTAAAGCGGCGGTGGCACTGCACCCCGCTTTGGGCGCGACCGTGAGTCCGGCGCGCGCACACCGTCGGCAGATCGCGGCGCTGATCGGTGCGCGTGATGCGTCGCGGCAACAACTGCCTGCGCTTCGCAACGGCTCGAGACAGCGCGTCGCCCGCGGCGCGCTCGCGAGAGCAGGGACTCCGCTTCATCCCATCGTAGGTGACTTCGCAATGCGTTGGCAGAAGCTCGGTCGCATCTTCGAACCGAAAGGTCAAGCATCGTGGCTCGCGACGCACGCTATGCTCCCGTGGCCGATCCATATTGAGGGGAACCGCTTTCGCGTGCTCTGCTCCGGTCGCGACCATAAGGGACGCGCGCAGATCGGAGCGGTCGAGCTCGATCTTTTTGACCGGTCTGCCGCCGTCCACGTCGACGCAACGCCATATCTACCGTTCGGACCGCTGGGCGCCTTCGACGACTGCGGTGTATTGAACGCTTGCCTCGTCAGCACCCCGGAGCGCGAGTACCTCTACTACGTCGGCGTCACCACGGGCGGATCCGTCCCCTTCCGGTACTTCACGGGGCTCGCGCTCCGCAAGCCCGGCGAACCCTTCGTTCGCTACTCGCCTTCGCCAATTCTCGAGCGCAATGCGGTTGATCCGTATCTCACAGCCGTGTCGTTCGTCCTCCATGACGAGGGCCGATGGCACATGTGGTACACCTCGGGCGTACGCTGGGTTCTCGAGCACGATCGTCCGAAGCACTACTATCACATCAAGTACGCGTCGTCTAGCGACGGGATTACGTGGAATCGAGGCGGCGACGTCTGCATCGACTTTTTGCCGGGCGACTACGCGATCGCGCGCCCTTACGTGATCCGAGAGAACGGAATCTTCAAAATGTGGTACTGCTATCGGGGCGGTAGCTACCGAATCGGATACGCCCAATCGGAAGACGGCATCCACTGGACGCGCATGGACGCCGAAGTAGGGATCGACGTAGCGACTGAGGGCTGGGACTCCGAGATGCTGTGCTATCCAAGTGTGTTCGATCATGCCGGGGAGCGCTACATGCTCTACAACGGAAACAGTTACGGAAAGACGGGCTTCGGCCTAGCGCAACTGGTCGACTAAACCTCGCACTCGAGCGCGCTACGCTTCGATCGCGATATTTGAGATGAAGACGGAAGGCCGGCGTCGATGGATTGACGCTGCGAACGTCACGCCGATAGCGTCGACTGATGGGCCGCCCAGCTTGCGGAGCTGCGTCGTCCTTGGCGGTCTCTCGTGCCACGCGCGTTGCGCTTTTGGCGCAACACGTCTCGATACGCCACGATTACGGCTCGATGCTGGTCGCAACCATGAAAGGAACCCATACACGCGGGCGCGGACCCACGAGGTTTCTTACGGGCTTGATCCTACCGTTCCGGCGCGTGTAGTGAGGTCTTCGTATCCGCTGCACCGAGGTGCCGCAACCTCGCAACGGCTCGGGCCGCGCCGCCCTGAAAGAACTGCGATTTTCGACATGACGCCACCTTCAGGCCCTCGGCTGCAATGCGCCGCGCGTACTCGCGATCGTCGACCAGCCGGCGCATTCGCTGCGCGGCGTCCAGCAGGTCGGGTTCGGCCCAAAGTTGCGGCCGCGCGAACTGCCCGGGGGCATAGGCCGCTTGCGTATCGATCACCGGCGCGAACGTGTAGCGCACCAGCTCGGCGCACGACTCATCGATAAAGTCCATATTGCCCGACCAGCCGGTCGCGATCACCGGCTTCTCCAGCAGCATCGCCTCCATGAGCCCAAGGCCAAGGCCTTCGGCGCGGTGCAGCGAAACGAACGCATCGCAGGCAGCGTAGAGACCGAGCACGTCGTCGTAGCTCAGGTATTCGTCGACCACGACCACGCTGCCGGGCGGCAGCGTCGCGAGTTCGCGCTCGACTTCAGGTTGGGTGGCGATGCCGTTGCGCTTGAGCACGAGCACGGCATCGTTACGGCCCGCAAACGCTTCCGAGAAGGCGCGTACCGTACCAAGGACGTTCTTGCGGTGCAAGCCGCTATCGGTATCGTACGTGGCCGCAAAGGCAAACCGATTCTCCGGGATGCGATGGCGGGCGCGCGGTGCGGCAACGATCGCGCCGACGTCGGCAGCGATCGGATAGGCGCGGACCGGCGTCGCGACGGCGTTGCGAATCGCGCCGGCGATGTGCTCGCTCGGTGCCAGAATCGCATCGTAGCGCGTGAGGTGAGCGAGCCAGGCGTTCGGAACGTCGGCGAGTTCGAAGAAGGGAACGCACGCGTTGACGCCGCCCGCGAACCAGTGCGGAAACTGTCGCCACAGCCCTTCGGCTTCGGGTGGATTGACGTGCACCAGGTTGACCGCATGCGGAAGTCGCGCGGGATCGGCGATGTTGAGATGGGCCCAGCGCCGGTCGAAGCCCGATCGCCCATCGGGAAGGGTAACGTCGACCACGGCGACCGGCACGTCGGCTGCCACCAACGCCGCCACCGAGGCTCGCGCGGCAACCCCCAGGCCGAGTCGGGCGCTCACGAAACCGATGACGTTGACTCCGAAGGGCGCCCCCGCTCGAACCTGCATCCTGGGGGTTATCGACCCTCTCGCGATAAAATCTTACGCGCCCAACAAGAACGGCGGTCGTGCGGGTCTAACATAGGCGCACGGCTATGTCGAAGTATCATCGTTTTTTCGGACTGGAACGCGATCCGTTCTTAGACACGGCCGATCCGTATTTTTACTGCGAACTGGGCGCGCTCCGCAAGGCCAAGGAGCGGCTGCTGGAGTCGGTCGACGCGTCGCGCGGCCTCACGATCGTGCTCGGCGACCCGGGAACCGGCAAGACCAGCCTGAGCGCCGCACTCGAAGCCGAGTTGCTGGCCGACGAGCACGTCGTGCTCGGGAAAGTTCTCGATCCGACCTTCGCCACCGATATCGAGTTCCTGATCGCCGTCGGCCGCATCTTCGGACTGGCGCTCCCACCGCGCTCCAGCGCCGCGCTCAAGAATGCGCTCAAGAACTTCTTCTTCGAAACCGCCGTGCTCGAGAAGCGCACCCTGGTCTTGATCGTCGACGAGGCGCAGAATCTCAGCGACGACAACCTCGAAGCGCTCCGCATGCTGCTCAACTACCACGTCCCGCAGCGCAAGCTGCTCAACATCCTGCTCTTCGGCCAGGCCGAGTTGGAGACGCGCATCGCAGCCCGCGGGAATCTGGCCGACCGCATCGACTCGTGGATTCGCCTCGCGCCGCTCGACGAACCGCTCCTCGGCGCGATTCTCGATTTCCGGCTGCAGCGCGCCGGCGCGCCGCCCGGTCAGCCGCTCTTTTCGCCCGAAGCGCGCGCGCTGCTGCTCGAATCCTCGCACGGCGTACCGCGCCGGCTCACGATGGTCGCGCACCTCGCGATGCAAGAGGCCGCCGATCGCGCCAGCACGCTGGTCAACGCCGATCACGTCGCTGCGGCGCTCGCCGCCCGCGGACTCGCGCGAGCCGCCTCGGCGACCCCCGAGGTGGCCGCGGCGACGCCGCCCGAGCGTCCGGGCGCACCGAGCGGATTCTTCGCGCGCCTGCTCGCGCGCCTGACGGCTTCGTAGCGTCCCGCGCATGCGCGAACCGGATTTCGAGCTGAGCGCGGATATGCGATTGCTCGAGCTGCAGCGCGGCGCACTCGGCCTGCCGCCGCGCGAGCCGCTGGCCTGGGAGAGCCGCGAGATCGATGCGACGCTCCCGCTGCCGGCACGCCAGGAGCGCGCCGCCGAAGGCGCGGTGCTCGCGATCGAAGCCGCCGCATCGCCGGCCGACGGCGTCATCGCGGGCGCGGTCGTGACGTGTTCGATCGCCGTCGCCAACGAAGGCCAGGGGGCCGCGCTCGACGTCGTCGCCGGTGCACCGCTACCCGGCGGTGCGGCGTACCGTCCGGGGACGTTCGTCTGGAACGGCCGCTCCACGTTCGACGACGTCGCCGAGCTCTTCTTCGGCGCCGGGCTGCCGGTCGGCGCGATCGGCGCAGGCGAGCGGGCGACCTTCGTGTGGAAGATCGGCGTGCGTTTGGGGAACAAGCCTTTGACGATCGCGCCCTTCGTGCGCGCGCGCGGCGCCGCCGTGGTCGGCGCGAAAGCGCTGCAGGTCGCGCGCAAAGCCGGCCCCTCGCCGGCCTTTGCCGGCGAAATGGACCGCGCCGCCGCCGCGGCCTACGAACCGCGGCCGCTGATCCCGATCGACATTCCGGCCCCGGAACTTCCAATCTACGAGCTCGACCTCGAAGAAGAGCTGCTCCACGAAGCCGCCGACGCCGCACTCGCGCCGGCGGCACCACCGCGCAGCGTGCCGGCGGCCGAACCGCCGCCGGTGGTTTCGGCACCGCCGGCGGCTGCAGCACCGCCGCCGCCTGCAGCACCACCGCCGCCGGCAGCACCACCGCCGCGCGACGCTCCGACGTCGACCCAAGGGGTACCGATCGAACAACCGCCGATCGTCGCCGTCGCACCCGAGCTCCCGCCGAGCGCCGCGCTCATTCTCGGCGGCCGCTTCGAGCGCAGCACGCTGGCGTTCTTCCAGCGGGTCTTCGGGGGATCGCGATCGATTCCAATGCTGCAGCACTGCATCTTCGGCGGCGCACTCGCCTGCACCGACGGCGGCGACGCCGCGGCGCTAAAAGCACACCTCGACGCGCAGTCGCAGTTGCTCCATCGCATCGTCCTGCACGAGCGCCTAGGCAAGAAGGAGCCGATTGCCGAGTATGCCGGCGAACTGCTCGCGCACGTCGAGCGCCTGGCGCCTACACCGGCGCGCGAGGGATCCACGGCGCACGCCTTGGCGCTCCAGGCCGAGCTGGCCGAACCGACGCTAGCCGTCCTGCGCAGTTTGGCCGATCCGGCGGCGCGCTGGGATTTCGTCAAGGCGCGCCAGTTTACGCTGGGCCTCATGGCCGGGCGGGTGGCCGGGCTCAACGACACGCTCGACGCGCGCGTTTCCCAGGCACTGCGCGCCTACGCGCAAGCTTCGGTGACGACCCTTCAGAAGCTCTTCGTGCGCATTCGTATCGATCGAACGACCGCTCTGCTCTTCGCCAGCGAACCCGCGCTCGATGAAGCCGCGCGGCGTCTCCTCAACGCCTTCGCCGAAGCTTTCGCGGCTTACTGAAGGCTTTCGAAAGCCGCGCCGCGCCGCACGTCGCGCTTGACGGCCGACGCGCGGGCCGCAACCTTCCAGCGTGCCAGCACGTTGAGCCGCTGCGCGACGTCGGCGTGGTAGGTGCGCAGGTACTCGAGCTGGAGTTCGCGGCGGTCGAAGACGCGCCGGATACGCAGCTTCAGGCGATCCTCGGCCCCCGGATCCGGATCGGGGTCGGGCATTCCGAGCGCGTTCACCAGTGCGTGCCGGATGCGCCGCGCGTCCCGCAGCGCCGACGCAAAACCGTTCCAGTCGCGTGTCGAAAGCGCGCGATCGCCCTCCACGCAGGTGCGCTCGAGATCGGCGACCTCGCGCGCGATCGCGTCGCGGCGCTCAGCCGACGTTGGCATAGTGCGGGGCACCGCCGGCTTCGAGCCGTTCGGCCTTGAACTGCGTCACGGCCTTTTGCCATGTGACGCGATACTCTTCGAAGTACTTCAGCACCCGCTCGACCCGCGACGGATCCTTTTGCATGTTCGCCATGACCAACTCGTGGTGCCAGAACTCGTAGACGCGAAAGAGGTTGCGTGCCAAGTCGCCGCCGATCTCCATGTCCAGCGAACCCATCAACAAACAGCAGGCACGCTGAGCGCGCAGCAACGCTTTGTGTATTCCTTCGATATCGCCGCGCTCGTGCACCAGCTTCTCCTGCGCCTGCTTCGCGGCGATGATCAAGGCATCGTAGATCTTGACGATGAGATCTTCCTTCGATGCCGTGGCGATCGAGGTCTCGAGATAGCGCTGGTTGGCCGAGGGCTGCAACGCCACGACGTTACGCCCCGCTCGAACTCGACGAGCTGGAGACCGTAAATCCGAGCGCTGCGGCCAGCGTCTGCTGTTCGGCCTGCAACTGGGCGATCAAGGTTTCGCTAGCGACGAACTGCGAGCGCAACGAGTTGGCTTGCTCGTTCGCGTTGTCGGTGATCTGCGTGATCTGCTGCTGCAGCGACTGAATCGTATCGGTATTGGTGTTTTCGTAGTTCTGGATGATCGACGTCGCCGGGATGTTGCCGACCGGTCCCGAATCCAAGATCGTCGGCGCCCCGGTTACGCCGGTGAGGTACGTCCCCAACTGCGTCGTGAGCCCATTGGCGCCGTTGAGCAGCGACTGCACGGCGCTCGGATTGGCGTCGAGCGCGCTCACCAACGCGTTCACATCGAGCGGCTGCAGCGTCCCGTCGGTACCCTGATACGAGGTGGACTGAATCGGACTGGTCGAGCTCCCCGACGACGAGCCGCCGGCGTTTCCGAGGTTGTTGCTATTGTTGCCGCTGGTGTAGGTACTGAAGTTGTCGCTGAGATTGAGCCCGATCTGCGAGAGCGAGTTGTACGACGTTCCCGACCCCAAAAAGCCGCTCACGATGCTACTCAACTGGAGGGCCACGCTGCGCACGTCGTTGTTCCCGAAGAGCACGCCGCCGCCGACCGACTGCGCGCCGCTTCCGCCCGAGCCAAGGCCCGGCTGGCTGACGACCGGCGCCTGCGTCGCCGTGTTGATCTCGCTGACCGCCGCGTTGTAGGCCGACACGAACGCGGTCACCGCGCTCACCAACTGCGAACTATCCTGCGCGACGTTGATCGTGAAGGGCGTCGAGGTATTGCTCTGCAGGTTGAGTTGAACGCCCGTAATGGCATTGGTGACGGTGTTGGAGTTCGAGTAGTAGGTTTGCTTGGCTCCTCCCGGCGACTGAACGATGACCTCGGCTTGCGATCCGATAAGCGTCTTTCCGCCCGATGCGGTGGTAAGACCACTGGCGCTGAGAAAGTTGCTGGTGTCGCCGCTCTGTCCCAGTACGATCGATTGCGGTCCCGTCGCATTCGAGGTCAAGACGATCTGATTGGTGATCGAATTGAACGTCGCCGTCACGCCGGCATCCGAGCTATTGATCGCATCGAGCACGTCGTTGAGACTCTGCGTTGCCGTTACGCTGATGGCGACGCCATTGATCGTGAAGGTCCCGGCCGTGACCGGCGTCTTGAAGTTGGCCGAGTTTGTATTATCGAAGGAAGCCGCCGGGTCGATGCCCCCGACGTTTGCCGTGCCCACAACCTTGCCGCCACCGGCGGTGTTCAAAACGTGTGCGCTACTCAGTCGCAAAACGTCGAGAAGATTTCCCGAATCCTGCGGGGCCCCAAGCGATATCGGCTTGTCCGAGGAAGTAAACTCCACCTTTCCACCGACCAGCGTCGCGAGGAAACCGGAGTCTGCGTTGGTATCGACCTGCGTCGTGATGTTGTTGAGAATCGTGTCGAGCGACTGCGCGTTCACGTCGTAGGTGATCGTCACTCCGTCGACCGTCACCGTACCCGTCGAACCGGAACCATTACTCGGCGTCACCGCGGCATAGGAATCGATCAACGGGACGGTATCCGAGTTCTGCCCGGCATAGGTGCCGGACGTAATTTTTGCCGTGATCCCGTAGCCGGCGTTGGCGTTGCTGGTGACCTCAGTCGAGGTCGCCGTCACGACCTTATCGATCGTGTACGCCCCGGCGATCGCCGCTTGGCCCGCGATCCCGGACGCGGTGACTGCAGTGGCGTTGCTCGAGGTTGCGTCGTAGGCATTGTAGATGTCGGGGTTCGAAAGCGCGACCAGCGTCGACTGAACCGACTGCAGATAGTTGTTGATCCTGATCAGCTCGACGTTCGCGTTGTTGAGCGTCGTGATCTGCGCGTTCAGCGCCGTGGTCGGCGCGAGCGTCAGCGAGGTCAGCTTCGAGATGATCGAGTTGTAGTCGATTCCCGACACGATGCCGGGGAACGAGATCGGACCCGAGTTGGTCCCTTGCACTCCGTTGCTGGACATACTACTCCCTTAACCTACGCGTCGCGATCGAGCGTGACGCCGGTGTTGTGATCGAAGAACTCCGCAATTCCCACCAAAACCTCGGGCGGAAACTGGGCGATCTCTTGCCCGGTCTTCGGATCGGTGAAGACGGTCACGATTTCGTTGGGATCGCGCGCAACGCGATAGGAGACGTTGAGCGGGATCGGCGTCGGTACGGCGGCGTTGCCGAAAAGCTTTGCAATCGCCGGAGCGATGCCGCCGCGCGCGGTGCCCTCGGGTGCGCCCGCGCTGCTCGAACTCCCGCTCGGCGCCGCGGGTTGAGGCGCCGGCGCCGCCTGCGGCGTGCCGACCGGCGTCGCCGAAGCCTCGATCGGCGGCGGTGCCGGAGCATTTGCGACGGCCTGTGCCGCGGCAGCGGTTCCGCTCGTCGACGAAGCGGTCGCCAGAACATCCATGTGCGGGTCTCCTCCGCTTAGTATTCGGCTGCCGACGCGCCCGGCTTTATTTGATAGCCGGCCAGCGTGGCGGCCAACAGGGGTAACGGCGTTAAGCTTTGGCCTGCCCGCGCGCCGCGCTCGTCGCAAAGGTTCGGTGCGTCGTCCCACGCGGCCCGCAGCGCGGCCTCGATGCTGGCGATCGATCCCGGGTCGACTTCGCGCACCAGGTCCGGCCAGCACGCCCGCCCGTACCCTGAGGACGGCGCCACGACGGCGGCCCCAAAGGCAGCGGCGCGGGCCACGCGGTAGAGCCCGCCGGAGGACCACGAGGCGTCGGCGTAGACGCGCGCGCCGGCATACAGCGCAGCCAGCTCACCCGGCCGCAGATCGGCTTCGGGCAGCCAGCAGCCGCGCCGCCCAAGCGCACCCATCACCTCGGCGTAGTAGGGGGCGTGGCGTACGCTGCCGAGCAGCACCAGCGGTAGCCCGGCGCGCCGGGCGGCAGTCGCCAGCGCGTACTGGTTGGCGCGCGGCTCGACTGCCGCATGGACCAGCACGTACGGGTCGGCGCCGACCAGCGGCCCGATCGCCTCCGGCTCCGGTTCGGCGCCGAGCAGGGCCGGGACGATCCGGTGAAATCCGCGATAACCGGCCTCCTGGAGCCGCCGCAACTCGGGTTCGCAGGTCGGATAGACGGCCACGACGGCCGCGAGCAGGGCGCTGGTGTCGGGGTTGGCCAGCAAGCGCACCGCCCCGCGCGCCGGGACGGTCGCGGCGGTCAGGTTGCGCGCCGCAATCGCGGCCATGCTGTAGGCGCGTTGCGCTTCGTCGCACCCCGACGCCAACGCCACCTGGGCGATGCCCGCGCCCCACGCCGCTTCGTCGGCGAGATCGTCGGCATACGGGGTGAGCGCGATCGGGATCGCGCGCGCGCGCGCCTGTGCGACCAGCGCGCTCAGCGGCCCCGCGAGCCCAAGGCCAAAGACGTGCAGCACGTCCCAACCGTCGAGTTCGACCTGCGAAACCCCGAGCGTGCGCGCGTCGAACCCCTGCGCGCGCAGGCGTTCGGCCAGCGCCAGCCCGGCGTCGCTGTCGGCATCCGGCGTCGCGGCAAAATCGTCGCGCAACACCACGGCGATTCGTCCCTGCGAGCCTTCGACGATCGGGACCGGCGGGAGCGCCGACGCGCGCAGTTCCGGCTCCGGCGCCACGACGCCGAAACTCCCGACCACCGGTGCGTCGGCCGGGTCGAACGACACGGTGATCGCGGGCGGCAGCGGTTCGACCACTGCAACCTGCCGGCCGCCCCCCTCCAGCGCGACCGCCCAACGCGCCGTGCCGAACGCCGGCGCGATCGTGACCTCGGCCTCCCACCCGTCGCACCGTCCGAAAACGTCGGAGCCGTACCAGCGGCCGGCCAACGCCTCCAGTTCCGGGTCGCCGAGCTCGGCGCGGACCTCGGCGGCGTCGCGCGCAACCACGACCGCGCCGTAGGCGCCGTTCGGATCGACGACCGCGACGCGCCGCCCGCTTGCGAAGCGCTCCGCATAGACGTACGGCGCCAGCATCCGCAACGTCTGCGCGCATGGCGCCGCGCCCAGCCACCCGATGCTGCGCGCGCGCGCAATCTCACCCGCGACGACGGGGTCGGCGGTAAAGAGCCGGGTTGCCTCACTGCCGTCGACGCGCGCCAACGTCCGCGCCCGCAGCCACGGCACGAGCTGCGCCTCGATCGCGTCGACCGTCGCGCTGCGCAGCGGCGGCAGCCAGGCCGGCCAAATCAGCGGGCTGCTCTCGCGCACCAAGACCATCACGTTTTGCACCAGCACGTACGGCACGATCGCATAACGCCCGTCCGCGGCGAACACCAAGTCGAGCAGTCCCTCGTAACGGTCGCCCAATCCCGGCTCGAAGCGGGCATACACCAGGTGCCGGTCGGCGACCAGCTCGCGAAAATGCCCGGCGTCGATCGCCGGTGCAAGACGCTGGTAGCGCTCGTGCTGTCTCATCGCCGGCGCTCCGCGAGGAGTCGCCGCAGGCCGCTCGGGCTCGAGTCGTCAATCGATCCGATCGACACCGCGCCGCGCTGCCCCATCCGCGCCTCCCACGCCGCGCGATCGTCTTCGTCGGCGACCTCGACGTTCGCGCAGGCCGCGTCGCTCACGCCGCTGCGGCGCAGGACGCGCTGCAGGCGGCGCGCGGCAACGTCGGCCACCGGCGTACCGAACGTCGCGATGCAGAGTTCGATCGGGTCGTGGGCCCGAAATGCGCGCAGGTAGCGCCCGGCAAACGCGGCCACCCGTTCCCATTCGGCTTCGTCGGCGACGGCGGCGGCCAGCGTGAGCGCCGCGCTCGCCTCGCGCTCGGCCGCGGCGGCGGGCAGCGGATCGGCCGCAACCGCGCGAGCGATCGGCGCGTAGTGCAGCCGTCGGTCGAAGCCGCGCGAAAACGCTGCCCGCGGCGTGTAGCCGTTGGTCGGGTAGGCGCTCGGGAATCCCCACTTCTGCGCGAATCGCTGCCAGTTTCCGTGCATCGAGGCCGCGTAATCGACGTTGTTGGCCGCAAAGGTTTGGCTGCCGAAGTGATGCACGAAGACGTCGTCGCAGACGTAGATGTCGTAGCCCGCGGCGCGCACGCGCAAACAGAAGTCGTCGTCTTCGAAGTTGCCGATCTCGAAGCTTTCGTCGAAGCCGCCGATCTGATCGATCACCGTACGGTCGACGCACAGACAGAGTCCGATCGCGCGGTCGGCGAGATAGCCGGTGCGCCGCAAGCGTTCGCGCCGCTCGGCGGCAAAGGCGTGCATCTCGGCCTCGTTCCCGTAGCGCGCGTCGGGCACGAGTTGGTGTCCCGCGACCTTGTTGCTGCGCGGAGCGCTCACGCCGAGCGTCGGGATGCGCGCGAACGGGTCGAGCAACCCATCCAGCCAGCCGGCGGTCACGATCACGTCGTTGTTGAGCAACACGACGTGCTCGCCGCGCGCGGCCGCGATGCCGTCGTTGTTTCCGCCCGCAAATCCCCGATTGGTCGCGTTGTAGATGACCCGCACGTGTGGATCGTCGATGGCTTCGAGCATCGCACGGGTCTCGGAACCCGAACCGTTGTCGACGACGATGACTTCGTACGGCTCCGAGGTGAACGCGCGAATCGACGTCAGCGCACCCTTGGTGAACGTTGGCGCGTTCCAGCTCAAGGTGACGATCGAGGTCAGCGTACGGGAGGGCGCCGCTCGCGCGCGCAGTGCCGCTTCGACGGTTTCGATGCGCGTGTCGAACGCGGAGGCATCGACGCCGGACTGTCCGACCGTCGCAATCGCGCGTGCTACCCCACGTGTGCCACGCTCCAGCGCTAACGTGCGCCGCAACAGGCCGGCAACGGCTACGTCGAGGCTTGGGGCGTCCGATGCCACCTCGAGGTGTTGCGGGATGCGCGCCAGCGCCAGCAGCGTGCAGCGCGCGTCGGTCGCGACGCTCGCAACGTTGGGACCGAGCGGCAGTTCCGGCGCGAACGTCGCGGCGGCGACGTCGGGAATCACCTCGACCTGCGCGATCAGCTCGTCCAACCAACCGTCCTCGAGCGCCGTATCGGCGCGCACGAAGGCGAGGTACCGCTGCCCGCGCACCGCCATCGCGTCGCGGCACGCCTGTAGCGCGTCGTCGGCGCTGCAGCGCACGACCCGCTCGACCGGTGCGTGGCCGGCACGCAGGCGCGCGTCGCTCGGGCCCGGACCCTCGCCGTGCACGATCACCGTCGTCGGCGGCGTCGCGGCAACGCTCACGCCGTACGATCCGTGGCCCTCGCGTCGAACGAACCGAATCGTTCCGCGCTCGATGTGCCGCGGCACGGCATCGAAGGCGACTTTGCCGCTCCAGCGGCGATCCAGCAACCCGATGTTGGACCACAGCTTGCGGAAACGTTGCGTGCCCGATTGCGATTCGTAGTGCACGACGGTGGCCGCCGGCTCGTAGACGACGCGCAGCCCGCGCGCCCGCACTTTGAAGCAGTAGTCGACGTCTTCATAGCCGTTCCAATAGCCTTCGTCGAGCCCGCCCAACTCGCGATAGAGCGCGCGCGGCGTCACCAGGCAGGCTCCGGTGACGACCTGATACTCGCGCCGAAAGGTGACGTCGGGATGGTCGGCGGGCAACCGATAGCCGTGATGGTACGGACCGACGGTCACGCCGCCGACCGGGAGCGCGCCGATCACGACGCCGGCATGTTGGATGCTGCCGTCGGGAAAGAGCAAGCGCGCGCCGACCGCCCCGACGCCGGGCTCGCCGGCAACGGCCAGCATCGCGTGCAGCCAGCCCGCCCGCGGCTGCGTATCGTTATTCAGCAACACCAAGAAGTCGCCGCCCGCGAGCTCCGCGCCCTGGTTGTTGGCGCCGGCAAAGCCGAGGTTCTGGGCGTTGCGAATCACCTTGACCCAAGGAAAGGCGCGCAGCATCTCGGCCGTGGCGTCGGTCGAGGCGTTGTCGACGACGATCACTTCGCCCTCGCCGGCGTCGGCAATCGACGCCGGCAAGACCTCCAGGCAGGCGCGGGTGAGTTCGGCCTTGTTGAAGACCGGGATGACGATCGAGTAGCGCACCCCGGTCGGCCTTACCCTTCGCGCAGCGCAGCGTCGGCGGCGCGGGCCGCCTCGTCGAAACGACCGATCCGCAGCAGATACGTCGAGAGCGCCACCCCGCCGCGCTTACAATCGATCGCGCACACCTCGCGTAGCGCCGCCTCGGCGCCGCTCGGATCGGTGGACTCCAGCAGATCGGCGCGCAGCAAAAGCGCGTCGACGTTGCGCGAGTCGAGCGCGAGTCCGCGCTGCAACGCCGCCAACGCTTCGTCGCGCATCCCCAAGCGGCGCAGCAGCGTCGCGCGCAGCAGTTCGGCGTTGACCGCCGTCACGCGATCGGCGCTCGCGATCGCCCCCAGGTGATCGAGGGCCTCGGGCGCGCGCTCCAAGCGCGCCAGCGCAATCGCGGCGGCATAGCGTAGCCGTGCATCCGCGCCGTCGAGCGTGAGGCCCGCCTCCGCGAGCGCGAGCGCATCGGCAAAGCGCTCGGTGCCGATCGCCCGAAAGACGCGTCGCCGGTAATCGGCCGCACTACGCGGCGGCGTTGCGTCCTCGCGCGCGATCAGCGCCGGAAGCTCGGCGGCTTTGCCGCGCGCGCGCAGGATGGCTTCGAGCGGGTCGAGGACTTCGGCGGCACCCGGCGCAATGGCGGCCGCGGCGCGCAGGTAGCGTTCGTCGTCGAGCCGCCCGGTACGCTGCGCGATTGCGGCGCCGGCCATCAACATCGCGACCATCTTGTCGGGCTCGAAGCCCTCGTGGCGCGCCTCGACGATCTCGAGCGCCTCGCGCTCGCGTCCGGCCCGCAGCAACGCGTTGAGGTACTCCAGGGTCGCCATTTGACTGCCGTGCAGTTCGTAGACGTGACGGTAGGCCGCGAGCGCCTCGTCGCGGCGCCCGAGCCGCTCGAGTGCCTTGGCGCGATTGACGTGCAGCGGCTCGGCTTTCGGCGCGTTGGCGATGCCGCGCTCGAACCACTCGAGCGCCCGCTCGTCATCCTTCTCCATCACGTAGGTCGACCCGACTTCGCTATGCGCCTTCCAGCGATAGACCTGGTCGTCGACGACGAACTGCTCCTTGGCGTACCGGCCGTCGTCGATCGCGGCCAGGTAGGCGGCGCGCGCGTCCTCGTAGCGTCCCTGCGCGCTGAGCGCCTTGCCGAGCTGAAAGTGCGCGTTGGCGTAGTGCGGTGCGACGCCGAGCGCCCGGCGTGCAACGGCCTCGCCGCGCACCGCGTCGCCCAGTTTGTCGGTATAGTTTTCCGCTAAGATCGCCAACCCGTTGGCCAGAAACCCGCGTCGCTCGTCTCCGACCAGCGCCAGCATCCGTTCGAATGCGTCGCGCGCGGCCGGATAGTCGCCCATCAGAAAATAGGTCGTTCCGAGGTTGAAGTGATGGTAGGCATCGTCGGGTTCGCGCTCGCTGGCTTCTTTCAAGATTGCCAGGTTTCGCGCGGCCTTGTCGCGTCCGCTGACCATCTCCTTCACGTAACCGTGATGCAGTATCTCGATCGGGGCGACCTGCGCGTCGAGCCCGTTCGGCCGCCCGCCGATGGTCGGAAACTCGTGGATCATCCCCTTGAAACGAATCTCGGGATGGTTGGGAAAGATCCGAATCAGCGCATGCGACATCTCGCCGGTTCCCAAGTAGTCGTCGGAGCGGTTGCGACAGCGCACCCAGATGCCGTTTTGATAGGCCGGCGCCGTGCGGATCGCCGCCAGCGCCGGCCGGGACTGCGGGAGCAGCTCTTCATCGGCGTCCAAAAAGAGGATCCAGCGGCGCGTGGCCCCCTCGATCGAGCGGTTGCGCGCCCACGCGAAGTCGTTGCGCCAGGCGTGATGCAGCACCGTTGCACCGAAACCGCGCGCGATTTCCACCGTTCGGTCGGTCGAGCCGGTATCGACGATCACGATCTCGTCGACGCTGTCTTGCGCGCTGCGCAGGCACTGCGCCAAGAACCGCTCTTCGTCGCGGACGATCATGCACAGGCTGATGCCTTCGGGCTTCTGCTTCCACCCGGGCGGCGGCACCGGCAACCCGAACGGCAGCCCGCTCGACGCCGAAGGGCGGCCGGGCGGCGTCGCGGAGGCCGGTCGCCGGGTCGAGCGCACGCGGATGGGCATCGGCTAATTCTTCGGCGCCGGGCGCTGCGGAACTTACCTCGACCTGCGGCTAGCGGAAGAGCGCCAAAACCGAAACGGCGTTGAGATTCGACTGGGCTAAAACCGAGGTTCCGACTTGCACCAGGATTTGCAGCTTGGTGAACTCGGTACTGGCCTGACCGACGTTGAGGTCGCGGATGTTCGATTCGGCCGCCTGCAGGTTGGTCGCGGCGGTGTTGTCGTTGTCCTGATCGACGTTCAGCCGTACCACCACGGCACCGAGCTGCGCCTGCTGCGTCAGCAGCGTCGCCAGCGCGTTGTCGATCTGACCGATCGCGTCTTGCGCGCCGAGCGAGGCGCTCGCGGTCGCGGCCGAGAGCGCGAGGTTGATGTTCGCGATGCGTAGCGTCGCCGTATTGGTCGCCTGGATGCCGACTTGGATGATGTCGCCCTCTTCGGCACCGGAATGGAAACTGAAGGCGGGTGAATCCGGGTTACTTTGCGCGGCCACGTTTTGGCTCACCTTGATGAACGAGGTGGCAC
Source organism: Vulcanimicrobiota bacterium (assembly GCA_027459845.1). Taxonomy (GTDB): domain Bacteria; phylum Vulcanimicrobiota; class Vulcanimicrobiia; order Vulcanimicrobiales; family Vulcanimicrobiaceae; genus DAIDGS01. The sequence goes on along the minus strand of DAIDGS010000198.1, from coordinate 3,494 downwards.
CGACGTCGGCGCTCGAGATCACCCCGCCCAGCGTGATGCTGACGTTGTCGAACTCGGAAGCGACCTGGCTGCCGCCGAAGAGCGTGCTCGAGGTGACGATCGAGCCGCTGGCGCTCGCCACGAACGTCTCCTGCACCGCAATCGAGCTTCCGGTGTTGATGACCTGCAGTTCGATCGTGCCGTCGACCGTGCCGCCGGTCGCGCCGAACCCGGCCGCGCTGACCCCGCTCCCACCCTGCACCACGTTCCCGGCATACGCCGGGGTGGTGCCGAAGTTGGCACCGGTCGCGACGGTCGCAACCAGGAAACCGGGATTCGCTCCTTGACCGCTCGCCGCCGCCGACGATAAGCTGACCGACGTGAACGCGAAATCGACCAATGCGCTGGAATTGAAATCTACGACCGCGGTCCCCGTGGGAGAAGCGGTGAAGGCCTGCGTCGTAAACTCCTGGTAGGACGCGTTCGTAATCGACGAGATATTCGTCGGCGTAACGTTGCTGCCGTTAACGATCACGCTGGGCGGAAATCCCGCGATATTCGTGGTCCCCGAGAAGCTTAATGCGTAGAGGGCCCCCGGCGTCAAACCTGTCAAGGTAGTTGTCGCCGTCACCCCCGCCGCAAGCGCGAGCCCTTGGCTGCCCGCCGGTAACGAAGGGAACGGCGGTCCAAGTCCACTCCCGTTATAGACGTTGTAGCTGCCGCCACTAACGGTCCAATCTGGAATGACCGGGTTCGCGACGAACGAGTTGGTGGGCGCGCTCGGATTCAAAAAAGTACCGTTCGGGATCGGTCCCGTCCCGCTTGCCGAGTTGGCCAGCGCGGCATTGGCGGTGACGGTGAAGAACGCCGCGTTCTGCGCCTGGAAGCCGGCATGACTGCCGTCCAGCAGGGCGGCGCCGTTGAAGTTGGTCGCCTGCGAGATCCGATTGACCTCGAGCAGGAGCTGCACGACCTCGGCCTGGAGGTTGGCGCGATCGGCGCTGCTGTTGACGTCCGAGGCCGCCTCGACTGCCAGGCTGCGGATGCGCTGCAGGAGGTTGGTCTCGTTGGTGAGCGCACCGAGCGCGACCTCGGCGGCGTTGTTGGCGGTTTGAACGTTCTGCGAGCCCTGGTTGAAACCGTCGACGCGGGTCTGCAGGTTGGCGGCGATCGCGTTGCCGGAGGGGTCGTCGGCCGCGGAGCTGATGCGCAACCCCGACGAGAGCTGATTGGTGACGCTCGCCAGTTGCTTTTGATTGTAGTCCAGGTTCAGTTGAACCTGATCGGCCAAGAGATTGTTGGCGACGCTCAAACCTTGAGCCACGGGTTCCTCCATGAACACGGGTCGGCCGAGCCGACGGTCCTACGCTGCGAGACCTATCCTTGTCTCTCTCGCAACGCCCCGGAACGTTACGAGTTTTGGGGGCCGGCCGGAGCCGGCCCCCAAGCGTTTTGTCGAGTCGAGGCTTAGCGGAAGAGCGCCAAGACCGACTGTGCGTTGGCGTTGGATTGCGCCAACACCGAGGTCCCGACTTGCACCAAGATTTGCAGCTTGGTGAACTCGGTGGTGGCCTGACCGACGTTGAGGTCGCGGATGTTCGATTCCGCTGCCTGCAGGTTGGTCGCGGCGGTGTTGTCGTTGTCCTGATCGATGTTCAGGCGCACGACCACGGCACCGAGCTGCGCTTGCTGCGTGAGCAGCGTCTGCAGCGCGTTGTCGATCTGACCGATCGCATCTTCGGCTCCCAACGAGGCGCTGCTGGTCGCGGCCGAGAGCGCAAGGTTGATGTTCGAGATGCGCAGGGTCTGCGTGTTGGTCGCCTGGATGCCGACCTGGATGATGTCGCCTTCGTTGGCGCCCGACTGGAAGTTGAACGCGGGCTGCGTCGGGTTGCTCTGCGCGGCCACGTTCTGGCTGATCTTGATGAACGAGGTCGTGCCGACGTCGGCCGTCGAGAGCGCGCCACCGAGGGTGACGCTGACGTTGTCGAACTCCGAAGCCACCTGGTTCGCCCCGAAGAGCGTGCTGGAGGTGACGATCGAGCCGCTGGCGCTGGCGACGAACGTCTCCTGCACCGCAATCGAGCTACCGGTGTTGATGACCTGCAGTTCGATCGTGCCGTCGACCGTGCCGCCGGCAGCGGCGAAGCCGCTCGCCGTTACGCCGGTTCCACCCTGGACGTTGTTCCCGGTGAAGTCGGGCGTGGTGCTGAAGTTCGCCCCGGTCGCAACCGTTGCGACCAAGAAGCCGTAGTTGGCGCCGTTGGAGGGGCTGATGCCGCCGTTGCTCGCGAGCGCCGCGTTAGCGGTGATCGAGAAGAACGCCTGCGTCTGCGCCTGGAAGCCGGCGTGGCTGCCGTCCAGCAGCGAGGCGCCGTTGAAGTTGGTGTTCTGTGAGATGCGGTTGACCTCGAGCAGCAACTGCGAGACTTCCGCCTGCAGGTTGGCCCGGTCCGACGAGCTGTTGATGTCCGAGGCGGCCTCGACCGCGAGGCTGCGGATGCGTTGCAGGATGTCGGTTTCGCTGGTCAGCGCACCGAGGGCAACCTGCGCCGCGTTGTTCGCGGTCTGGACGTTCTGCGAGCCCTGATTGAAGCCGTCGACCTGCGTTTGCAGGTTGGCCGCGATCGCGTTCCCCGACGGATCGTCCGCCGCAGAGTTGATGCGCAAGCCCGACGAGAGCTGGTTGGTGACGTTGGAGAGTTGCTTCTGGTTGTAATCGAGGTTCAGTTGAACCTGATTGGCCAACAGGTTGTTGGCGATGCTCAAACCCTGAGACATATTTCCTCCGTGATGGCGCGCGTGGCACGCCGGTGTAAGACTAGTCTACGAGAGCACGTCCTATGCCCTCACTCCTGTTTTTCGGACCCCTGTGGAGAAACTTTAGCGCCGGGTGCGGGCCGGGGCCGCAGGACCGCTCCACGCGCCGTCCCGGGCCGCCCCGCCGCCGCCGGCGGGGCGGCCGCGGCGCGGTTGGTGCGCTGGATCTCCTCGTAGATCTCCGAGCGGTGGATCGAGACCGAGCGGGGTGCCTCGATGCCGATTTTGACCTGGTCGCGATCGACCGCAACGACCACCAAACGGATGTCGTCGCCGATCATGATCGACTGGTTGACCTTGCGGCTGAGTACGAGCATCGGAGGCCCTCCTTGGCAGGATCGAGCCTTCTCGCCGGGCCGACGCTTTCCCTTATACCGCCGCGCCGGCCGAGCGTGGGCCGCGGCTTAGACGGCCGGCTGCTTGGCCTTGCGCGGGATCGGCGCCCGCATCGAGTAGTCGGTGTTGTCGACCATCACCTGGCGCGCGTGGCGCGTCCGCAAGTTGAGGACGATCGGACAGGCCAAGTTCATCGTCATTTCCTCGGCGTTTTCACCCACGATGACCACGCCCAGCAGCAGAAAGTCGCTGGCCTCGCGGATCGCCAGGCTGATGAAGGTGTAGGCCGGGAGGACCGGGTCGTAGCCCTCGAAGATTGCGAACGGGTCGGCCGCCGGCATCGCCACGTCGAGATTTTC
>DAIDGS010000197.1 GCA_027459845.1 Vulcanimicrobiota bacterium | reverse complement strand
ATCGGCTGGCGCACCGGCCGCCGCCGCGCCCGCCGCCGAGAAGGCCAAGCCCGACGCCAAACGCACCGCCCTGCATCAAACCATTCGCGTCGATATCGAGCGCCTCGATGCGCTGCTCAACTTGGTCGGCGAGTTGGTCATCAACCGCACGCGCATCTCCGATATCGCCAATACGCTCGAACGGCTGATGGCCGACAAGGCGATCGAGGGATCGATGGGCGTGGTCGGTCCGCTCGCCAAGGACCTCGCCGATTCGGCCGCGCTGTTGGCGCGCACCACCAACGAGATCCAAGAGTCGATCATGAAGGTCCGCATGGTCCCGATCGGCCAGGTCTTCGATCGTTTTCCGCGTTTGGTGCGCGACGTCGCTAAGGCGCGCGGCAAGGAAGTGCAGCTCGAAATCGCCGGCGCCGAGACCGACCTCGACAAGACCATCGTCGACGAAGTCGGCGAGCCGCTCATGCACCTGCTGCGCAACTGCGTCGATCACGGCATCGAGTCGCCCGAGGTGCGCGAAGCCGCCGGCAAGCCGCGCGCTGGATTGCTGCGCCTCAACGCCTATCACGAAGGCAATCAGATCATCATCGAAGTCTCCGACGACGGCGCCGGGATCGATCTGGAAAAGGTGCGCGCGCGCGGCATCAAGCAGGGTTTGATCGGTGCCGACGACCGGCTGACCGATCGCGAACTGGTCGAGTTGATCTTTACCCCCGGCTTCTCGACCGCCGAAGTCATCTCCGACGTCAGCGGCCGCGGCGTCGGCATGGATGTGGTGAAGAAGAACATCACGCGCCTCAAGGGGATCTTCGACGTCGATTCGACGCCCGGCGCCGGCACGCGCTTCACCATCAAGCTGCCGCTGACGCTGGCGATCATCCAGGCGCTGCTGGTGCGCGTCGTCGACGAGCTCTACGCCATTCCGCTCGACTCGGTGATCGAGTCGCAGCGGGTCGAAATGCCCGACGTGCGGACCGTCCACGGCAACGAGGTCATCACCTTGCGCGGTCAGGTGGTTCCGCTGATTCGCATTGCCGACTTCTTCGAGCTGGGCGGCGAGCGCGACCCGGTCAAGGTCATGATCGTGATCGTCGGCCTGCAGGGGCGCCAGGTCGGCCTGGTGGTCGACTCGTTTGAAGGCGAGCAAGAGATCGTCATCAAACCGCTCTCCGACGTGGTCGGGCGGATCGCCGGGATCTCGGGCGCCACGATCCTGGGCAACGGCTCGATCTCGCTGATCATCGACGTGCACTCGCTGGTGAGCGAGGCGTACGTCGGAGGAAAGTCGGCGCGGGCCGAGTTTTCGGGAGTTTGAGGAGCGACTGAGTGATGGCCGATACACGTGAAGACAGCAAAACGCTTTCGGGCGGGGTGGTGCAGGTCGTCTCGTTTCGCCTCGGCAGCGAAGAGTACGGCGTCGACATCGCACAGGTCCAAGAGATCATTCGCATGGTCGAGATCACCCACGTTCCGCGCGCCCCGCACTTCATGGAAGGCGTCATCAACCTGCGCGGCCAGTTGATCCCGATCATCGATCTGCGCACGCGCTTCGGCATGGCGCGCATCGCGGGCACCAAGAGCACCCGCATCGTGGTCACCGAGATCGGCACCAAGCGGGTCGGCATCGTGGTCGACGCGGTCTCCGAAGTGCTCAACATCCCGATCGAAAACGTCGAGGACGCCCCCGAAATGATCGCCGGCGTCGGCACCGAGTACATCCAGGGGGTCGGTAAGCTGGGCGACCGGCTGATCATCATGCTCGACCTCACGATGGTCATCTCGAGCGAAGAGAAGGCCGAACTTACCGCGCTCGAACCGGCCGCCTCTTAAAGATTTAGTTGACACGGCGCCGCCCATCGGCTAGGATGAACTAAATCCTTAGTTGATCGCCGGAGGGTCCATGGCACGTCGCGCCTCCACCACCTTGACCGAAGCCGAGCTGCGCCTGATGGATGCGCTCTGGCGTTTGGGCGAGGGCACCGTCGCCGAGATTGCGGCCGCGCTGCCGCCGCCGCCGATCGCCTATAACAGCGTCCTCACCACGATGCGCATCCTGGAGCAGAAGGGCTACGTGCGCCACGACGAGGTCGGGCGCGCCTTCCGGTACGTTCCGCTGCTGGCGCGCGACGCGGTCGCGCAGACCGCCGTCGGCCAAGTGCTCTCGCGCTTCTTCGACAATAGCGCCGGGTCGCTGGCCTTACGGTTGATCGAGCGCGAGCGCTTCTCGCAGGCCGAACTCGCACGTTTGCGCGCGCTCATCGATGCGTATGAGGAGGAGCGCCCGTGACGCACGCGCTTACGGCACTCGCGGCGGCGGTCGCGGCGGTGCTGCTCAACGCCCTCTGGGAAGATGCGCTCTTGGTCGGTGCAGTCTGGCTCTTGCTGCGCGCCTGGCCGCGGCTCAACGCGGCGACCCGCTACACGATGTGGGGCGCGACGCTGGTCGCGGCGCTTGCGATTCCGCTCGCCACGACCGTGCCGTTCCTCGCCGCGCCGCCGCCGGTCGTGCACCGTGTCGGAGTTGCCCCGGAGCGGGAAGCATACGCTCCCCACTCCGCTCCGATGCGTGCCGTTTCGGGAATGCCCTCGCCGGAACGGCCGGCCGGCAGCGGCGCCTTGCGGGAAACGCTACCGCGCGTTTCGTCAATGCGCTTCCCCGAGCGCTTTTACCTCACCTTGCCCGCGCCGTTGGCGCTCGCGATTCTGCTCGCGTGGGCCGCGCTCGCGCTGGCCGGCCTGACGCGCCTGCTGCTTGGACTGCGTGCGCTCGAAGCGCTCAAGCGCGACGCGTTGCCGCTGCCGGTCGCGTATCGCGATGCGATGGCGCGCTGGCTCGGGGCGCGCCAGGGCGGCCGCCCGGTACGGTTGTGCGTCAGCGATGCGATCGACGTGCCGGTCGCCGTCGGGCTGTTCGATGCGATGATCGTGATCCCGCGCGCCTTGCTCGACGAGCTCGACCCAGCCGAAATCGACGCGATCTGCCTGCACGAACTCGCGCATCTGCGCCGCGCCGACGACTGGGGCAACGGTATCGCTCGCGCGCTGCTGGCGCTGGTCGCCTGGCATCCGGCCGCGCACTTCGCCGCGCAGCAGCTCGATCTCGAACGCGAAGTCGCCTGCGACGACTGGGTGCTCGCGCAGATCGGTGCGGCGCGCAGCTACGCCATGACCCTGACCAAGATGGCCGAGAACGCGGCCTGGCCGCGCTCGCCGATCGCCGCGCCCGGCGTCTTCGCCACGCGCAAGCAGATTTCGCTGCGCATCGAGCGACTGCTGGGTAGCGGTCGCAACGCCGCCACCGCGCTCGCGATCGTGCCGGCCGTTGCCGCGGTCGGCATGGTCGCCGCGCTCGGCATCGCGATGGCGTTGGTCGCGCCCTCGGTTGCGGCGGCGTCGATTGCCTCGCCACCGGCGCCCCTCGCCCGAGTCTCGCCCGCACCCGTTACCGCGGTGCGTCGGCTGGCCGGCCACGCGCCGGACGCGACGCACCCGGCCGCGACGCCGCCGCCGCACGTCGCCGCCGCGCCCGCGCTCGCCGCGGCTGCCGTACG
>DAIDGS010000196.1 GCA_027459845.1 Vulcanimicrobiota bacterium | reverse complement strand
TGCCGAGCGTGCCGCGCGCGAGAGTTACGGAAAGCTGCTGGCGTATCTGGCGCCGCGGTGTGGCGTGGACGCGGCCGAAGAGGCCCTCTCCGACGCCTTCACCGCGGCGTTGGAACGCTGGCCGCACGACGGCGTGCCGGAGCGGCCCGAGGCCTGGTTGTTGGTTGCCGCGCGGCGCCGCCTCGTCGACGGCGTGCGGCGGCGGCGTCGCGAGGACGCGCTGCAGCGCCGGATGCGCGACGCCACCCAGGATGCGTGCGCGCGCTTCGAGGACGGCGCGCCGGCCGACGACGAGCGGCTCGGGATGCTCTTCGCCTGCGCGCATCCGGCGATTGCGCCCGACGTGCGCGCGCCGTTGATGTTGCAGGTTGCGCTCGGCATCGATGCGGCACGCATCGCCTCGGCGTTTCTCGTTGCGCCCGCCGCGATGAGTCAGCGGTTGGTGCGCGCGAAGCGCAAGATCGTCGCGGCCGGGATTCCGCTGCGCGTTCCCGAGCCCGAAGCCTTCGCAGCGCGCTTCGATGCGGTGTTGTCCGCGATCTATGCGGCGTTTTCGCAGGGCTGGGGCGATCCGCTCGGGATCGATGCGCGCACGCGCGGACTCAGCGCCGAAGCGCTGTGGTTGGGGCGGTTGGTGCTTCGGGCGTTGCCCGATCGGCCCGAGGCGATGGGATTGCTCGCGCTGATGCTCTATGCCGACTCGCGCCGGGCCGCGCGGCGCGACGCGCGCGGCGGGTACGTCCCGCTCGACGCGCAGGACGTCGCGCGTTGGGACGTGCGCGCGATCGAGGAAGCCGAAGCACTGGTGCGCGCCGCAGCGCGATGTCGCCAACCGGGGCGCTTTCAGCTCGAAGCCGCCATCCAGTCGGCACACGCGGTGCGTCGTCGCGGCGACGCGCCCGACTGGGATGCCATCGTGCGGCTCTACGATGCGCTGGCCGCGATCACCGGATCGCCGGTCGTCGCGGTCAATCGCGCGGTGGCGCTGAGCCAACGCGACGGTGCCGCGGCCGGGCTCGATGCGCTCGATGCGATCGCGCCGCGCGAGCGCTTGGCGAGCTATCAGCCGTACTGGGCGGCGCGCGCCGATCTACTCGCGCGCTGCGGACGGTTCGCGCAGGCGCGTCTGGGATACGAACGCGCGGCCGGGCTGAGCATCGATCCGGCGGTGCGGGCGTACCTCGTCGCGCGGCGCGACGCACTTCCAGCCCGCACCTAGCCGCGGGCGCGGGAAGCCGTAGGCTCGCGCGTGAAGCCTGGCGCTGCATGACATATCTTGCGGTTCTGCTTGCTCTGGCGCTGGGGACGGCGGTCGCGCCATCGCCGACCGTCGCGCCGCTCCCGAGTGCGACGCCGGTCGGCTCGGCTGCGCCCGCGCCGCCGGCCTTCCAGGGCGTGCGTTTCGGCGAGAGTGCGCGCGCGCTCGTGGCGACGATGGGCGATCCGCTCGGCACGCACGCCGACGGACCCTTGCTCCAGTACGCGTACATCGCGCGCGGTGACGACGCGATCGTGTTCGTGCAACTCGCAGGCGGGCGGGTAGCGCGCGTGCTGGTGCGCCCCACCAACTGGCCGGCGACGCCGGCCGAGACGCTCGGTCCGCCGCCCTCGGCGCTGGGCGTGAAGCTCGGCGATCCCGGCGCGGCAACGCTCGAAGTGACCGACGCGCACCTGGTGCTCACGACTACCCATGCGGGCGCGCTGACGTCGGCGATCTATCGCGCGCCCAACGGCATCGCATATACCTTCGGCGTCGGCGGAACCCCGCCCGTGGTGCAGTGGATCGAGGCGCACCTCGTGCCGACCGGCGCGACGCCGCCGCCGCCGGCACCTGCGCCGGTCGCGCACTCCGGAGCGTCGATTGCCGACGCGATCGTCATCCGGGCCCCCGATGAGAGCGTCGGCGTCCGCTCCGAATACCTGTACGTCTTTCTGCATCCGTGCGCGAGCAACGCCACCTGGCATACTGTGCGTCAGCGCTTACTCAAGGTCGGCGCGCGTTTCTACGATCGTCTCGACGAACGCTGTAGCGTCGGTGGAGCGCAACGCCCGTTTTACTTCGACATCACGAACTACTACGGCAAGCTACAGCAATGACCGTTCGCGCTGGCGTGCGCTTCGCTCGCGCGACGGCACCGCGCACCACGTCCGCGCTGCTGGCGCTCGCGCTGGTCGCGGGTTGCGCGGCGACTGCGCCCGGCGCGTCGCCGCTTCCCGGGCGTGCGTCGATCGCGGCCGCACCGGCGTTCGCAACCGTACGACCGATGGCGGCGCAGGCGTTCGTCGACACGATCGGCGTGAACACGCACCTGTTGGGAACGCTGACCGGCGTGACGCCGGCGCAGCAGCGGATCGTGATCGAGCGCGTCCGCCAGCTCGGCATCCGGCACGTCCGCGATCAGATCTTTCCGCGGCTGACCGCTGGCGGGTACGCGATCTACCGCACCTTCTTCGCCGCCACGCACACCGACATGCTGGCGCTGACCGACTGCCCGAAACCGCTGGGTTACTATCCGGGATCGCAGACGCCGCCGCAGGTGATTCGCAACTTCGATCGCGAGATCGGCGGTGCGATCGACGCGCTCGAGGGCCCCAACGAACCGAATCTGCGCGGCGTCGCGCAGTGGGCGTCGCTTACACGCAGGTGCATCGGGCACCTCGACGCGCATCAGGCGTTGCCGGTACCGTTCGTCGCACCTTCGCTCGGCCAAGACGGTACCGCAACCTTCGATGACGGATTCAAACTCGGCAATCTGCGCGGGCTGGCCGACATCGGCAACATCCATCGCTACGTGAACGGACGCAATCCCGGAACCGGCGGCTACTGGCGACGGACGCGCTGCGGCTGGTATGGCAGCATCGCGTGGTATCAGTGTGCGGCGGCGCGGCCGGCCGGGCTCACGGCACCCGTGTGGATGACCGAGACCGGCTACACGACCGCCGGACCGGTCGGATCCAGCAGTGGCCTGGTCGACGCGACCACGCAGGGGAAGTATGTCAGCCGCGTGCTCTTCGTCGATAGCCTGGCGGGCATCGCGCGCACCTACCTGTACGATTTGCGCGACGACTGCCCGGATGCGAGCAATCCGGAGTGCGGCTACGGCCTGATCCAGTACGATGGAACGCCGAAGCCTGCGTTCAACGCGGTGCGCGCGATCGTCGGACTGCTCGCGGACCCGGGCCCGGCGTTCGCGCCGGTGCCGCTGCGGCTGCGCATCGCTGCCCCGCCGACGGTCGATCGCGAACTCTTCCAGAAGCGCAACGGCGCCGACGTGCTCGCTCTCTGGGACGAAGTCCCGAGCTGGAATCCGAATACCGCGCAACCGATCGCGGTGCAGCCGGTGCAAGTTACCGTGAGCTTCGCGCGGGCGCCGCACGATCTGCGGTTTCGCGCGCTCGACGATGCCGGAGAGCTGACGCCGGCCCCGTATTCGCTGTCGCGCGCGAGCGTCACCGTGCCGGTCGACGACCACGTTGCGTTCTTGACCTTCGCGCCCTGACGGGCACGGTACGCCGGCTGCAGTCCAGCGCGGATGTCGTTCGAGTCCGGTAGTCCCGGTCGCCGAGCGGTCGGAGCGGCGTCCTTGCGACGCGGCATGGAACCGCGATGCCGCGTCGAACGCCGCGAAGACGATGCGCAGTTTCCTCGCACTGGCCGCAGCCGCGCTGCTGCTCGCAGCGTGCGCGCACGGCGGTGGAAGTTCGTCGCCCGGGTTGCCCCATGTCGGCGGTCCGGAACCATCGGCGTCGCCCTACGGCGGACTGGTGAAGCACGTCGTCTTCATCGTGCAAGAGAACCGCACGTTCGACAACATCTTTGGTGGGCCCAATCCCCTCCCCGGTGCCGATGCCGCCACCACCGGGATGCTGCACAACGGAAGC
>DAIDGS010000195.1 GCA_027459845.1 Vulcanimicrobiota bacterium | reverse complement strand
CCGGCGACGATCGCCGGGCCGAGCGGCGCGAGCATCGCGACGATGAAGACGTCGGGCAGCATCACGCCGAGCAGAAAGACGACTTCGGGTAGGCCGAGGCGGGTGCTCTCCCACGCGAGGCGCACCGAGAACGAAAGCTGCGCGAAGACCCGGTAGACCGGACGGCGCGCGACATAGACGGTGGCGACGACGGCGCCGATGCTTTCGGAGAGCAGCGACGAAATGCCGGCGCCCACGATGCCCAGCGGATGGTGGGTGAGCCAGCCCAATCCCAAGATCAGGAGCAGCGGGATGTGGATCGCATTGACGACCAGCAACACCAGGACGCCGAGTTGGCGGTTGCCGGCCGCGCCCAAGCCAACGATGAACGCGCCCGAGATCGCGATCGGAATCAGCGAGCCGGCGCGCAAGATCAAGTAGACGGCGCTGGCCGGTGCGCTGGCCAGATGTCCGACCAGCGCGCCGATGAGCGGATGACTGCCGTAGACGGCGGCAACGGTGCACAGCGCGCCGATCAGCGCCGGAGCGAGGATCCCGGCCCGCACGGTGCGCGCGAAGCCGTCGGTGTCGTCGGCGCCGATGCGCTGCGCGGCGATGATCGACATGCCGGTGAGCAGCCCGCTGGATCCCATCGCCAGCGCGAGAAAGACGGTGTTGGCGGCGGTCGCTCCGGCCAGCGCTACGGTACCCAGGCTGCCGATGGCGATCGTGTCCGCGACGCCCAGCAACTGATCGCCGAGCATCGCCACCGCGACCGGAATCGAGAGGCGGCGAAAGGCCGCACTCACGTTGCGATGGTCGACGATCATGCTGCTCATCGGTGCGAAGAACTCGTCGGCAGCAACCGCCACACGCGCGCGGCGGTTGCGCCGCGACGGTTAACGGACCGCGTCGAGGGCGTCGAAGAAGGCGTCGATCTCGGCGTCGGTCGTGTAGAAGTGCGGGCTCACGCGGATGCCGCAGCCGGGACGGTAGTCGACGAAGACGCGCCGTTCGATCAGGCGGCGGCAAGCGTGTTCGGACCCCTCGAAATCGATCCCGATCCAGCCGGTGCGCCGCTCCGGTTCGAGCGGGGTATTTACGTGCAGACCGCGTTCCAGCGCGAGCCCAGCCAACCGCGTGGTCAGCCGCAGGTTGTGCGCCCGAATGCGCTCCACGCCGAGGTCGCGAATCAGCGCGTGTCCGGTCGCGGCGACGACGTATCCTGGAATGGTCGGCGTTCCGGTACCGAAGCGGTAGGGTGAGGCGGCGTGTTCGATCGGGGCCGGCTCGAAGGCGAACGGCCGCGCGTGCGCCATCCAACCGGTGACCGATGGCCGAAAACGTTCGAGCAGGTGCGGTTTGACGTAGATCCAGCCACAACCCGGTCCGCCGCAGAGCCACTTGTGGGAACCGCCGGTGACGATGTCGAGGTCCCAGGCGACCACGTCGTAGGGATAGACGCCGGTCGTCTGATAGGCGTCGACGCAGAGCAGCGCGCCGACGTCGCGGCAGCGCGCCTGCACGGCGCGCACGTCGGCCACTGCGCCCGAGACGTAGTACGCGTGCGAGAGTACCGCGATCGCAGTGCGCTCGGTGATCGCCTCCACCAGCAGTTCGGTCGGGATGCTGCGACCGTCCGGCGAGGGCACGACGCGGGTGCGCGCTCCGTAGCGCTCCCACTCGCGCCACACGTAGGTGAGCGAGGGAAACTGGAGCGCCTCGTAGACGACCTCGTTGCGCGCCCCGGTGAAGTCGAGCGAACTTGCCAGCGACGCCTGCAGCACCGATACGTTGGGACCGAGAAACGTGCTGCCGGCCGGCGCGCCGACGATCGCGCCGATGCCGTCGGCGATGCGCCCGATCTCGGGCAACCAACGCTCCCACGCCTCCGGCCCGTCGGCTGCCCAGGCTTCCCAGTACGCGTCGAGCGCCGTCTTGGCGCCCAGCGGCGCCGCGCCCATCGAGTGGCTCACCAAATAGGTGGAGTTCTTCAGAATCGGAAATGCATCGCGGTGCTGGGCCTGCGAGAGCACGATCGTCATCCGTACGTCTCCGCGCCGAGGCGCGTGCGCACCTCCCAAAGTTCGGGGAAGAAGCGATAGGCGAGCGTGCGCGTCAGGTACTCCGCGCCCGAGGAGCCGCCGGTGCCGGTCTTGCCGCCGATCATGCGCTCGACCATCCGCACGTGCCGTCCGCGCCACAGCAAGAAGCGTTCGTCAAACTCGATCAAGTCCTCGAGTAGGGCGTAGAGATCGGCGTGCGCGCCTTCCTGCGTGTAGATGGTGCGCAGGCTCTCGATCAGCGCCTCGGCCGGAGCGACCGCAAAGCCGCGGCGCACCAGCAAGGCTTTGAGGCGATCGCCGAGCGAGGGCGCCGCGAGGCGCGCCGCGAGCCGTTCGCGCTGCGCGTCGTCGGTCTGCAGGTAGCGCAGCGTTTCGGTGCGCCGAACGCCGGCCAAAAACTCGATCTCGCGAAACTGAATCGACTGGAAGCCGCTGGCCGGATTGAGGTGATCGCGAAAGGCGTTGAACTCCTGCGGCGTCATCGTCTCGAGCACGTCGATCTGCGTTTCGAGCAGGCGCTGTATGGTGTGGACGCGGCGAAAGATCTTGCGCACGCGTGGCAAGTCGTCGTGGTCCATCGCGCTCGCCAGCGCATCGAGCTCGTGCAGGAGCTGCTTGAACCACAACTCGTAGACCTGGTGGATGATGATGAAGAGCATCTCGTCGTGGTGCGGCGGCGATGAGAGCGGGTGTTGTAGCGCGGTCAACTCATCGACCCGCAGGTACGATCCGTAGGAGAGTGATTCGCTCACGGCCGCTACTTGACGACGATGGTGAAGGTCAGCGTTTTGGCCGGCGTGCCGGAGGTTTCGAACGGCCGAGCATAGTGGAAGGTGACGGTGCTGGAGCCGCTGCGGTTGGCGTGATAGATGAAGATCTGCTGCCCGGCGGCACCGAGCGCCGCCGTCGACGGCGGCTGATACACGTTGCCCTCGTACGCGAGAATCTTGCCGTCGGCGATCGATTGCGTCCAGCTGTAACCGGTCGACGGATTCGAGGCGAGGGCGATGAAGAACTCGTCACCGGCGCTGACCTTGACCGGCGCCGATGCGTCGGCCTCCACGATGACCGGGGTGTGCGGCTGCAGCGCCGCCGCAGGCAGCGCCGTGAAGAGCCCGATGGCCGCGATCGCAGCGACGAGCCGTGCGCGCATCACGCCGGCACCTCGCCGATCGCAGCGTATTCAGCGTCGATCGTGCCGTTGAGCACGTGCCAGGCCATCAGGTAGTCGGCGCGCAGCGACGCGATCGGCGCGCGAAAGGTCTCGGGCCGGTTGCGTTCGATGAAGGCGTGCGCGAACCAGGCGGGCCCGTAGCCGGCCGCGAGACCGGCCAGTGCCAAGCGCGGCCGTCGCGTCAGCACCCCGGTGGCCACGAGGGTCGTTCCGACGAGCGTCCCGGCGACGTGGAGGGCGCGCGTCGCGGGATGCCGGTGGGCCCGGAGATACCGCGGCCAAAACGTCGCGAAGCTGTCCATACCGCTCGGCTTACGGGGCTGGGCGCCGTTCTCCTCGAAACCGCGGGCCGATGAAGTATCTGGCGATCCTCCTCCTGGTATGCGTGACGGCGTGTTCGTCGTCCGGTGGCTCGAGCGGTCATCCCAGCGCCTCGCCGACCGCCCAGCCGACCAACACGATCGCGTTTCCGCTCTTTGCCGGGAGCGCCGTCCTCTCCGACCGCAGCTTCCGCGAAACCGTGACGGCGGCCGGCGCGCGCAGCAGCGGCCTCGCCGAAGGCGCCGGAACCTACGACGGCCGCGAGGTCGTCGCCGGGACGCAGGCCGTGATGCCGGCGCTCGCGGCCTGGATCGCCCAGCTCGACGCCAATCCGCCGACCGGCTATAGCGACGCGCTGAGCGGCAGTGGGATCGCCGCGATCCGCGACCATACGCGCGCGTTCGGCCTCGACTTCGGGGTCTTCGAGGGCACGATCGGCGGAAAGCGGCACGGTGTGGTCGTGCTGGCGGTCGATCCGCAGCGGCTCGATCGGCGCGCCGGTCCGCTGCTGCGTGCCGTCGGCAAGTATCGCCTGTTGCCCAAGATGCTGCGCGATCCGCTCGACGCGCAGGCCAAGAAAGAGCTGGGCTTTACCGTGTCGCAGCTCACCGAACCCAACACGCCGCTCGGGGCGGCGGTGCAGTCGCTCGACGAACTGCGGGCGTATGGCGGTCGCGGCGTTGTGTTGATCGACGCGGTCAAAGAGTAGTGGCGCGGAACGGATCGTTGAGCGTCCGCGACGTCGTGTCGTGGGTGTTGCTCAACGCGCTGTGGACGCCGCTCGCCTTCCAGGATGCGGCGCTCATGACGATCGCGGTGCCGGCCGCGCTGGTGACGCTCGCGCCGGGGTATCACGTCGCGGCGCTGGCGGCGTTGGCGAGCATCGCCGCGTTCGGCGCGATGGTGGTGCCGCCGCTCGCGGGCATCCTGTCCGATCGGCTGCGGCGCAAGGGCGGCACGCGTCGCGCGATCGTCGTGCTCGGCTTGGCGATCGACGTGGCGTCGCTCGTCTCGCTCGCCTTTGCGCACACACTGTTCCTGTTCGGCGTGCTGCTGGTGCTGGCGATCGTCGGCGCCAACGTCGCACTGGCGGCCTATCAGGCGCTGCTGCCGGAGTGCGTTCCGCGCGCGCAGTGGGGCGTCGTCTCTGGCGTGCGCGGCGTGGTGACGTTGATCGGCACGGTGCTCGGACTCGGGATCGCAGGCGTGGCTCCGGACCCGCGCTTCACGTTCGTGATCGCGGCGATCGTCGTCGCGATCTGCGCGCTCTCGTTGCTCGGCGTGCACGAGGGCGAGTGGGTCGAACCCGAGCGCGTGCGGGTACGCGACTGGCACGACTTCATGGTCGTCTTCGCGGCGCGCGTGCTCGTCTTCTTCGGACTGATCCTGCTGCAGACGTTCGTGCTCTACTACTTTCGTGACGTGCAGCACCTCAGCGATCCGTCGGCCGGCACTGCGCTCGCGGCATTCTGCACGATGATCGGCGCGGCCGGGTCGTCGATCTACCTGGGCATTCTCTCCGATCGTGCTCCCCGCAAGCTCGTCACCGCCGCCGCCGGCGTGCCGATGGCGCTCGCCGCCAGCGGCTTTGCGATCGCTCCCGACTCGAAAGCGATTTTCCTCTATGCGCTACTCTTCGGCATCGGGTTCGGCGGCGTGCTCTCAAGTGGCTGGGCGCTGGCGATGGACAGCATTCCGGAGCTGAGCGACGTCGCGCGCGACCTCGGCCTGTGGGGCATCGCCACGAACCTGCCCAACGTCGTCGCGCCGTTGATCGGCGGCTGGCTGATCGCGTGGTTCCACGGCACGCGTCCGGGCTATCAGGCCGTCTTTGCGCTTTCCGGTTTGAGCTTCGCGCTGGCCTCGCTGGCCGTGCTGCGGGTCGGGCGCAAGCCGCTCTCGTCGCTCTACGAACTGCCGTTCCGCTTTGCGGCGATCGCGAGCAACTGGCTGTACCTTCCGCTGGCATATCGGATTCGCGGTTGGGGGAATCTCCCGCGCAAACGCGGGCCGAGCCTGCTGATCGCCAACCATCAACACGACCTGGAGTCGATGGCGCTGGTGTCGCACGCCTACATGCGCGGGCCGTGGCGCCATCCGCTCTTCACCGCCTGTTCGCGACGGATGTACGAGCCCGGGTTCTTTGCCGTGCGGATTCCGTGGCTGCGCACCTTTTTGCGGCCGGTCAACGCGGGTGCGCTGTTTTTGGCGATCGGCATGCTGCCGATCGAAAACGAACTCAGCTCGCGGGAGATCTCCGGGCTGGCGTATACCGTCCAGCGCAAGCACGGCGCGCTACCGTTGAGCGAGATCTTCGACGAACGCGTCGCTACGCGCTTCGCTCCGGGAACGACCACCGCCGATCTCTACTCGGCGGCGAACTTTGCGCCCTCGCGGGCGATCGTGAAGCTCGCGACGTTACGCGAGCCGTACCGGCGCGAAGCTCTCGATGAGACCCGCGCCTCGATCGGGCACGATCTGGCCGCGATGGAAGACGTCGTGCGTCGTGGCGCAACCTTCTACTTGACGCCCGAGGGGCGGTACTCCATCGACGGAACGATCGGGCCGATGCGCGGCGCGGTCGATCGACTGATGCCGCTCTCGACCATCTACCTGGCCGGCGTGACGTACGACCCGTTCGCCCCGGGGCGTTTCTCGATGCTGTATCGCATCGTGCGCCTCGACGACCGCGAGCATCTCAAGGAGACGCTGGCGGCGATTCGGCCGATCACCACCTCGCTGCTGCTGGCCGCATGGCTGCTCGAAGGTGCGGCGCCGTTGACACTGGAGTCGGCGCAGAATTGGATGCGGCGCGCGCTCGGGGCGCTGCCGCGCGAACTCTTCGTCGATCCCGAGTTGCGCCGCGATCCGCAGCGTTGCGTTGCGCGCGCGTTCGGCCAGTTGGTGCGCCTCGGTCTGCTGATCCCCTCAGGTGCGGGTTTTGCGCTCGCCGCCGAGCGCCGTCATCGGCAGTTTCCGCTGGTCGACGACATCGTCGCGTATCAGGCGCGCTTTCTCAGCGAAACCGTGGCCAACGCAGCCTACGCACGACCGTACGCTTCCCCGGAATTGCTGCAATCGCCGGATAGCTGATCGTGACGTCGGCTTGCACCGGCAGCACCGGCCGCTGCGCGGTGTTGCCGGGTGGTCCGAGCGCGGCGTCGTCGTAGTCGAAGCCAAAGGCCTGCGCGTCGAGCAGATCGCCGGCGCAGAACGTCTGCGCACCGCCGGCGCCGTAGTTGCCGAGATCGGCCGGAACGCGCTGCGTGCCGCTGTGTTTGAAGACGAGCGAGGCGAAGCCGAGCCCGGTGGTGCAGGTTCCGTTGGGCACCGGCGGGACGTTCGCGTCGATGACGTTGACGATCGCTTCGGTGACGCCGCGCGGCAGCGTCATCGCAACGCTCAGCGACCCGTCGCGATGCGCGGTGAGCGACGGCGCGCCCAGAAACGGTAAGACCCGCTTGGCATCGAGCGACGCCGACGCCGACGCAGTCGCGTCGACGCCGTTCTGCGAGTAGGTGACGTGGAGCGTATACGCACCGCTCGGCACCGCGTTGAAACCGATCAGGTAGAAGCCCTCGGGCCACTCGGTCGGGATGTTCACCAGCGAGCTCAGGGCGCTGGCGGCGAGCGCGGTGGGTGGATAGGCCGGCGGCCCGCCGTAGAACGGCTCGGCCCCGCCCGGGAAGACCGAGCCGAAGCTCGGGTTGTCGGCGAACTGCGGCTGCATTGGATAGAAGTTGGTGCCGGGGCAGCCGCAGCCGGGAGGGCCGATCCCAAATCCGTCGGCTCCCGCCAGCACGGTGGTGACGCCGGCGCTCCCGATCACGAACGCGTTGGCGGCCGAACCGAGCGGAAAGGTGCCGTTGGCGTCGGCACCGGGATCCTTCGACGCGCGTACGCCGTGTAGCGTCGCCGGTCCGGCGAGCGTCGCGCTGGTGATCGGCACCGCCGAGTAGCCGTTGGATCCGCGAAACGTCTCCAGCACGTTGAGTCCCGTCGCGGCGCCCGCGAAGTTGACCGTGCCGACGGCGAGTTGGAGCACGCCCGGGTTCGACGGGCCGGTGCCGCCGCCCGAAATCGGCGGGGTGGTGTTGGCTTGACCGGTCGTGCATCCGGCCAGCAGCGCCACCAGCGCGAGCGCGGTACGCCGGCGCGTCATAGCGTGAACCGCGAGTAGAAGGTGAACTGTCGTCCGGTTCCCGAGGGGATCGTGAAGTACGGCCCGGGTGGGTAGGCGCGCACCGTTCCCGGAAGCCCGGCGACCGGATTTGCCCCCGAGCCCGGGCCGAATGCCCCGTAACCGTTGTTGACGTAGCCGGGATTGTAGTACGGGTAGTTGGCGTCGTTGCCGAGCACGTTCTGTATCTCGAGTCCGAGCGTGACCCGCTTGTCGATGCGCCGCGAGATCACCAGATCGATAAAGACGGCCGGGTGCGAAAGCAGGCCGTTGAGGTTGGGACTGCACGCGCCGCCGGTCGAGCCGACGACGTGCGGTTGCTGCGGGGTGCCGGGCGCCTGCGGATCGACGTAATAGCAGTACTGGCTGGTCGTAGTTCCAAAGAGGTTGGTGTTGGGTATCCACAGCGCCTTCCCACCCACGTAGACCGGTTCGTAGGACCATATTCCGATCGGATAGCCGCCGACGTAGCGCCAAATCGGATTGACCTGCCAGCCGTCGTGGTGATAGTCGAGCGCGGCGGTCGCATAGAGCGGCGAGAGATAGGGCGGATGAAAGACCGCGCCCGAGGCCAACAGCGCCGGCTGTACCGACGGGCGAAAGGCATTCGACGTGACGTAGTTCACGAACTGATTGGTGTACGAGACGTTGAGCTGACCCGAGAGCCCTTGAGCGATCTGGCGCGAGAGCTGCAACTCCAAGCCGGCCGTCTGCGCGGTGCCTTGATTGGTGACCGAAATGGTGCCCGGAATTACCGCACCGCTTTGCGCCGAGATCGTCACGTGCTGGCTATTGACGATCACGCCGTAGTCGCGGCGATCGAAGAAGGTCAGTTTGATGCCGGTGAAGCGCCCGAAGGCATGTTCGAGCGAGACTTCGTACGAGTCCGACTGTTGCGGCCGCGAAAAGCTTACCGGATCGACGCCGTAGCCGTTCCACCATGCGTTGACCAACTCGTCGTAGTAGTTGGCGCAGGGGGCGTGAAAGTCGGCCCGCGGTCCGCCGCAGATCGCCAGCGTCGCGGGTTGCGTTTTAAAAAACGCCGGCGGATTGTACTGCGCGACCAACTGGAAGAGCGGCGCGAACGTGGCGGCGTGACCGTAACCGGCGCGCAGCACCGTGTTGCGGTGGCGACCCAGCGTCCACGTTCCGTACACGCGCGGGTCGATGGCGTTGGCCTCGTAGCTGCCCTGGCTGGTCGGAACCAACTGCTTCTCGTAACGCAGCCCCAACTGCAGCAGCGTGCGATCGTTGAGCGTCCAATCGTCGTTGCCGTAGAGCGCGGTACGGTACATGTCGTTGTCGATGACTTCGTTGAATGCCGGATAGCGCATCCCGAAGAAGCGACCGGGGGTTCCGCTGCCGTTGGGTTGTGCCGGCAAGTACGGATCGACCGGAAGGAAATCGGCCATCGTCGGTCCCGCGAAGAAGAGCGTGGGAGAGACGACGAAGCCTTGAAGGTTGGCGCGCGAAAAGCGATAGTCGAGGCCGAAGGTCGCGACGTTGCGCCGGCCGATCACCTGTTGCAGGTCGGCGGCAAAGCCGGTGTTCTGGGTGGCGCGCGTCGTGTAGATATCCTGAAAACCGAGCGCCGGAAGCCCGTAGCCGAAGAGCGAGTTATCGGGATCGTTGAAGTCGTCGACGACCCAGTTCTGCGTGCGATAGATGCGCGCGTTGAGATACGCGTTGGCATTGAGATCGCGTGCGTAGGCGATCTTGAAGAGGTTATAGGTGGTCGTTTCGTTGGGGACGGTGCCGATCGTCTGGTCGACCGCGTGCTGTCCCGGGAAGAACGGCATCAGCGCGTCGACCTGTGCGCCGGTGAGGGCCTGCAGGTTCGTATAGAGCACCGGGATACCGAACCTTTGCTCCTGCGTCTGCAGGAGCAGCGGTGCCTGAGCGTAGATCGACGCATACGCCGGATTGCCGGTGTAAAATGGGTAGGTGAGCGGGTCGATGCCGTACCCGCCGACCTCGCGGTTGGCGCCCCACTCGCCCCAGAGTTGAATCGTGTTGGCGGCGTTCTTGCCGAAATGGATCAACCCGTTGGCGACGGTGTCGTTGGTGGTCTCGAACTGCACCTGGCCGACGGTATCGGGATAGGCCGACTTCCAGTCGCCGTAGACGTTACCGTAGGGCGGTCCGCCGCCGAAGTCGCGCCCGTAGCGGCCGCTGACGAAGAGCGAGAGATTCTTGCTCGGCGTCGCCGTGCCGTACTCGAACTTCATGTTGTGCTCGAAGGCCGGGCCGCCGTCGTCGAACTGCACGAAGCCGGAGCTGGGGTAGGTGCCGGTCTTGGTGACGATGTTGACGTATCCCGATCCGGCTCCGCCTTTGCTGGCGTCGCCCGGCCCGGCGGTGACGTCGATCGAGCGGGCACCGTTGATGATCAGGTTGTTGATGAAGTAGTTGGTCAGCGGTTCGGTGGCGTCGATGCCGTCGAGCTGGTAGCCGATCTGATTGGCGAGGCCGCCGCGAATCGCGGTGCCGTTGCCGAGTAAGCCGCCGCCGGCCGCGCCCGAGACCGGTGTGACGCCCGGAAGCGAGTTCAGCAGCTCGCCCTCGTTCTCGAAGTTGGGCATGCCGCCCAGTTGCGCTTGTTCGCGATTGCCGACCACGTAGACGTCGGTCGGCTGCGACGGTTGGACCGGAAAGCTGGCCGAGCGCGCCTTCACGGCACCGATGACCTTCAACGACCGGCTTAGGGCGACGTCGATCGCCACGTCGGTATCTTGGCTGATCGTCACGCCGCGCTCGGCGGCGGTTGAAAAGCCGACGCGTGCGACCGTCAGCGTGTAGCTGTCGGGAAGCACGCCGACGATCGAGTAGAATCCGTGCGCGTCGGTCGAGGCGCGGTAGCGTCCGCTCGGCGAGGCGATCGTGACCGTAGCCCCGGCCAGTGGCCGGCGACTGGCGGCGTCGGTGACGGTGCCGTGGATCGCTCCAAAGGTCGCCGCCCGCGCCGGGTGGGTCGTGCCGAAGACGGCCGTGGCGATCAGCGCCAGTCCCAGCAGCAGCTTCATAGAGTGCTCTTTGCAAGCAGCCGCTGCCCGCTCCTTGTGGAGCCGTGGCCGGGGAAAGAGGGCGGACCAGCGGGTGGGCGCGAAACCGATTTTTTCGACAGCAGAAACCGAGCCCCGCCTCGAATCGTTACTTCGACGGCGCGGGTTTCGCTCACGTTCGTGCAGGAGGAGTTACCGGTGAAGGATCTGATGGGTCGGGCGATCGCGGTGGTTGCCATGGTCGCGCTCGGCGCCTGTTCGAGCGCCGGCATGATGCCCTCCGCCCCGAGTGCAACCTCGCCGGACGCGCTGGCGTTCGCGCAATCGTGGGCGCGCGCCAACGCGATTCGCCCGATGTTGCCGCCGGTCACCAGCCCGGCGCAGGTTCGCGCGATCTGTCCGGCGCGGCCGGGCCGTCTGCGCTGCTTCGCGTTGATGCGCACCGATGTCGGCGGCGGCAATCCGCTCGGCTATCACGGACCCGATCTCGCGCGCGCCTTCAGCGGCGCCGCCGCCAACCTCGGCGGCGGCTGGACGCCGAAGGAACTACAGCGCGCCTACCGCTTGCCCTCGCTGATGCGCGGAAAGGGAGAGACCGTCGCGGTCGTCGATGCGTTCGGGTACCGCAACGCCGCCGCCGATCTTGCCGTCTACCGCGCGCAGTTCGGCTTGCCGCCGTGCACCGTCGCCAACGGCTGCCTGCGCATCGTGAATCAGTACGGCAACGCCGCGCCGCTGCCCAAGGAGTCGAGCGTCGCCGACGACTGGCGGCCGGAAGCCGCGCTCGACGTCGACATGGTCTCGGCGATCTGCCCCAACTGCCATATCATCATGGTGCAGACCAAAAACGACGGCGGCAATAACCTCTACGACGGCGTCAACGCTGCCGCCCGACTCGGCGCGGACGCGATCAGCAACTCGTACGGCGGCGGCGAAGGCCCCAACGGCATCTACGGTGAGAAATCCGATCCGGCCTTCGAGCACAAGGGCGTTGCGATCACCGCCTCGGCCGGTGATTCGGGGTACTTCGACTGCGCGCCGGGGAGCGCGTGCGACGGTGCCGAGCAGCCCTGCACCCTGCCCTCGGTGGTCTGCGTGGGCGGTACCTCGCTGCTCGCCGCAGGCAACGCGCGCGGTTTCAAAGAGACCGTCTGGAACACGATGAACCTCAACGCGTGCGGCGGGAACTGTGGCGCGACCGGAAGCGGTTGCAGCGCGATCGTTCCCAAGCCCGCCTGGCAGCACGACAAGGGTTGTGCCAAGCGCTCCGAGACCGACGTTTCGGCGGTTGCCAGCGTCAACACGCCGGTCGACATCTACACCACCGCCGAGGGCATCGGCTGGAGCGCGTTCGGTGGAACCAGCGCATCGGCGCCGATCATTGCGGCGGTCTTCGCGCTGGCCGGCAACACCCGTGAGATCGTCGCGCCGCAACGCCTGTGGGCGACCGGCCGTACCGGTCGCGGTTTCTTCGACGTCACCGTCGGCAACAACGTGCAGTTCTCGGGGAGCAAGAAGCACGTCTGCGGCGCCGCCGATCGCTACATCTGCTACGCGCGTAAGGGATACGACGGTCCGACCGGATGGGGAACGCCCGACGGGATCAGCGCGTTCTAAAGCGTTTCGCATCGCATAAGGAGCCTCACCCATGAACCAGTCGTGGCTACGCATCTCGGCATTTCTGGCAGCGGTCGCGCTGGCAGCCTGCAGTCAAAACGGCATGACCTCGTCGCTTCCGCCGACCTCCGGCGCGGTCCCGGCAGTGCCGGCGGCAAGCGCGCAGCACGTCGCGGCACCGATGCCGCTGCAACGTGCGCCGTTCGCGCCGGTCGGAACCTACCGCCAGGTGTGCGCGGGCGCGTCGCGGCTTCCCGGTCACGATCACTGCGAGATGCTGATGCGCACCGATGCCGGCGCGCGCTTGGCGATCGCGCCTGCCGCGCTAAGCGCCGGCGAGCACCCAAGCGCGGTCTCCTGCGAGATGCAGCCCGGCTGCTACGGACCGGCCGCGCTGCAGTCGGCCTACAACGTTACGGCGTTGGCCAAGACGCGCGGTAAGGGCGTGACGGTCGCGCTGGTCGATGCCTACGGTTATCCCGGCGTGCAGGCCGATCTCAACGAGTATCGTGCTGCCTTCGGCCTGCCGCCCTGTAAGGCCGGCTGCTTCAAGGTCGTCAATCAGAACGGCAAAACGTCGCCGCTGCCCAAGCCGAACAGCAATCCCAACGACGACTGGCGCGGCGAACAGGCGCTCGACATCGACATGGTCTCGGCGCTCTGTCCCAACTGCCACATCCTGCTGGTGCAGACGGTGAACGACTTCAGCAACAACCTCGCCGCCGGCGCGGTGACGGCTGCCAATCTCGGCGCCGCCGTCGTGAGCAACTCGTATGCCGGCAACGAGTACGCCGCCTCCGATCCGAGCTATGCGCGCACCGGCGTGGTCTATACCGCCAGCGCCGGCGATAGCGGCGCCGGCCCGGGTCAGCCGTGTTCGCTGCCGAGCGTCGTCTGCGTCGGCGGAACCTCGTTGCGTCCCGCGACCAACGCGCGTCGCTGGAACGAAGTCGTCTGGGACGGGCTGACCGTCAACGAGTGCGGCACCGCCGGCAACTCGCCGTGTGCCACCGGCAGCGGCTGCAGCACAATCGTGCCCAAGCCGGGCTGGCAGCATGACAAAGGCTGCACGATGCGCTCGGAGAGCGACATCTCGGCCGACGCCGACCCGTACACGGGCGTCGCGATCGCGTGCAAGCCGTGCGGCGGCGACGCCACCCATCTGCTCGAAGGCGACGGCGGCACCAGCGCCTCGTCGCCGATGATCGCGGCCTTGATCGCACTCGCCGGCAACGCCCGAACGGTCGCGCAGCCGCAAGGCATTTGGAAACACGGCGGCTCGAAGGGATTCAACGACGTGACCGTCGGGACCAACGAGTCGAAGGCGGCCGGCACGTTCATCTGCCCGCAGAGTTACGTGTACATCTGTAAGGCCCGCAAGGGCTACGACGGTCCGACCGGCTGGGGCACGCCCAACGGCCTGAGCGCGCTGTAGCGCCGTGCGCCTGCGTTGGGTCGCGCTGCTCGCGCTCGCCGGCCTCGGGGCGGCGCTTGCGACGGCGTGTGCCGCGACCCAGCGCGACGGCGCGACCATCGTCAACTCGGGATCGACCAACGCTTCCGGCTATGCGATCGACGTGTGGTCCGATGGAAGCGCATCGGTGGTGCTGCAGAATCGGCTCGGCGTGAAGGCCGGCGCGTCGCGTGCGTTTTCGCTCGATCGGAGGGTTGCGGCCGCGTTCTTTACCGATCTCAAGGCCGCGCGTGACGGCCATGCCACCGGTGTGCCCTGCATGAAGAGCGCGTCGTTCGGCACGCGTACCACGGTGACGTGGCACGGGTGGAGCTCGCCCGATCTCTCGTGTCCGCCCGGTGATGCGCTCGCGGCCGCGCTCAAGCACGACGTCGACACGATCGTCGCGGCGGCGCATCTCGGCCCGCTCCTCTACCGCCGCGGCGGCTTCAACGGCATGCCGCGGCGCGTTCCGATCGAGGCCGGCTCGCCGGCTCCCCGCGCGACGCCGACGTAGCGTCGGTCGGTTCGTAGCGTGCGCCGAGCCGGTTCTTTCACGTTGGTTACAGCGCGCTCAAGCCGTTAGGCGTGCCCCAGCCGGTCGGACCGTCGTATCCTTTGCCGGCAAAGCAAATATAGCGATAGCGTTTCGGGCAGATGAATGTATGCCCGGCTTTCGACTCGTTGGTGCCGGAGGTCACGTCGTTGAGTCCAGCCGATCCGCTCGCGCCCGCCTGCCAAATACCCTGCGGCTGTGGCACGTTGCGCGCGTTGCCGGCGAGTGCGATCAGCGCGGCGACGAGCGGGGTCGACATGCTCGTGCCGCCGGCGTACGTGATGACGCTGCCCGCGCCGCTTCCACATGGGGTGCAGACGATCGCGACACCGGTGAGTGGATCGGCGTCGGCGGAGACGTCGCTTTCGGAGCGCATCGTGCAGCCTTTGTCGTGCTGCCAGGCCGGCTTCGCGACGATTGCGCTGCAGCCGCTGCCGGTTCCGATCCAGGTCACTTCGGACCAACCGCGTGCGTTGTGCGCGCGCCGTAACGACGTACCCCCGACGCAGACGACGTGCGTGAACGAACACGGCTGCTCGGCTCCGGCTCCGTTGTCGCCGGCAGCGGCGGTATAGACGACGCCGGAGCGAGCGTAGTGCGGATCTCCCGCGAGGACCTCGATGCCTGCGTACGAGTTGCTCACCACGTCGGCGCCGAGTCGGGCTGCCGTGGCTGCTCCGGCGCTCAAGTCGGTCTTGAGATCGCTCTTCGTTTGCACCAGCAGGATGCGGCAGTTGGGGCAGAGTGCCGAAATCATGTCCAGATCGAGGGCTTGTTCGCCGCGCCAGTCGTCGCCGGGATTGCGGCTGGGCGGCGGTAACGGCGAGGTCGCGCCGCGTTGATTGACGATCCGCAGACAGGTTGCTCGGCACGCCGGTAAGCCGAACGCCGCGCGATAGGTTGCGAGGTCGGATCGTACGCCGGGGTATCCATAGGCATCGACGATGGCTACCGTCTGGTTCTCCCCGCGCGTGTTCGCCGTGCGCGTCACGCCGTAGGCGGCCCGTAATATCGCAGGCCCGTAGCACCCCGGCTTGGTCGCGCAGCCGATGACGGCCGTCGCTGAGCGACGTGCGTGTGCGTGCTGAACGAAAAGCCGTCCATCGGCCTGCATCCCGAGCATCATCGTACACGCCCCGCGGTCCAGCGACCGCGATGCCCCGGCACAGACCTGCCGGTACGCCACGGGCCCAGCCGAAATCGCGGGACCGCCGCGCGGCGCCGCGTTGAAAGGCAGCGCCGTGTTGGACGGATTCCACCAACTGCAACTCGAGACGGCTGCGACGGCAACCAGCGCTCCGATGCGCACACGAGCGTCCACGGACAACGCCGAACCCGTTAGTGCGGCCTCGCGGCGGCGTTCGTGCGTTCACCGCTCCGGCCGAGGGCCGGCCGACTGACGCAGCCGTTGTCGGCGGCGATCTCAATTCCGAGCGGCATGCCGATGCCCGAGGCTTGATCGAAGCCCGGACCCGCGTTGTAGTACCGCGGCGTTTGATAGAAATCGTTGCCGCTGGTGACGTCGAGGAAGTCGTCGTTGTAGCCGGTCGCCTTGAAGGCGTTGTAGATCGCATCGATGCCCCACAGCGGGCGTTCACAGGTTTGGTTGATCTCGGTCTGCATTGCCACGTAGATCGGGCTGGCCCACGACGTTCCCCACACCAGATTCCAGTTGCCGTTGAAATAGGTGTCGTCGAACGCCGCCGGTAGCGAGATGTCGGGGACGTTGCGCCCGCTCGCGGTTACGCCCGCGATACCGCTCTGATTCGAGGGAGCCGGCGTCCAGACGGTCGAGACGCCGCCGCCGCCCGCGCCCACGCAGTCGCTCCATACCACCGGGCTGGTGATCGCGGTGGCGTTGATGACGCACTGCGCCGGTCCGGCCGGGGAGACCGACTCGGTACCCCCGACCGCTACGAAGTCGGGACCGCTGGCCGGCGCCGAGACGCCGAACGGATACGTCGTGTTCGAGCCGTTGTAACAGCCCGAGCCCTGATCCCCGCTCGAAGCCGAGAACGTGATGCCGGTCGCGGCTCCCTGCTGCGCGATGCTCTCGGTTGCGGTCGTGAAGGCCGGATCGCCGGCCTCGCATCCGCCGAAGGACGAGTTGACGACGAACGCCGCCTTGTCGGAGAGCACCTGGTTGTAGGCGTCTTCGATGTCCTGG
The DNA here is from genome assembly GCA_027459845.1 of Vulcanimicrobiota bacterium. Taxonomy (GTDB): domain Bacteria; phylum Vulcanimicrobiota; class Vulcanimicrobiia; order Vulcanimicrobiales; family Vulcanimicrobiaceae; genus DAIDGS01. The sequence continues at coordinate 3,143 of DAIDGS010000195.1, read as the reverse complement.
TCGCTCAGGTTCGGGATGTCGTAGACGATGACGTTCGCAGCCGGCGCGAGCGACACGATCGTTTCGAGATCGAGCGTCGCCTCACCGTCGTTATCGACGCCGGCGCCGCCGTCGACCGCTTCGTTCGTGACGCTGCCGGTTTGGGTGATGCCGTAGTAGGCGAGGTAGGCGCTCAGATCGCTGGTGCGGACGGTGGCGTCGATCACGATCGCGGCGGTCTGCCCGGCACCCGCGTAACCGTACGCGTAGGGAAGCGCGAAGCCCGCGATGACCGGCCCCGGTCCCCAACCTTGGTCGGGCCCGTAGCTGGGGCCGGCGGCCGGGGTGGTCGACGGAATCGGCGTCGGCGTCACCACCGGCGAGCTGGTCGGCGTCGGCGAGGTGCTCGGCGCCGGGGTCGGGGACATGGTCGGGCTGATCGTGGGCGTCGCCGTTGGTACCGGCGTCGGACCGATCAGGCTGGCGTCGTCGACGTACTGGCCGATGTACTTGCCGGTGTGCTGGCTGTTGCCGACGACGCCGAAGGCGATGTAATCGCGTTGGTTGGCGAAGGCATTCAGCTTGAAGGTGCGCTTGATCCAGCCGGTGTCGTTGCGATCGACGACGTAGAGTGCGCGGCGCAGCTTGCCTTTCGCCGTGTAGATGCCGCCGAACTGCACGCTGCCGCCGAGATGGTCGTTGGTGACGCCGGCCGTCCAAATGGTGAGCACCGCCGATGTCGGAACCGTGACCAACTGACAGACCGAGGTGAGGCCGTTGGGCTCGTACGGAATGTTGCGAAACGAGCCGGCATACGCATCGAAGTGGCCGCTATGGGCGTGCTTGTCGCGTACGACCACGGCCGCAAAGCCTTTGGTCGTCTTGCACGACTTCCACGGCGGCAACCGGCCCGACTCGAAACCCGGATTCCCGATCACGTTCACGCCTTGCAGGCGGGGCGCGATCGCGGGTGGTGCGGCGATCGGTGCGGCGATCGGTACGTTGTGCCCGGGTGCGCCGCTGGGTGCCGCGATCCGAATCTGGCGCGCCAGCAGCGGGGTGCCGCGGTGGATCCCCGGATGCATGCGAATGACGTTGTCGGCGTCGACGCTCTTCACCAGCCGCGCCAGCGTCGGCGGGATGCGCAGCGGACGCACGTTGGCGAAGCGCACGCCGTAGCGACCCTGCGAAAAGCTGTGGATCGTGGTCGAAAAGAAGCGCTCGACGGTGGCGCTCGGCGCGACCGCGTCGATCAGCAGACGATCGGCGTAGCGATGCGTGACGTGAAAGCCGGCACGGCGCAGCGCGGCGACAACGGTGCGCTCCTGCGCGGGTGTCGGGTCGTAACGTTGGACGAAGGCCGCCGGCGTGAGGTAGGTGCGCGTGCGCGTGCGCGCCAGGCGCGCCACCAGATCGCGCAGTTCGCGCGCGTGGTTGAAGCGCAGCAGCACGACGACCTTGACCGGCGCGCCGGCAGCACGGCGGCCGAGGTCGGCGGTGGCTGGGGGCAGGAACGTGCGCGCGACGGCACGCTTTCCGGCGGCGCTCGGAAGCCCCATCGCCGGCGTGGAGGACGGAACGATCGCGGAGCTGCACGCGGCAAACGCCAGCGCGGCGGCTCCACCAAAAAGCATGCGAGCGCCAGATATCATAGCGCTAGTATGGCGCGCGCGTCGCCCGCGCGCAATACGCAACCGTACCGATCGTGTGGTGGTGGCAGTTCTCCCGCCCGCTTGGTCTGCCCTGCGGGCTAGAGGCGTGCCGCGATCTCCCCGCGCCCGGCGACACCCAGTTTACGCAGGATCGACGCGACGTGCGTATCGACCGTCCGCACGCTCACGCTCAAGCGCCGTGCGATCGCGCGGTTGGTGACGCCCTCGGCGACCAGCTGCGCGATCTCCCGCTCGCGCCGGCTGAGCTGCGCGAAACGGTCGGCGTCCTCCAGTAGCGTCTCCCCGCAGCGCAACTGCGCCGCCCACTCGATCGCCTGGGGCAGCGCACCGCGCTCGCCCTGCGCGTAGGCGAGTGCGTAGGCGTCGGCGCCCAGTTCCGCGCGTACGATGGCGCGCAACCGCTCCGAGCGCCCCTGCACGTAGGGGTTGGCGGCGAGTCGCAGGCGGGTGCGCATGGCGTCGATCGCACCCAGCACGCGCGCCAGATGCTCCAACTGATCGCTGCGAATCGATGCCGCCGCGAGTTCCTCGAGGGCGTCGATTTGGGTCATCGTGTTCGAGCCGTGCTGCGAGAGGCTGACGGCGCGCTGCAGGGCTTGGTGCGCCTCTTCGAGCCGGCGTTCGCGCTGCGCGCAGAATCCGAGGCTCATTTCGCAGTGCGTTGCCAAGCCGTAGTCCTCGATCGCATGACCGATCGCGAGCGCCGCTTCGAGCGCGGCGCGACCGCGCGCAAGATCGCCGCGTTTCTGGGCGTTGGCGAAGTACCCGACCAGCATGCGCCCGATCGAACCCTTTGCGATGCGATCCTGCGGAAGCTGCATGAATGCGTCGACGTACTGCAGGGCGCCATCGACGTCACCCTCGAAGTGCGCCGCCGCCGAGAGCGCGCGCAGCGCGTCGGCGCACGACTGGGTGTCGTCGCAGGCACGGGCCACGGCAAGCGCTTCGGAAGCGGTCGCACGGACGCGTTCGAACCGACGCTCGTTGAGCAGTGCGGGGAGCGCGCCGGCGAGCGCCCGCGCGAGCGCTGCAGGGTCGGCGCACGCGCGCGCGACCGCGATGCGTTCGTCGTGAAGCGTCACCGCGGTAGCGTGATCGCCGAGGAAGTTCACCAACCGCGCGAACGCACCGAGGGCGTCGGCAAAGCCGATCGAACGATCGCCACGCGCGCGGGCGCGGCGTACCAGCGCGTCGAGACGCGGGTGCAACGCGGCGGGGTGTTCGAGGGTTGCCAACCGCAGTTCCAGCGCGCCGGCGAGCTCGAGGACCGGCGGTTCGGCGGGCGTCCACTCGGCGGCGATGTCGAAGGCCAACAGGACGTGATCGGAGAGCGACGCGAGACTCTCCGAAGCCGCGGCGGTCACCGCGATCCGGCGCAGAAAACGCGCGCGCACGTCGTCGAGCTCGCCCGCCGCATCGAGTTGCGCGCGCGCGAAGTCGCGCGTTGCATCGAGCAGGCGGTACCGCTGCAGGCCGCGCCGCGTCCCACGC
>DAIDGS010000194.1 GCA_027459845.1 Vulcanimicrobiota bacterium | reverse complement strand
CTCCATCTTGTATTCGAGATCCTCAACGTGGATCTCGTCTCCGCGCGCGCAAGCGCGCGGCCCCATTGAAGCGTCGCCCGCGGCCCTCGCAGGCGCGGCACGGCTCGCGTCTCCGCGCGCGCAAGCGCGCGGCCCCATTGAAGCGAGCGCATCGACGGCGCGCTGGGCGACGCGCGCGAGTCTCCGCGCGCGCAAGCGCGCGGCCCCATTGAAGCGCGAGCGCCGAGAGCGCGGTCGCCTCGGCGTTCGCCGGTCTCCGCGCGCGCAAGCGCGCGGCCCCATTGAAGCCCAGCCGCGAGCCATTCAGCAGCGCGGATTGAGCGGCCCGTGCCACTGCGGCGGCGCGTCGAAGCCGTGCGGGAAACTCGCAAAGACGATCGGCGTCGCGGTAAAGTGCCGCGCCAGCAACGGCGCAACGTGCTGGTAGTGCGCGTGCACCGCCGCGCGCAGCTCCGGAGCAATCGGCGAGTGGTCGCGTTCAAGCATGCGACCGCCCGTTCGGCAACGGCGTCCGGTCGCCTGCTTGACCCTGGTCCGCAGCGCCTCGGCAGCGTCACGGCGCGGCGTCAAGCGCCCCACGGCAGCACGTCATGAGAGCTGCGAACGATCGGCGCGAACGGGCCCCGCGATGCTAGCCATGCACGACCCGCGGTCGCCGCTGGCACGAGAGCAGCGCACGATGCCCGGCCTGCTCCCGTGCCGCCTCGTAGGGCTGCGGCGCGTCACCCTGGAAGCGCGCAGTCCGGGAAAGCGAGGTATGCCGTGGCGGCCCCGTCGTCCGTCCGATTTACCACCAAAGGCAGCAAGCGCCGAGGCGACGCTCCCAGCGCGAGCGTCGCGCGGCTGGTATGGATGCTCTCGACACTGCTTCTCGACAAAGTGCTCGACGTCGCCGCATGCGAGCGCCGCTTTAGCCGGTCGCGCCGCGACATCCAGCGCGACCTGCGCAAGCTGCGCCTCTTCGGTCAGACGATTGGCTTTCAGCTCGATCCGATCCGTCGTGGCCGAGTCTTCCTGCACCCAACCGATGCGCGGATCGCCACGCTCAACGCCGTGGACGCCGACACGTCGGCGACGTTGCTGCAACTGGCTGCCGGACTCGGCGCGCCGCTCGATCTGCCGCTGCGCGCAGCAGCTGGGCCGGCACCCGCCCCGCGCCTCTCGTTTCTCCAAGTGCGCGAAGCTGCGCCGTGCGACGGCGATCGCGTCAACGCGACGCTTGGCCGCTTAAAAGACGCGGCTACCCGCCTCGCCCGGATCGCGTTTACCTACGACGCGCGCGGCAGCCGGCGCGAACGCCGCGCCGAGCCCTACTTCGTCGTCGTCCGCTCCGGCAGAAGCTACCTCGTCGCTTACGATCTTGAGCGGCGCGGGTGGCGCCACTTTGCACTCGACAAGATCGGCCCGGTTCGCCTCGACGGTCGCTTTACGCCGCGCGAGGTACCGCCCTCGTTGCTCGCCGCGCGGGCCGTCGGCTGGTTCGCGGGATCGCAGCCGATCGCGGTGACGGTGTATCTAAGCCCGGCCGTCGCCGACGCCGTCACGGCGCAGCGTTGGCAGGCCGAGCAACGTGTCACGCGTCGCGACGACGGCGCCGAGATCGTGCTCGCGTTCGCCGATCTGGGTGAAGCTGTACGCTGGTCGCTGCGCTTCGGCGACGACGCCCGCATCCTTGCGCCGCCCGAAGCCGTCGCGCTCGCACGCCGCACGGTCGACCGCATCGCCGCGGCCTACGCAACCGGCGCCACCCAGCGGCAACGCGAGCGCGCCGGCTGAACGCGCCGCG
>DAIDGS010000193.1 GCA_027459845.1 Vulcanimicrobiota bacterium | reverse complement strand
AAGTATCGACGCGGAGTTCGTCCATATCAATCACTCGGTTGCCGGCGCCTGCGCGCTGGCGATTCGGACGCCGGTCGGCAATCTCTTTCATACCGGCGACTTCAAGTTCGATCAGACGCCGATCGACGGAAAGCCGGCCGATTTTGCCCGCATCGCGCGGATCGGTGACGAAGGCGTCCTGTGCATGCTCGGCGACTCGACCAACGCCGAACGACCCGGACACACCCTCTCCGAGCGTATCGTGGGCGAGGCGTTTACCGCGATCTTCGCCCGTGCCAAAGGCCGAATCGTGGTGGCCTCGTTCGCGTCGAACGTTCCGCGCATCCAGCAGGCCGTCGATCACGCCGTCCGCTTCGGACGCAAGGTGGCTTTCCTCGGGCGTTCGATGCAAAACGTGGTGCACTTCGCGAGCGAACTCGGACACCTCAACGTTCCGGCCGGCACGGCGATCAAGATCGAGGATGTGGAGAGCTACCTGCCCGAGCAGGTCGTCGTGATGACCACCGGGTCGCAGGGCGAGCCGATGAGCGGGCTGGCGCGCATGTCGGTACGCGACCACAAGAAGTTTCGCATCGTGCCCGGCGATACGGTCGTGATCAGCGCGACGCCGATTCCCGGCAACGAAAAGAGCGTCTACAAGACCATCAACAATCTCTGCAAACTCGGCGCCAACGTGATCCATGGAACCGACGGCCGCTCGCACGTCTCCGGGCACGCATCGCAAGAAGAGTTGCTGCTGATGCTCAACCTGATCCGGCCGGAGTTCTTCGTGCCGGTCCACGGCGAGTATCGCATGCTCGCGCAGCACGGACGCTTAGCCGTGCAGACCGGCGTCGAGGCCGCCAACGTGTTCGTCGTGGAAAACGGCGACGTCCTCGAGTTCACCCACGACTACGGCGATAAGGTTGGGAAGACGTACGGCGGCCACGTGCTGGTCGACGGTTCGGGCGTCGGCGACGTAGGCGAAGCCGTGCTACGGGATCGCAAAGCGCTTTCCAACGACGGCGTCATGATGGTGGTCATCGCCATCGATGCCGAAGAGGCGCGCGTCATCGCCGGTCCGGATTTGAGTTCGAAAGGCGTCTTCTACCTGCCCGAAGCCGACGGAGTTCTAGACCAACTCCGCAGCGAGTTGCGGGCGGCCATCGACGACGTTTCGGTCGAGGGCGTGCGCGATGCCAACACCGTGAAGGAGCACGTGCGCGCGGTGCTTTCGAAAGCGATCTACGCGCGCACGCGCCGCCGGCCGGTGATCGTCCCGGTCGTCATGGAAGTCTAGGACGCTCCGCTAGCGCATCGGGTGTGCCATCGCGGGCATCGCGATCATCGCGTGCGCCTGGAGCGCCGCCGTCGCGATCGCGGCCAACTGCTGCAGGTGTCCACGCGTCAACTCGTCGATTCCGCCGCGTCCGGCTGCGATCGCGCACTGATGGCGCAGATCGGCGAGTTTGATCCGCGCCAGTGCCTGCGCGTCGCTCGGCGTACCGGGAGCCGGCGCCGTGAGCATGCCCGCGAGCAGTTGGGCGTACATCGTCTGCAGGTTGCGCCGAACCAGGCCGTCGCGGGCGGCGTGCCCTTGGGCGATGCTGCCGAAGATGCCGTTCTGCGCCCAGTTGAAGAGATCGCTCATCGACATCGTCGATCCGGCCGGATACTTGCTGGCGAGGTCGTCGATCCGCTGTAGGCGTAGCGGTGCGAAGAGGGCGTGCAGGGTCGCGAGTTGCGCTCCAGCAGCGATCTGCGCGACCGATACGTCGTGCCGCTTATGCGGCTTGTACGCCCAGGTCGCATCTTGGTCGAGCGAACTGACTTCGGAATAGGTGAGCTCGGTGAGCACGTGCGGATTGAAGTGCCAGGCGGCATCGGAGAAGAGCCCGCTCGCGAGTTGCTGCCAGGCCGCGATCTCCTTGGCGCGCGGAACCGCGGTGAGTGGCGCGACGGCGCCCGCATCGCCGCGCAGCGAGCGCGACAGGTACTCGCCGCCGATCGTGTTGGCGGGCAAGACCGCGCAGCGGATGTAGCTCCGCATCGGCATCAGAAACGCGGCACGGGCTTGAGCGTACGGCATTCCCTGCTGCGGAAAACGCGCGTTGACGGCGTTCATCACGCCGTGATACATGGCCAACTGTGTACGGCACCACGCCAAGGGGTGATCGGTCAAGTCGAACTGCGCGACGCGCGGATCGATCGACTGTCCGCCGGCAAATCCGTCGGCGTCTTCATCGCTGGCGAAGCGGTAGATCGGATTGGCCCACTTCGAGGCCCAGCGCCGCAGGGTGGGGAGTTCGGCGGCGGGCGTTTTGGCGCCGGGAATGTAGCCGTAGCCGTAATGGATCGCGTAGTAGTCGTACGGCCCGAGCACGCTTTGCACGTAGTTCCCCTGTGGCGTACCCTTTGGCCATAGGTTGATCGGCGCATACTCCATGACCGAGGTGGCGATGCCGTACTTGCGGGTGAACGCGGAGTTCTGCAAATCCTTGGCGGTGTAGGCCATCGATCCGATGAAGTTGTGTTGCAAACCCATGTCGTGCCCCGACTCGTGCATCACCACACTGCGCAGGTCCTTATCGGCGAACGCGCGCTCGAGGGCGGGGGTGTCGGGAAGTCCGCGCGCCGGCGCGACCTCGTACTTGTACACGAGGCGCCCCCCAAGACCCATGATCGCATCGAAGTTCACGCCGACGTTGAGTTCTTCGCCGGTGCGCGGATCGGTGAGCAGCAACGCCTCGGCGCCGAACTGCGGATTGCTGGTATCGATCCAGCGCACCATGTTGTGGCGAATGTCGTCGGGATCCCAGCTCGGGTTGTTGGGCTGCTGCTTCACCACAATCGCGTCGAGGATGCCGACGCGCGCGTACGCCGCATTCCAGGCGAGCAACGCGCTGCGAACCAACGTGCGGTACTGCATCGGGATGTCGTTGCTCATGTAGAAGACCATCGGGTGGGTTGCCCGCATCGGGGCACTGGAGGTCCGCGGGCCGAAGTTCCAACGCGTGATGAAGTGCAGCGCGCGGCTCATGCGGCCGTCCCGCGCGAAGTCGAGCAGCGATTGCGAGAAGTATCCGACCCGTGGATCGTAGATGCGCGGCATGTAGCCGTCGTTCGGTTCCGCAATGAGGTTGTAGGTCATCTTGACCTCGACGGCGCGTGGGTCGGGGGCGTTGTCGAGGAGGTCGGGAGCCATCGACGTCCAGGTCTGATCGACCCGAATCAGATCGTTCTGCGGAAACGCCTTCGTGGCCAGAAAGAACGACTTGCTCGGGTCGAGGTGGTATGCGCCGGTCGGCTTCTTCGCCGCGCTCATCTTGAGGTAGTCGGCGAGATCGGCTAAGTCGCCCAAAAACGGTGCGGCCGAGATGACCACGCGCTGCGCATCCTGCGCGACCACCGGCGTTACCGCCACGACCGTGTTGGGCAGCGAACTGCCGACGCCGACGCGCTCGGGCGAGCTGCGCCGGGTGTAGGTGTCGGTATTCGGCCAGCGCAGCACGATCTTGTCCCCGTACCGCTCGAAACGCAGGATGCGCGCCGGTGCGACGTACGGTTCACCCTGGGCCGGCCCAAAGCCGCCGAGGCCGCTCGCCGGAACCGACGTTTCGATAAACCCGACGCCGAGCTGCGCGGTCGCGATGACGAGGTAGACCGCTCCATTTTTCTCGACGATCGGGAAAAGGCCCGGCTTTACGGTTGCGCCCTTCACGAAGGTGGCGTATGCGGCCGGACCGGGCGGCGCTGCAGCAGGTTTTGCCGGCTTGGCTTGCGCGAACGCCGCATGCGGTGCGAACGCAAGGCCGAACGCGAGCAACGAGACCAGGATCGAACGTGGCATCGGGACCTCCGGAGCGGATGGGTTGATGGTGCGCTGCGCGGCTATCGTCGCGCCTTGTTGCGAAGACGGACCAGTTGCGCGGCGTGCGCGAAGCGCGCGATCTCCTCGCGCTGGTAACCGTCGATGTCGGTGAAGCCGACGCCGTAGCACTCCCGCCCACGATCGGGATCGAAGCGCGCGAGGATGCGTCCGTGGACGATCATCTCCTCGAAGGGGCGGCGATTGTCGGGCATGCGCACGCGCCGGTGCCCGAACGGCGAGATCTCGATCCGCTCGCTCGATGGCGGGTACACGCTTAGGACGTCGTTGGGCAACGTAAAACGCAGTTCGAGGTCGCTGCCGATCGGCAGCGAGTCGTCGCACGAGAGCCGCAGGCCGCCCGGCGAGACGTCGGTGGCTTCGCCGAGTTTCGCCGCGCGGTTGGTGGGGCGATACTTCACCGGGAACTTGGCCGTCGTACGCAGGTCGCGGCGTCGCTGCCCTTCGGCCGGGGGCGGTTCGGCTTCGCGGCGCGCGGCTTCGGCACGCGCCGCCGCGGCGCGTCGTTGCAACTCGGCGATCTCGGCGGCGAGCGCCGACTGCGTGGCCGTCGTCAAGCCTTCGAACATCACGCCGTACTCGTATCCGGCCTCGCTGCTC
>DAIDGS010000192.1 GCA_027459845.1 Vulcanimicrobiota bacterium | reverse complement strand
GGGACGCGCGTAGCCTTCGACGTAAATGCGTCGAATGATGGTTTCGAGTTCAGGCTCCTCGATGCTGACATCCTCGACCGGGTACCCGTCGGCGACGCTGCGAATGAGCCGGTCGGCGCGCTCGCGGTTGCGATCGAAGCGAAATCGCGCGGTGGCGCCGTCGTAGCTCTCGAGCTCGGCGCCTTCCAGGCGGGGCTCGGCGATCGGCTCGGAAAACGTCACGATCAGCGTGCGATAGCGCCCGTACTCGCTCTTGATGCGTTCGAGCGAGCCATCGAAGATGATGCTGCCGCGATCGATCAGCACGATCCTGCGGCAGAGCCGCTCGACGTCGGCGAGATCGTGGGTCGTGAGGATCACCGTGGTGCCGCGCTCGGCGTTGACGCGCGCGATGAAATCGCGGATCGCCGCCTTGGCGACCACGTCGAGCCCGATGGTCGGTTCGTCGAGGTACACGATGGCCGGATCGTGGAGCATGGCGGCGGCAAAGTCGCCGCGCATGCGCTGCCCGAGCGAGAGTTGCCGCACCGGCGTACGCAGGAACTCGCCCATCGCGAGCATCTCGACGAATGCGTCCAGGTTCTGGCGGTAGCGCGCTGCCGGGACGCCGTAGATGGCACGCAGCAGTTCGAACGACTCGATCAGCGGCAGATCCCAGTAGAGCTGGCTGCGCTGGCCGAAGACGACCCCGATATTGCGCGCGTTCTCTTTGCGGCGCGCGTAGGGTACGATGCCGGCGACCCGCACCTCGCCCGAGGTGGGAACCAGGATCCCGGTCAGCATCTTGATCGTGGTCGATTTTCCGGCTCCGTTGGGACCGATATACCCGACCAGTTCGCCGGGCTCGAGGCGCATCGACACGCCGCCGACCGCGACGCGTTCGTCGAACGTGCGCGAAAACAGGGTGCGTAGCGCACCGGCCGCCCCGGGATGGCGCTTGACCGTGCGAAAGACCTTGCGTAGGTCGTGCGTTTCGATGATCGGCATGGCTTCGAGGTGCCCGCCTTCTCCGTAGAGTAGGCTACTTCCGTGATCGTCACGATTTCTTCCGAGTACGGCTGCGGCGCGCTGGCGATTGCCGACGAGCTCGCGCGCCGTTTAGGCTACGAGGTGATTGACCGGCAACTCCCGGTGGTGGTTGCGCGCCGCTTGAAGGTGCCGACCGAGGCGGTGGAATCCAGCGAGACCGGTGGCCGCAGTTTCGGCGAGCGTCTGCTGAGCGGCCTCGAGTTGGCCACGCCCGAGCTGGCTCCGCTCTCAACCGAGGAGAACTTCGACGAAGAGGTCGTTCGCGGGACGCGCGCCGCCGTCGAAGAGTACGCCGCGCGCGGCCGGGTCGTGATCGTGGGTCGCGCCTCGGGAGCGACCCTCGGACGGCGCCCCGATGTCGTGCGGGTCTTTCTCTACGCGCCGCGCGAGGCGCGCGTCGCGCGCATCGTCGAGCGCATGCGGGTCGATGCAAAGACCGCCCGCAGCGAAATCGAGCGCGTCGACCGCGCCAAGGACGCCTATCTGCGCGATTGGTTTGCCGGCTCGCTGGGCGCTCCCGAGCAACACGATCTCGCGATCGACACCGCCAGCTTTGGCGTTGCCGGCAGCGCGGCGATCGTGGTCGCGGCGGTCGCGGCGCGCGCGTGACCGCCACCCCATTACGCCCGCGTTCGGTTTCGATCTTCACCGCGCTGCGCTATCGCGACTTTCGGCTGCTCTGGATCGGGTTGTTGATTTCGAATCTCGGTACGTGGATGCAGTTTACGGCGATGGGATTTTTCGTTGCCCAGATCGCGCGGACGCCGCATTTAGCCGCGCTCGATCTGGGCATCCTGGGCGCCGCGCGGGCCGTTCCCGTGATCGTGCTCTCCCCGCTGGCGGGCGTAGTCGCCGACGTCCTACCCCGACGGCGGACGCTCTTCGCGACCAATACCACGATGGCGTTTGCGGCGCTGCTGCTCGCCCTGCTCGCGAGTCTGCACCGGCTGAACCTGAGCAATCTGGTCGTCATCTCGGCGCTCAATGCTGCCGCCAACGCCTTCGACTCCCCGACCCGCCAAAGCTGGGTTCCGCACCTCGTCGAGCGGCAGTTCGTCGGAAACGCGGTCGGGCTCAACTCGATCGCGTTCAACGCGCCGGCCGTCATCGGTCCGGCGATCGCCGGCGTCCTGATCGTCTGGGTCGGGATCGCCGGCTCGTTCTACGTCAATGCGGTCGCGACGCTGGCGGTCGTGGTGGCGGTTGCCATGATGCAGCCTTCGCGGCCGATCCCGCAGCGGGGCGAGGCGATGCTGCCGGCGATGCGCCAGGGCATCGCCTTCCTCTGGAGCCATCCGGTGCTGCGCTGGGTAATCCTGGCGTTTTTCCTGAGCGCGGTGCTGACGCGCCCGTACAGTCAGTTGGTGCCTGCGCTGGCCGTCGACGTTTTTCATAACGGTCCGCAAGGCCTGGGTTGGGCCGTCTCGGCGATCGGCGTCGGAGGTTTCGGCGGGGCGATCGTCACGGCGATGCTCGCGCAGCGCGAGCGTCGCGGTGCGTTATGGCTTGGCGCGGGCGTGCTCATGTCGGCGAGCGTCTTTGCGCTCGGCTTCACGCAGTCGTTACTGCAGGCGCTGCCGCTCCTGTTCCTTACCGGCGTCGGCACGCTGGCGCTGCTCGGTGCGACCAACACGCTGATTCAACTGCTCTCGCCCGACGCGGTGCGTGGCCGGGCGCTGGCGGTCTATACCATGACGGCGATCGGGATCGTTCCGTTGGGGTCGCTGATCGACGGTGCGATCGCTTCCAGCATCGGCCTGGAGCGTATGTTCGCGCTCGGCGGTGCGATCTGTGCGGGCGTGTTCTTGGTGATTTGGTTCACCCGCCCGGCCGTGCGTTCGGTCTAGCGCAAAAAAAAAAGCGAGTCGCGCAGCGCGCGACTCGCATGGCGTAAAAACGCCGGAAGTTAGGCTGCGGCCTTCTTCCGGCGGCTGGTCTTACGCGCGGCCTTGCGGCGAGTGGTGGCCTTGCGGGTCGACTTGCGAGCGCCCTTGCGAGCCGCTTTCTTGCGGGTGGCTTTCTTGCGGGTCGCCTTTTTGCGGGTGGCTTTCTTGCGAGTGGCCTTCTTGCGAGTGGCCTTCTTGCGGGTGGCCTTCTTGCGTCCGGCCGCTTTGCGAGTCGATTTGCGCGCGGCCTTCTTGCGAGGCGCCGCGGCCTTGGCAGCGGTTTTCTTCGCTGCCTTCTTACGTGTACGTTTGACTGCCATAGCTTTGGAGTCATCCTTTCTCTGGTCGGAGTCCGACCAGGGTTGTTGCCTACCTTATACAGTATTAGCCGCAGCGATGCAAGTTTTCGGCACCGCGCCACATCGCGAACCCGGATGCGCGTAACCAACGCGGACGCGCACATCGATGTCTCGGTCGATGGATCCGGTACGCGCACCGTCGTCCTGATTCACGGATTTCCGCTGACGCGCGAGGTGTGGCGCGCACAGGTAGAGCCGCTCGCAACCGTCGCGCGCGT
>DAIDGS010000191.1 GCA_027459845.1 Vulcanimicrobiota bacterium | reverse complement strand
GCTTCTTCACTTCGCCGAACGACCACGCGCGGATTTGCTCCGGCGATGCCAGGCCGATGCGCATGGCGTCGAAGTTGTTGACGTCGATCAGGTTCAAGGACGGTTCTCCAGGGCCCACCGCCGGCCGCCGCTGACGCAGGGCTGCCGCCTCACGTGGTCACGTAAGGGCACCCACCGTTGCCGCTGGCCGGCCCCACGCCGGTCGCGTCCGATCGGGGCCGGGGCACAGACGGTCATTTTATCACACCTTTCGCCCCGGTGGAAGGCGTGCGGTGCGGAGAGGCGCGCCTTTCGCGCCGGGAGCGGGCGGGTAATCCGGCAGCCGCAGGCATCGCGGGGGCGCGGTGACTTCTCAGCGACCTCCGAGGTTTCGGGGTACGCCAAAGGTATGAACGCACACATCACCATCGGCATTCTCGGCAGCGACGAGCGCTCGGTCGCCCTCGCCCAGATCCTGGCGGCAACCGGTGCCCGCCTGAGTTTTGCCGATCCATCGGCACGCGAGCGGGCCGAGAGCGCGGCCCACGCCCTGCATGCCAAGACCGGAACCCCGTACCACATCGCCGCGATCAGCGACGTGCTGGTCTTTGCATCGGACCCGAGCCACGTCGACGCGTTGCTCGCCAGGCTCGGCACCATCCCGCACGAGACGATCGTGCTCGACGCGACGCCGGCCACCGGTGCGCGCCCCGAGCGCGCGGTGCTCCTGGCGCATAAGATCGACAGCCATCGCGTGGTGCGCGCCCTGCTCCCGACGCCGAAGCCGGGCGCCGTCGTCACGCTCTGCGGTGACGATCCCGAGGCCAGGGCGGCGGTTACCGAACTGCTGCGCGCCGGGCGGATGGAGGTTGCCGACCGCGGCGGCCTCGCCGCGGCGGTCGAACTGGAACGCGCGGCCGGCCATGCTGCGTAGGCGCCGCGCGCTCGGACTCAGCGCCCGACGAGGAAGCGCTCGACGCGCGCGGCTACCGCCTCGAAGTCGGTGCGGTGCAGATTGTGGCCTTGCCCCTCGGCGACCTCGATCGCGACTTCCGGGGAGCGCTGCGCCTGGATCGCGTCGAGCCACTCGGCGCGATTGATCCCGAGGTCGCGATCGGCCATCAGCAGCAGTAACGGCTTGGGATAGCCGGCAACGTCGCTTCGCAAGTCCCAATCGGCGGCCGGGTTCTCACGCAGCAGATTCGCGATCGGCTCGGTCGTCATCGCATGCATCGCGTGCACTTTCCCCTCGATATCGTCGGCGTGCCAGCCGGCGTTGTCGTGGCGCGTGAACGCATCGCGCGCTTCGCCCTGAAGCGTGAAGTGCGCGCGCAGTTCGTCGAGGTACTCACCGTACCACGCGTCGTCGGCCTGGTGCAGCATCGGATCGAGCGCTGCCACGCGCGCGACCGGAAGCCGGCGACCGGCGCGGATCGCAATCGCTCCGCCCCAGGAGTGGCCGATGAGTGCGCTCACCGGTTCGCCGAGCGATGCGACCACGGCATCGAGGTCGCGTTCGCCTTGAACCAAACGCATCGGTCCGGGAACGCCGGCCAAATCGCCGTGTCCGCGCTGATCGTAGGCGACCAGACGAAAACGCGGCGCCAGACGGCCACCCAATCGCGCCCACGACCGCCGCGAGCTGGTCATGCCGTGCACGGCTACCACCAGCGGACCCGCGATGCCCCACTGCTGGAGCGTCGTCGCGACGCCGTCGTCGAGGCGGACGCGGCGTTCTTCCGCGCCCGTCACCTAGTGATGCAAGCTATGATGGAACGCGTCGAGATCGTCGACGGTATTGAGCCGCACCGCGTCCTTGAC
>DAIDGS010000190.1 GCA_027459845.1 Vulcanimicrobiota bacterium | reverse complement strand
CGGCGTCGTTTCCGGCGAGGAACATGTCGGGCGGACCGCCGCGCAGGCGGGGATGCACCATCAACGCACTGCCGACGGTATTGAATGCCTTGACGACGTGCGCGCCCGCGAGCGCGCGCTGCACCTGCTCGCCGAGCGAGTCGGAGAAACCGATCGCGAGCTGTGGCGGCTTGCCGGGTTCGAAGCGCAGCGGATTGGTGGCATCGATCACCACCTTCGCGGCGAAGGCCGCGGGTGCGATTTCGGCGACGATCCCGACGGTCGCGGTGCCGAGCGTGGCGAGCACGATCAGTTCGCCGAATGCGGCCGCCTGAGCGAAGCTGCCGACGTGGGCCGGCGCGCCGTCGGCGGCGCGCCAGTCGTCCAGCTTGTGCGGGTCGCGCGTCCCGAGCATGACCGCGTCGCCGCGTTCCAAAAAACCGGCGGCGAGCGCCCGGGCGACGTCGCCGCTGCCAAGAATTCCAACGTTCATAGAGGCTAGAACCGGCTCGCGGTCAAGGCGGTTTCGGGCACTGCGCGGCAACGCGAACCAAGAGCACGGTGCCGTCGTGGCGTACGGCAACGCGATAGGTGCGGTGCTCGGTCAGCCGGCGAATCAGCGGGCGATAGACGTGCTGCCAGCCGGCGGCGTCGGCGCGCGCGTCGAAAACCCCATACCGTTGACAGTTGAAGGTGACGCTCGCCTTGGGATCGTCGCCGAGGTGTGCGAAGAGGCTCTGCGCCGAATAGAGCGTGGCGTCGCGGGGGAGCGACCGTAGGAATCGCTCTAGGCGCGCGTCGTGCCGGTTGGGACGTGCATCCAAGAAGTATCCCGGCTGGACCGGACTATCGTAGACGTTGAATCGATAGCTCATGAAGAGCGCCGCCGCCAGCGCGTACCACATCAGCGCACGCGAGCGCCGGCACAGCGTCGCGGCGCCGTCGGCCAGCGCGGCCAGCAGATAGCCGCTCCAGGCGCTGCCGTAGTGCGCACCGATGACGTAGGTAATGCCTTCGTGCGAGGCCATCACTTCGAGGAATCCTGGAATCGCAAAGAGCGCGAAGCGCGAGAAAAGCGGGATGAAAACCAGCGGCGCGAGCGCATCGAGTAGGTAGCGCAGACGCAGCGGCGAGTTCAGTGCGACGAATCCGTTCGGCGTAGGACCGAACGCCGTCCACTGATAGAAGTGAAACGACCAATACGGTGCGGAGGGATTGATGAGCGGGCGCACGACCGCGAAGTAGGCGGTGAAGGTCGCAACCCCGATCGCGGCGATCGCCCAGCCGCAGCGCCGTCGCGGCGGATCGTGTCGCGAGGTCACGGCGATCGCAACCCCAACGAAGGCCAGCCCAACGAGCACGTCCTCTTTGACGCACGCCAGGACGAGTGCGATCGCGCAGGTGATCTTCCAGCGGCGGGCGTCGAGCGCCCAGACGAGGCTCGCGCTCAGCAGCGGGGCGAAGGCGAGTTCGTGAAAATCACCGATGGCCTGGCCGCTGAGCGGGGGATAGACTGCCGCAACCAACGCGACGACGAGCGCGGCCGGGATCGGCAGGCGCGCGCGCGCGATTCCATAGACGGGGAGCACGGTTGCGGCGATCAGCATCGCTTGCAGCACGATCAGCCCGCTCGCGCCATGCGCGAATCGTACGAACGGGTACGCCAACACCAAGATCGGCGAGAAGTGAACGAGCAGGTGGTTGAGGCCGTACTCGGAGGTCGATGCGAAGCGATGGAACGCGCCGGACACAACCTGCGTGAAGATGCCGTCGTCGACGCCGGCGCGGAAGATGGCATAGCGCCACAGTCCTAAACCGGCATAGATCGCTGCCAGGAGGGCCGCCAGCAGGGCGACGGCGATCCAGTCGGCGCCGGGAAGGACCGACCGCAGCCGCGCGGTGCCGCCGTGCGGCGGTAGACGTGCGTCGCTCACCCGTCGCGCGTGTCAGATCCCGCCGACGAACCGTCCGCGGTTGAGGATTGCGTGGGGATCGAAGCGCGCCTTGAGCGCGCGCATCTGCGCGATCGCAGGCGGGGGCGCGCCGAAGACGGCAAGATCGTTGCGAATCGGGTGTTCGCCGGCGACCACGCGCGCGTGCGGTTCGCGCGCGTGCAAGGCGTCGTCGAAGGCCTCGATCTTGGTGCCGAGGGCGCGCGCATCGAGGTCGCTCACGCGCACGAAAGCATCGCCGTTCATGACGTCGACGATCGCCTCCCCGCGCAGCGCGTGCGCGCGCGCGAGTTCGAGTGCGGCGACCGCGTTACGCGGTGGCGGAACGTCGCCCTCGGGGAGCCGGTAGGTGATCGAGCGCTCGCCAAGCGTGGCAACGCAGGCATCGACGGTTCGTTCGAAGGCTTCGCGAGCACCCGCATCGACGATGCGCGTCTCGGGGACGCCCGCGCGACCGAGCGCGGAGCGCAGATCGAGGGTGCTGCGCTCGAGGGCGGCATCGCTGGCGTCGATCAGCACGACCAGGCGTCCGTCGTCGCCCTCGTCACCGTCGACCGCACTTTGAAATCCGTCGATCCAAAACGCCGCCGCCGGGGGCGCGGCCAAGGCGGCGAGGGCGGCCGCGGCGCGCTCGCGCGTCCCCTCCGGCAGGCGCGCGAGAAACGCGCGCTGCCGCTGCGGGAGCGGCAGCGTTTTGAGGTTGATTTGGGCGAGCACGGCCAGCGTGCCGAACGACCCCGCGTACAGGCGGCTCATGTCGTAGCCGGCGACGTTCTTGACCACCATGCCCCCGGCGGCGGCGATCGTTCCGTCGGCAAGCACCGCGACCGAGCCGATGACCAGGTCGCGTGGCCGGCCGTAGCGATGGCGGCGCGGTCCGAGCCAGCCGGCCGCGAGCGTGCCGCCGACGGTGGCGCGATCGGCGTGCGGGGCGTCGAGCGGTACGAACTGCTTCGCGGCACCGAGCGTTTGCGCGAGTGCGCGCACCGTGACCCCGGCCTGCACGGCGACGGTGAGATCGGCGGCGCAGTGCTCCACGATCCGCGCGAGCGAAGCCGTGCTGAGCAGGACGCTCTCGGTTGCGGGCGGCAGCAGCATGGCGCGCAGGGTGTCGCCGCCGACGATGGCCAGCGACCGGCGCTCGGCGTTGCAACGTGCCAGTAACGCGCTCAACGCGTGCACGTCGGCCGGCGCTTCGCGTGCCTGAGAAGAACTCACCCTGTGCGCGTTCGCGCCGCGCGGCGATTCCCTTGCGCGCTTGCGCGCCTTGGCTGCGCCGAGCGACCCGGCGACGATGTCGCAGTGGAGCGCCGATGCCGGTGCTCCATAAACCGCATCGGCTCCTCGGAGGGAGTTCGGCGACGGTGGATCGGCCGGTCTATCTGGCGATCCTCGATGCGAAGACGCCGCGCGTCCCGTTCCACGCCTTCATCGAGCATCCACGTTACTGAACGAGCGTCGGCGGTTTGACTTCCGGGCAGCGCGCGCCGCGCGGGAAGATCTTCTCGGGGTTGAGGACGCGCTGGGGGTCGAAGACGTCGCGCACGCGTGCCATCGTGGCGAGATCGTCGGTGCTGTAGACGCGCGTCATCGCGTCGCGCTTTTCGTAGCCGATGCCGTGCTCGCCGCTGATCGTACCACCCAAATCGATGGCCGACTGTAGAATCGCGTTGCCGGTCTCGATGACGGCCGCAACCTGGCGCGCGTCGCGGCGATCGTACATCAGCAGCGGGTGGAGGTTGCCGTCGCCCGCGTGAAAGACGTTGCCGACCACGAGCCGGTGTGCACCGGCGGCCTCTTCGACCGCGCGCAACGCGGCCGGAAGCTTGCTGCGCGGGACGCAGACGTCCTGGGTGTAGTAGTTGGGCGAGATGCGGCCGGTGGCGCCGGCAGCGCCCTTGCGCCCGGCCCACAGCGCGTCGCGCTCGGCTTGGGTGCGCGCGCTGCGCCATGAGATCGCGCCGTGCGCTTCGACGATGTGCTTGATCGCGGCTTCGTAGGCGTTCATATCGTCTTCGAGTCCGGCGCTCTCGATCAGCAGCACCGCCGCGGCGTCGGTCGGATAGCCGGCGTGGAAGGCCTCCTCGACGGCCGCGGTGATCACCGCGTCCATCATCTCGAGCGCACTTGGCACGATGCCGGCCGCGACGATCGCCGAGACGGCTTCCGAGGCAGCCTCGATCTCACCGAACGCGACCACCCACACGCGCACCGACTCGGGGAGACGCATCAGGCGTACCCAGGCCGCGGTAACGATTCCGAGGGTGCCCTCGCTGCCGACCAGCGCGGCGGTCAGGTCGTACCCGGCATCGTCGATCGAGGTCGTGAACACCTCACCGTTTTCGTCGACGATTTCCAGGCCGAGGACGTGATTGACCGTCGTGCCGTACGAGAGGCAGTGCGGGCCGCCGGCGTTGGTCGCGATGTTTCCGCCGATCGTCGAGGCCTTCTGCGACGACGGGTCAGGCGCGTAGAAGAGCCGCATTTCGGCAACGGCGCGGGAGAGGTCCAGGTTGATCAGGCCGGGCTGCACGCGCGCGCGGCGTCGCCGCACGTCGAGTTCGAGCAGGCGGTGCATGCGCGCAAACGCGATCACCACGCCGCCTTCGATTGGTACCGCGCCGCCGCAGAGTCCGGTTCCGGCCCCACGTGCCACGATCGGTTCCCGGCACTCACGGGCGATCTTCACCGCAGCGCTCACGTCGCGGACATCGGCGGGAAGGACCACCGCCGATGGATTGCGACCCTGCGAGTACGCATCGAAGGCGTAGACCGACATGTCTTCGGGCGAGGTCTTGACTGCGTCGGCGCCGAGCGCGTCGATCAACCGTTGCTGGAGCACGCACGCACATCTTCCGACGAGCAGGAAGCGGGGCCTGCCCGAGGCAACGCCACCTCGATGCCTCCACTCTTCGGCAAGCGGAAGGAACCGAAAGGACCGCAGAAAGCGCAGATCAGCCCGGCGCAGAAGCGGACCTCGTTCCGCATGCCGGTCGAGTTCGACGTGCTCTACACCTTGCACGGGCGCCAAGGGCGCCGGCGCGCGCGCGCCAACGATCTCTCCTCCGGCGGCTTGCGCCTCTCGACCGACGAGGACTTTCTTCGCGAGTCGATCCTCGATATCGATTTCAATCTGCCCGAGGATTTTCTGGCCGACATGGTGATCGAGAAAGAAGTCTACGAGCAGACGCCCTTTGGGCTGCGCCCGGAGACGGTCAAGGTGCAGCCGCCGGGGTTCAAGCCGCTGCACATGCGCGGCATCACGCTCTCCGCATTTTACGACGTCGCGACGCGCAAGTTTGCGTACGGCGTCAAGTTCACCGATACCACCGAAGAGATGCAAGAAGAGCTTTCGCGCTTCATCCACCTCTGGCAACTGCACTACTTACGCACGCGCAAGCTCGATTAAACCCACGAAAGGAAGCACGATGGTACGCTTTGCTGCGGTCGCCGCACTCGCACTCGGACTGCTCGCGCCGGCAGCGGCGCACACCAAGGCGCCAGCCATGCCGCCGGCTGCCGTGCTGCAACTCGCGGCGCGCGTGATCGACGCATCCAACGGCACCGATCCTTCCAAGTATGCCGGGATGTACACCGACGACGCGGTGGTCACCGATGAGAACGCGCCCTACCGCTGGAGCGGACCCGACGCCGGAGTCGCGTGGTTTACGCGCGTGCTGGCCGTCGTCGATGCGATGCATGCGCGCGACTTCCATGCGGTCGCGGCGCCGGCCAGCGAGTTTCAGATGCAGGGCGACGCGGCGTATATGGTCGTCCCGGTGACGATCACCGCGCAGGTCGGCGGAAAGCCGTTTCGCGAGTCGGGAATGGTGACGTACACCTTCGCGCGCACGGCTACGGGCTGGAAGATCTCGAGCCAAGCCTGGACGACCGCGCCGTAGGCCGCATCGTCTCCAGGTACTGCATCGACTGGACGACGATGCCGGTATAGTTGGGCGCCGCGCGCATCCGGGCGTCCAACTGCGTCATGGCGGCGCGAAAGCGCCGCAACCCCGCGCGCCAGTAGGTATCGTTTGGCGAACCGACGACTGCCGGCGGTTCGACGTCCTGCGCGATCGCGAAGGCAACCGTCGGCGTCGCGGCGAGGATCGGCCGATCGATTCGGGCGACGGTCGCCGGATCGGCGATATAGGTCATCAGCACCACGCGCCGTACGCCGACGGCGGCGAGCCGGCAGACGAAGCAGCGCTGCCCCGCATGCGCCGCGTAAGCGTCGTTGAGGTCGAGCGCCACCGGCCACGGGCTCGCGGCGACGTAGGCGCGCATCGCGGCGATGAGATCGGCGAGGGCCTTGGCGATCGGAATGCCGCGGACTTCGTTGGGTTCGAGATCGAGATTGAGCACCGCGAAGTGCAGGCGACGCATGCGTTTGAGGATTGCGATCAGGCGCGGGACGCCGGCCGGTTCGATCCATCCGGGATCGCCGAGCAGCAACCCGCAGCCAACGCCGTGCGCGGCGGCGGCGGCGATGAATGCGTTCATGCGCTGCGTTCCGCGCGGGCGCGCATACGCGGCGATTTGAGCGTCGTCGAAGCCGAGCAGCAGTTGGTTCACGCCCTTGGCGCGCAGGAGCCGCCAGAGTTGGCCGCGCTGCCAGCGTCGGATGGCATCGTCCACGTTCCACTCGTAGGCGCCGTAGCGCACGCCCGCGACCGTCGAGCGCACCGCGCTGCGGGACGCGTCGCCGGTGGTCGTCGGCACCGCACTGCGGCAGCCGGCGAGCAGCGCGAGCCCGAGCAGGAGCGCGCGTCGCGGCATCAGGCCGTCGTGCCGTAGAGCAGATACTTCGCGCGAATGGGCGCGAAGCGCTCCAGCCCGGCGACCCACTGCGCGATGATCTCCTCGGCCGACTTGCCGGCCAGCAATCCGGCGGCGAGGCTCGAGGTACCCCAGTCGTAGTCGAGCCCACGTCGCTTCACGTGGATCGCATGCGGCGCGATGTCGCGAATGGTGGTCAGCAACGCGACCGCGGTATGAACGGGTAGGAAGCGCCCCAAGTCGACCAGTACCAGCTCGACGCCGCTGAGCTCGCGGCCCTTCCAAAAGCCCGCGAACGGCGACCAGGCGGCCGGGCGAAAGTAGACCCCCGGCAGGTTGCGCGCGTTGAGCCGCGCGGCAAGCAACTCGCCGTCGAGTCCCTGCGTTCCGGCGAGGAAGAACGGGTTGCTGAAGTCGGCGCCGTTGTTGATGCCGGCGTTATCGATCAACCCGGTGCACAGGTACACGAAGCAGGTCTGCCAGGTCGGGATATTCGGCGAGGTTTGCACCCAGTGCAGGCCGGTTTGCGGCCAGAGCATGGTGCGCGTGTAGCCGCGCATCGGCACGACGTGGAGATCGGCACCGATCCCGAAATGGTCGTTGAAGAGCCGAGCCAGCTCGCCAATGGTCATGCCGTGGCGCATCGGGATCGGGAAGAGACCGATAAACGACTCGAACTGCGGATCTAGCACCGGGCCCTCGACGATTGCGCCGCCGACCGGGTTGGGCCGGTCGAGCACCCAAAACGCCTTGCCGTGCGCCTTGGCGCTACGCATCGCTTCAGCCATCGTCGAGACGAACGTGTACGCGCGCGCGCCGACATCCTGGATGTCGAAGAGCAGGGCATCGATGCCGGCCAGCATCGCGGCATTCGGATGGCGCGTC
This sequence comes from Vulcanimicrobiota bacterium, assembly GCA_027459845.1. Classification (GTDB taxonomy): domain Bacteria; phylum Vulcanimicrobiota; class Vulcanimicrobiia; order Vulcanimicrobiales; family Vulcanimicrobiaceae; genus DAIDGS01. The sequence goes on along the minus strand of DAIDGS010000190.1, from coordinate 4,192 downwards.
GCGCCGTAGAGGCTATAGACAGGCAGACCGGTTTGCGGATCGGTGTACGAGGTGACCGACGCCCCAGCGGTCCGGTCGCCGCGGAAACCGTGCTCGGGTGCGTAGATGGCGCTCACGCGAACGCGCCCGCTGGCGCGCAGCGCATCGACGACCGAGATCAGGCGCGAGGTCACGCTGCTTTGATTGGCGATCACACCCACGCGTGCGCCCCTCAAATCACGCCAGCGTTCGGCGATGAGCACTTCGTCGCCGAGCGTGATCCGCGCCGGCGGCAGGAGCGCCGCGCCGACCGGGCCGGCCGCCAGCGCGGTCAGGCCGGTCAGCGCGCCGAGAAAGTGGGTGCGTCTCATACGAAGCGCGCTTCGACGGCGTGCGGGATAATGCCGGCCTGCGCGGCCCGCGCGAACAGCGCATGGACGGCGCCGATGCCCTCGTCGCCGAGGTCGTCGCTATAGCCGTTGACGTACAGCGCGATGTGCGCGCGCATGACGTCGTCGCGCATTTCGACGGCGTGCGCGCGCACGTAGGGCATGATGGCGGCTTCATCGGAACGGGCGAAGGCAAGGCTCGCGCGGATGGCGCGATCGAGGCGCTCCGACTCAGCGGGATCGACATCGTCGCGCAGTAGGATTGCGCCGAGCGGAATCGGCAGTGCAGTCATGCTCTCCCACCACTCCCCCAGATCGACGATCGAGAGCAACCCACGCTCGCGATAGGTGAAGCGCGACTCGTGAATGATCAGCCCGGCATCGACCTCGCCGTTGGCGACGGCGTCGGCGATGCGATCGAAGCGCATTTGCACGGTCTTGGGACGCCGTCCGAAGGCGAGTTGCAGCAGCATGAAAGCCGTGGTGCGCTCACCCGGGATGGCGATGCGCTTGGACGCAAAATCCATGAAGTACTCGCCGCTGCCGGGTCGCGCGATCAACAGCGGCCCGCAGTTGCGCCCGAGCGCACCTCCCGAGCGCAGGATGCGGTAGCGGCCCATCAGGTACGGGATCGCACCGTAGCTCACTTTGGTCAGCGCAAAGCGCGCCGCCGCCGCTCCCTGGTTCAGTTCCTCGATGTCGGCGAGGTGAACGTCGACACGCGGCGCGTCGGGCAGCATGCCGTTGGTCAACGCTGCAAAGATGTAGGTGTCGTTAGGGCACGGCGAGTAGGCGAGCGTATAGGTCATGCGTGCTCCCGGTGCGCTTCGGCGCTATCGAGAACGGCGAAGAGCGCGTGTGCGATCCGCGCCGTCGCCGCGATTCCGGCATCGAGATCCCAGCCGCTCTGCGCGCGCTCGCCGACGTAGTTGGAGATGCCGCGCAACTCGACGGCCCGGATACCGGCACGCGCTGCGGCGCGCAGCACCGCAAAGCCCTCCATGCTCTCGACCTGCACGCCGCGCGCCGCGAGTCGTCGCGCGGTGGTCGCGGTGGTGGTGACGCGCGCGACCGTGATCCCGCGCAGGGCGGCGTAGCCGAGCGCGTGGAGCGCGCGCACGAGCGCGGCATCGGATGACGCATGCTCGATCGTGCGCTCGTCGCCGGGCAACAGCAGCGGCGCGCCGCTCTCGAGGTCGAGCTCCATGACCTCGTCGGCCACCGCAACGGCATCGCCGACGCGCGCGCAGCCGGCGATCGCGCCGGCAACCCCGACGTTGACGACCAAGCGATAGCGCCGCTGCGCCAGCGCGGCGGCGACGGCGCAGCCGGCTTCTACGGGGCCGACACCGGTGACGAGCGTCTCGACCGACGGTCGCGGACTCCACCAGGTGAGTTCTTTGGCGACTGCGGCGCAGAGCAGAATCACGGTGCGCTCCTCACGGGATGCCGATGAACTTATGGGTCTGAAGCGAGAGCCGGAAGCGGCGCGGGTGTGCTTTGACGTACGCCAGCGCGAGGGCGACGTTGGCCGGTTTATTGCCTTCGGGCTGCAAGAGGATCGTGGGGCGATCGGCAAAGAGCGGCAGGTGCTCTTCGGGAATGCGCCCGTCGACGATGAGCTTCGCCTCGTCGGCGCGCCGGGCCATCTGCGCGTCGACGCGCTCTTTGGGCGAGACGCAGAGCCAGACGTCGGCCGGTAGTTCGGTGCGAATCGTGCCGTTGGACTCCAGGTGCACGCGCCGGCCGTCCGCGCGCAGCCGGTCGATCAAGGCCGGCGTCTCGGCTTGGGCCAGCGGCTCGCCGCCGGTGAGCACGACGGTCGGACACGCGCCGCCCAGTTCCCCGACGCGGCGCGCGATTTCAGCCGGATCGGCGAAGAACTTCGTCGCATAGTCGGTGTCGCAGAAGGTGCAGGCGAGGTTGCACCCGGCGAGCCGCACGAAGACGGCCGGCGTTCCCGTCCAGGTGCCCTCGCCTTGAATGCTATAGAAGATCTCGGCTACCGCCAGCATCGTGGGGCTCGCTAGTGAAAGTCGCTGCGGCGCAGCACCGCGCAGGAGCTGCGAGTCTCCCACAGCGTGAGTTCGTCGAGCCCCGCGAGCACGCCGTCGAGCCGCTCCCAAATCCACAGCACGATTCGTTCGGAGGTCGGATTGTCGATGAAGTCGTTGAGCGACTGGTGATCCAGAACGCTGACGATTTCGGCGCGTACGAGGCGGCCGATGTCATCGAAGTCGACGATCATCCCACGCGAGGGTCCGTCGGTAGCCAGTGGTCCGCGAACCGCGACGTCGAGCACGTACGAGTGCCCGTGTAGCCGGCTGCACTTACCGAGGTGAAACGGCAGAACGTGGGCCGACTCGAAGTGAAAACGTTTGCGAATTTGCAAGCCGAGCGCTCGTATCAGAGGTCCGAGGCGATCGCGACCGCCGAGACGCAGTGCGAGCGCTTGCCGTCGAGCACGTAGCTCATGTGATGCTCCACCACGTGGTCGCGGACCGCCTGCAGCCACTTTTCGGCCCGCGGGCCCAAGGCTTCGTCGTCGACCAACACGTCGCCGGGGCCGAATCCGCTGCCGGGATCCACGCCAGCATGGAGCGTCAGGTGATTTCCGCGCCAGCCGGCCGCCCGCAGCGAGCGCTCGAGCTGCGGTATGCCGAGCGTGCGAAAGCCAGCCTCGGTGAGGAACTGGCTGCACCAACTCGTCCACACGCCGAAGGCGTTCAGCGCATTGGCGACGCGCAGGTACGATCGTTCATCCATCGTGGCGTTCAGCGTTTCCTCAGAGGGTGCCCTCGGGCCCCATGCGCTCGATGCGCTTTTTCAAGTCTGCCAAGAATCCGCTGGCAACGTAGCCGTCCACGACGCGGTGATCCAGCGAGAGGCACGAGTTCATCATCTGACGGATGACGATTGCGTCGTCGTCGCGCACGACCGGCTTCTTCACGACCGTTTCCATCGTGAGAATTCCGGCCTGACCGCCGTTGATGATCGGTGCCGAGGCGAACGAGCCGTTGGCGCCGTTGTTGTTCACGGTAAACGTGCCGCCGGCGAGGTCGTCGACGCCGAGCTTGTTCTTGCGCGCCTTATCGATCAGATCGCCGGCCGCGACCGCGAGACCCTTGATCGAGAGACGATCGGCGCCCTTGATGACCGGCACGACCAAGTTGGTGGGCAGGCCGATCGCGATGCCGATGTTGACCTCGGGATTGACGTAGATGCCGGGTTGGCCGCCGGACTCGCCGGCGACGAACTTGGCATTCATCAGCGGGAAGGCGGCCATCGACTCGACGACCGCGCGGATGAAAAAGGGAAGCAGCGTGAGTTTGTAGCCGGTTTCGCGCTCGAAGCGATCCTTCTCGCGCGTGCGCCACTTCCAGAGATTGGTGACGTCGATTTCGACCATCGTCCAGGCGTGCGGCGCAGTCGCCTTGCTCTCGACCATGCGCTGCGCGATGATCTTGCGCGCCTGATTGAGCGGGATCGTGGTTCCGGGGCGCGGGTCGCCGTAGGTTGAGGTGCCACCCGGCGCCGCAGCGGCGAACGCTGCGGGAGGGCCGCTGGCCGCGAAGTTGGTGCCGACGGCGATCGCCTGACCGACTGCGGCGGCCGGGCCGAGGCGCGCGGCCGTGAGCACGTCCTGCGCGGTGACGCGCCCGTTTGCCCCGGTGCCGGCGATGGTGCGCACGTCGACGGCATGTTCGCGGGCGAGCCGGCGTACGGCCGGCGAGGTGCCGCGCAAGGCGTCGTCGGGCGAGCCGTTCGAGGGCGGCGCGGCGGCAACGGCCTTCGCGCCGTGGCCGTTCGACGCGGCCGGTGGT
>DAIDGS010000189.1 GCA_027459845.1 Vulcanimicrobiota bacterium | reverse complement strand
CTACCGGTTGGCGAACTGAGCGGTGACGGTGCGGAGCTTCTCGGGGTTGCGGATCGCGTAGAGCGCGGCGACGCGGCCGTCGGCGATCTCGAGCGCGATCGCATCGTGCACGGTTCCGGATTCGTCCAAGGTGACCATTCCGGGCCAGCCGTTGAGCGTGACGAACTCGCGGCGCGCAACGCTGCGCAGCCCCTTGCGTGCGATGCCGCGCAGCAGCGCGCTGACGTTGGCGCGTCCGCTGACCGGCACCGTTGCCGCAGCGACCTTGCCGCCGCCGTCGCTGGTGAAGACGACATCGTCGGTCAGGATGCGCGCCAGCGCTTCGGGATCGTCGGTTTCGAGGGCGTGCAACAACGCTTCGCGCACGCGGAAGCGTTGCGCGCGGTCGCCGTGCGGACGGCGCTTACGATCGCGTACGTGCTCGCGCGCGCGCGACGCGAGTTGGCGCACCGCGGCCTCGCTGCGGCCCAACGTCGGCGCGATCTCGGAGAATGGAACGTCGAGGACGTCGTGCAGCAGGAATGCGGCACGCTCGAGCGGGGCAAGCCGTTCGAGCGCGAGCAGGAGGGCGAAGGAGATGTCGTCGGCCAGCGTCGCCGATGCCAGCGGATCGGCGCGCTCGTCGGTGACGACCGGCTCGGGCAACCACGGCCCCACGTAGATCTCGCGCTGGGCGCGTGCGGAGCGCAGGCGATCCAGACAGAGATGCGTGACGGTCGTGCGCAGAAAGGGGCGGTCGTCGTCGATGGCCGTGCGCGCGACGGCATCGCTGAAGCGCAGGTAGGCATCCTGCACCACGTCCTCGGCATCGCCGTATTGGCCGAGCATTCGGTAGGCATGATAGACCAAGGTGCGGCGATGCCGCTCGAACCGCTCGGCGGTGGGGAGACTCATGCGTACTCGGCGCGCGCGAGCGCGACCGTGGTTCCGCCGACGGTGACGCGGACGCACGCATGCCCGTAGCCGAGTGCGTACTTCAGCGTCGGGTACGCTTGGGCGGCGACCATCGCATATGCGAGCGAGAGCAATCCGGCACGCCCCCAGCGCCGCAGGATCTCGCGGCGCGCTTCGTCGCCGCTGCCGTTGCGTGCGATCGTTGCCAGCGCGAGTTCGACGCCGAGCAGTGCTTCCTTCGAGAGCTTTTCGTAGTCGCACTCCAGGATCGCACGTAGCGTGCTCGGGTCGAGGCCCTCGGCTTCGGCCTTCGCGACCCCGAGTTGCAGGCACGGACCGCAGTCGCCCGCTTTGGCCGCCGTCAACGCGGCACCGTAGTAGGTGTCGTTCGGAACGTTGCGGCGAAAGGCGCCGAGCTTGCCGATGGCCTGAATCGGTGCGATCGCACCGAGGCCGGCTTCATCGAGGATCTCCTGCACGTATCCGACGTCGTAGTTCCAACGCCGGCCGAATTTTGCGAGTTGCCGCTTGACCAACCACTTGAGCATCGTGTTTCCCCCTTTCCCGTCGTGACGGGGCGCGATGCCCAAATGTGACGGTTACGCGATCTCGACCCGCCGCGGCGCACTACGTTGGGCGTGGGTGGCGGCGGCGGTAGTGCCGCGCGACGCGATCGCGATTCCCGCAGGTGTTGGGGGTGCACCAGCGGCGCCGGCGATCGCCGCGAAAAAAGAGCATGGTGCACAGAGGACGCGCGCACTGCCGAAGATTCGACCGTATTGCGGGGTCGCCCAGGGTGTCGATTGCCGAAAACGCCGCGGCCGCCAGCGCGAGATGCGCCGGACGCGCGTAGCGCCACCGCTCGGTACGCGCGACCTGCGCACCCTGCACGGTCAGTTGTGCGCTCGCCGACGCAGCTAACGCAAACGCATTCAGTTCGTGCACCGCGCGCTCGTCGAGCGGCATCCCTTGCTGCGCGGCATCCAGCAGGCTGCGAATAACGTCGCGAAGGCGACGCGTTTCGGCCAGGGGAGGGAACGCCCATCCCACCGGAAGCTCGCCGGCGTGGAGCTCCCAGAAGCGGTCCGACGCCGCCTGGTCGCGGAGGAGGTCGACCGGGGAGGTGGTGACGCGGGCCAGGGTGTCGGCCAGGTCGACCGCCAGATTTTCGGCGCCGACGGGAAATCCCGCGGCTTGCGCCTGCGCGAGCGTCAGGCGAGCGGATGCCCCTCCAGCAGGGTCAAGCCTCTTCATGCTAATGCAAATATACCACTTGTAATCGTTAGCGTGAGATGGTAGAGTGCCTATGTAATGCTATATCTAATTATTTAGCATTAGCTAGAGTGAGGACAAGCCCCGTGAAGAGCGCTCGAAGCCGCCCGCCAACCCGACGCCACTACTCCCGCAGCATCGACGGCGTGGAGCTCTTTTGGCGGGAGGCCGGCGATCCCGCGGCGCCGGCCATCGTCTTGCTTGCCGGCCATCCGAGCGGGTCGCACGCGTACAACGAGCTGATCGAGCGGCTCGCGCCGGCATGGCGGGTGGTTGCGCCGGATTATCCGGGGTACGGGTTCAGCGCGGCGCCGCCCGACGCACCGTGGACGTTCGACTGGCTCGCAACCGTGACCGACCGTCTTTTGGAGAGCATCGGTCTCGAACGCTACGTCACGTACATGTTCGATTTCGGCGCCCCGGTCGGATTTCGCATCGCGCAAGCGCATCCCGAACGCGTCGCCGGCATCGTTTCGCAGAACGGCAACATCTATACCGACGGGTTCGGCCCCGGCGTTGCGGCGTTGGCTCAGTGGTGGAAGGATCGCGCTACCGGTCAGGCGGCGGTCGACGAATTCTTACGCGTCGCCGGAACGAAGTTGCAATGGGAGGCCGGGCTGCGGGACCCGGCGTCGGTCGATCCCGCGATGTGGACCCTCGATCAGGCCCTCCTGAATCGGCCCGAGCGGCGTAGCGCGGCGGAAGCGCTGCTGTGGGACTATCAGCACAATCCGGCGCGCTTTCCCGCGTGGCAAGCATATCTGCGCGAACACCAACCGCCGCTTCTCGCAATATGGGGCGCCAACGATCCGTTCTTTATTCCGGCGGGTGCCGAGGCCTACAAGCGCGACGTCCCGTCTGCCGAAGTCACGTTGCTCGATACCGGGCACTTTGCGCTGGTCGAAGAGGTCGAGACGATCGCCGAACGCGTCAACGCTTTCCTTGAGAAGATTTACCGTTAGTGCGCCGCATCTCGTACCGCTTCGTGGACGTCGACGGGCTGTCGATGTTCTATCGCGAAACGGGCCCGCCCGATGCGCCCGTCGTGCTCTTACTGCACGGCTTTCCGTCGTCGTCACGGATGTTCGAGCCGCTTTTCCCGCGCCTCGGCGGCCGCTACCGGCTGATTGCCCCGGACTATCCGGGCTTTGGCCACAGCGACGCGCCCAACCCTGCGTCCTTTGAGTACACGTTTGACAACGTCGCTCGCGCGATCGAGCGGTTCACGCAACGGCTGCAGTTGGATCGCTATAATCTGTTTCTGCAGGATTACGGCGGCCCGGTCGGCTTTCGGCTCGCGCTCGCTCACCCCGAGCGCCTGCAGGCGATGATCGTGCAAAACGCCGTCACCCACGAAAGCGGTCTCGGTCCGCTCTGGGATGCGCGACGCGCATTTTGGGCCGATCGAGAAACACACGAGGCCGCGTTTCGCGACACGTTCTTCTCGCTCGCCACGACGATGGCCCGTCACGTTGGAGGAAATCCCGACCCTTCGACCGTCGATCCCGATCGCTGGACGGATGAACTCGCCTTCCTGCACCGGCCCGACCAAGGCGACATCCAAACGGAGTTGTTTTACGACTACCGCACCAACGTCGAACGGTACCCGCAATGGCAGGAATGGCTGCAACGCCGTCAACCGCCGCTGCTGGTGCTCTGGGGCGCGTGGGACCCGTCGTTTCAACGCAGCGAAGCCGAGTCGTATCGTCGGGACGTGCCTTCGGCAGAGGTGCACGTTCTCGAAGCCGGCCATTTTGCTACGTACGACGCGCCCGACGAGGTGGCAACCCACGTGCGCGACTTTTTGAACCTTCACGCGTCGCCCACGCCTGCCAAGATATCCCGTGAGCGCCCTGCGCGATAGCGCGGAGGCTTCGCGCGCGGTCGGGCCCGTCGTGCCGGCGCAGGATCGTGGCGGTTCGAGCGTCAGCAAGGAGCGGCTAGGGACGTTTTCGGATGGTGTGTTCGCCGTGATCATCACGATCATGGTTCTGCAGATTCACGTTCCCGCGCATCCGACGTTTGCCGCGCTACTGCAAGAGTGGCCGACGATCCTCAGCTACGTGGTGAGCTACCTGTTCATCGCGATCGTGTGGATCAACCATCACTTCTTGTTGCGATTCGCCGACGATTCCACACCCCGACTCATCGTGCTGAACTTCAGCCACATGCTCGCCGCATCGCTGGTGCCGTTTACGACGGCGTGGGTCGCTGCCAGCAGGATCGCGGCCATCCCGGTGTTCGCCTATGCGGCCGTCCTCGTCATGGTCAACCTCAGTTACCACGCCTTCGCGCACCAAGTGGTGCATCGCCGCGCCGGCGAAGAGGTTCACAAGGCGATGCGCCATAGGGCGCTTTCCCGTTCGCTGCTGTCGTTAGGAATTTTTTCGACCGCAATGCTGCTCGCGCTGCGGTGGCCGCTCGTCGCCTTTTTGTTGGTCACCTGCGTCCTGCTGACGTATTCGCGCCCGGAGATCCCCGGCACGAAACTGCGCGAGCAGTACCGGTAGCGCGTCGAGCCGTCAACGCGAGGTGACGGACCGACACGCACCGGCAAACGGATCCGGCCGGTCGTGACGCCTACGCGATTTCGACCCGCAGCCGCTCGATGCGCGCCAGCGGCGTGGTGCGTCCGACGCCGCTCGGCGCGCCAAACGGCACGAACGAGATCAACAGCTCCGCCGTGGCTGCGCGGGTCGCACGCATCCGCAGCGACGCGCCGGCCGGCGTCGCGTTCGGCATGGCGCCCATCTTTGGCATCGTGATCTCGAACGTCCCGAACTCGCCGATCGCAAACCGCGACTCCTCGGCAAGCGGCGCCGGGCGCTCCGGAAGATCGGCGTAGACGCCGACGTCGAAGCCGCCGCGCCGGCCCGCCGCGGTGAGCGCGACTCCCTCGAGCACCACGCGCACGCGCGCGGCGCGCCCGAGTGCATCGGAGAGCGGAACGGCGATCGTGATCGGTTCGAGCGCGAGATCGAACGGCCCGGCCGTATCGGTGCTGCTGGTGGCGGCGATGCGCGGGCGCGCCGGCAGCGTCGCCCCCATCGGCATCACGGGGAAGCGCAGGTCGCCGTAGGTGTAGCCGAGGTTGCGTGAATCGTTCATCGCGCGCACGTCGAAGTACCACGTGCGTGCGAGGTTGTAGGCAAAGCCCTGCTTCCACCACAGATCGCCGCGCGGCGGCATGTGGCGGCCACCGCCGGCCGCGAGCCAGCACGACCAGTAGCGATCGATGTTGCAGTGGTGCAGGTAGAAGATCGGATCGGCCGGAGCGGTCGGAACCTCGCCCATCGAGCCGCCGACTTGGTTGTGCACCCGGTTGTGCGGATTCGATTCGACGAGATCCTCGAACGTGGTTCCCGGACCGTATGGAAACGTGACGACCGAGTTCGCGAACGAGGCGTAGCTCAAGCCCGTGACGAGGCTGTTGCGGCGGTCGGCCCAGTAGAGCGGGTTCGCGCTGCCGTCGGGTAGCGTCGGGTCGGTAAAGATCGCCGGTAGGTTCGGATTCTTGTAGTAGTCCCAGTAGGGCAGCGAGAGCTCCGGGTCGCCGGCCGCTAGGCGCAGTTGCTCCTCGAAGAAGTGCAGATAGCCGCGGTGCCAGGCGAGGAAGAACGATTGGCCGTGACGGCACTGATCCCAGACGTTACGCATCTCGGGCGGCGGCGTGCCGTCCTTCATCCAGTGGCTGTTGTGCCAGTACTGCCAGCTTGCGACACTGGGTGCGAACGTCTCGGCGCGCATTTTGGCGACGCCGCGGCGGAACGCCGCGACGAGCTTGGCGTTGGCGCTGAACTCCTCGATTTCGAGCCGCGTCCGCAGGCCGGCGGCCTGCGGCGCGCCGGCGCGGGCCGCAGCCCCGAGCCGGCCTGGGGCCAGGGGGGTGCCGGCCGGCGATGCGCAGCCGGCCATGGCCGCCAGCGACGCAGATGAAATCACGAAGTGACGACGATTCATCGAACTGCCTCCTGGTGCGAGTAGCGCGGGGCTCGCAGCCATTTTCGCGGTCGCCGCGCCAACGGCTTCCTTGGGCGAGCGGAACATTTCGGAGTGCGCCGCCCTCCGTCAGGGTAGCGCTCTTGGCTCACCACGAAAGGAGACGCATGTCCAGTTGGGTTCCTCTCGACGTGATTACCGCCGCCCAGCGCGGCGGTGAAAACGCACGCGAACGGCTCGTCACGGCGATCTGGCCCGGATGCTATCGACTTGCGGCGACCGTCATCGGCGACAGCTCGCTCGCACAGGATGCCGCACAGGAAGCCTCCGCCATCGTGTATCGTAAGATTCGCGGCCTGCGCGATGCGGGGGCGTTCGACACGTGGCTCTACCGCATCGTCATGCGCGAGGCCATTCGCATGCGCCGTCGCAACCCGTCCGCTTTCGACGTCGTGGATCGGCCGGCGCTTCCCGTCGATGGAACGGCGGCAATTGACGTCTGGCGCGCTCTGGGCGAGCTCTCTTCGGAGCAGCGCGACGTCGTGATCCTCTTCTATTTCGACGATTTGAGCACCGAAGAAATCGCCAAGATTCTCGGCGTGTTGCACGGCACGGTGCGAACGCGCCTTACGCGAGCGCGCGAGCGCCTGCGCGGCATCCTCGGCGACTACAGTGCACAGCCCTTATCATTACCGAAGGAGCAGCAATATGCACTCTGACTTTTCAGCCACCGCAAAGGCGGTGCGCGCAGCGATCCCGGTACCAAGCATCTCGCTGGAAACGATTCGGGGCCGTTCGCGCGCACGAGAGAGACGCGGCCGCCTGCGCATGGTCGTTGCGTGCGGCGTCCTAGCGCTGGGCGCGGTCGGCGCGGGAACGGTCGGCGCGAAACTCTACAACGGCATCCAAGTCTGGCTCGCCGGCAACCGCGGAGCTATGCTCGTCCGCTCCTTCTCACTTGTGAGTTCGCCGTCAGCGAGCGATCTCCGCACGATCGCGGCCAAGGCGACCTTCCCCCTTGTCTATCCGGTGGGAATGCCGCCGGGGACGCACGTCATCCGAGTCGCGTACGCACCCGCTGAGAATCCGACCTCCGTAGTGCTGCAATATCTCAATCCACACAGTGGATTCCATGCCGGCTATGCATTGGTGGATTCGACGGCCGTCAACGCGACGGCTTTGCCGCCAATCGGAAGTCAACGGCCGCGTTACGGTAAGGTGCGTCACTGGCGCATCGGCGGCGAAACGGTCATTGCTTTCGCGGGTGCCGTCGCGCCGGGCTACGCGCGCGCCATCGAACGTGCGATGCAAACGACATCGGCCGCCAAGAGCGTCGCCGAGAACGAAGCGATGGTATGGAATATCCGCGTTTTAGGCGGAACGTATCAGCTTGCCGGCGAGGCCGATCGTCTTGCGCAAGGACGTCCAGGCGTGTTGATCGATCGCGGAAATCTGCGCCTTATTCCGGGGTTGGCCCATGCGGACCGGCCGCTCCTCGCGACGCGGACAACCTCGCTCACGAACATCCCCTCGGTCAAGGGCGTTCCCCAGTATCAACGGGCCGTGACGCGCGTTCAGCGCGACCGCGCGGTTCCTGCCGATGGCGTGCGTGCGATCGCGGCGGTGATGACGGTCGCGGGCGAGTCGGGCCGATGGACGGACTGCTGCGAAATCTTGTATACGGCGCCCAAAAATGGTGACTACACCGTCTGGACGCTGCCGATGTCGGCGTCCGCTTCGGTACGAAAATATACGGTGGACGCAAGGACGGATCGGGTGACGGTGCGCTCGATGTAGCAGAATCTAGCGCGCAAGAGTCGCGAGCGTCGGGATGACCAGCGCGCGGAAGACGGCTTCCGCGCGCTCGACCGAAGGCGGCTGCGGCTGGTCGAGCCACCACTCGAAGACGACGCTGAAGGTCGCGGTGATAGAGGCGGTGAGAAGGTCGGGCGGGATCGGCGACGCGTGACGCGGCGCAAACTCGGCGCGCACGGCCGGGGCGAGCGTCGCTGCGAGCGCGCGCTGCAAACGCGCGTGCAGCACCGCGCGGGCACGTCCGTGGAAGGGCGCCGCGCCGGCCGCACGCTGCGCGGCGTGGAACTCGAAGATCGGTCGGCTGAACCACAGCAGCCGCTCCTCCCACCGCTCCGAACTGCCGCGCGCGGGTTGCGGCACCGCGAAGAGCATCGCATCGATGCCGGCTTCGAGCAACTCGTCCTTATCGCGAAAGTGGGTGTAAAAGGTCGAGCGCCCGACGTCGGCGCGGTCGAGGATATCCTGCACGCCGATTGCGTCGTAGGGCTTTTCGTGCAGCAACGCTGCGAGCGCATCGCGCAGCGCGCGGCGCGTACGGGCGACGCGGCGGTCGGGGGCGGAGCGCACGGTCTTCGGCACGCAGGGACTCCTCGGCGACGCGAGATTCCGAACGGACGCACCCGATGCGTTCCGTTTCGGACGGACCGCGGGCAGTCGTTCTTCACGCCGGCATGCGTTCAGGGTACGCTATTTCAGAACGTATGTCTATAAATGAACTAAAATCCAACAACGCGACAACCCTCGGCCTGCTGCATCGGGCGACCGGCTACGATCTTGGCGTCTGGCTGATGACCTTCGGGCGCGAACGGCGCCTGCGCGCACGCGTCCTCGACCTCGCCCGTCTCGCGACGGGCGAGCGCGTGCTCGACATCGGGTGCGGGACGGGAACGCTCGCGATCGCCGCGAGCGCGCGCGTCGGCACGCGCGGCTCCGTGGCCGGCATCGACGCCTCGGCCGCGATGATCGCCCGCGCGCGGCGCAAGGCGCGGTGGGCGCGCGCCGACGTGCGTTTCGAATCCGCCCTCGCGCAGGCGCTTCCGTATGCTGACGGATCGCTCGACGTGGTGCTGTGCACGATCATGCTGCACCACCTGCCGCGGGCTGCCCGCGTGGCGTGCCTCGCGGAGGTGCGGCGCGTGCTCGCACCGCACGGTCGCCTGCTGGTGGTCGATTTCGCAACGTCGCCACCGCGTGGGATCGGGAGCCGCTTCCACCGGCGCCACGGTCACGTCGCGATCGAGGATCTGGCGAACCTGCTCGACGAGGGCGGTTTTCGCATCGTCGAGCGCGGCCCGTTCGGCGCCGGCGACCTGCACTACGCACTCGCGTGCCTGCCGAGGGAACCCTTTGCCCTGCCCGAACGTTAGTCGAGCACAATAAGGAGGTTGCAACGCCTATGTCTCGCCCCCTCGTCGCCGCATGTGCGGTCGCTCTGCTGGCCGGATGCGCCGGCACAAAAACACTGCCCGGTTCGATGCCGGGCGTCCCGCAAGCGGTCGCGGCGCGATCGGCGGCGACCGGCACCGATTCGCATTTCACCGTTTCGGGGCGGTATATCGATCTCAACGGCGCGCACTTTTTCGTGAAGGGCGTCGACTACTGGCCGACGCCGATCGGCACCAAGCCGTGGGACGCCCCCGGACTGAACGACGCGCTACGCAACGGCAACAGCGCCATTTGGCAGCGCGATCTGCCGAACATGCGCGCGATGGGCGTGAACACCATTCGCGTGTATAACGTGGTGCCGCCGCCTTACGACGAGCACACCGGGCCGATCAGCGACTTTCTCAACGCGGCCTGGAACCACGGCGACCATCCGATCTACGTGCTGATGACCATCCACTTCGCTGCCGAGAAGCTGCTCGATGCCGGCGCCGTGCAGGCGCTCGCCAATCAGTATCGCGACCTCGACAAGAAGTACGCGAAGTACCCGGCGGTCATGGGGACGACCATGAGCAACGAGATTCTGGGCAACGCCTACTACGGCAACTCGAAGTGGTGGCAAGGATTCAACACCGTCGCGCGGGCCGCAAAGCAGGGCTTCGCGCAAGGCGGCGATCCCGATAAGCTGGTCATGACGGCCGACTACGATCCGGGTGAAAGCGGCGCTGCGATTCGCGCTGCCATCAGCAACAATGCGGCGGTCGACGCGTGGGGCTTCAACGTCTTCCGCGGGCGCACGTTTACCGGTCTGTTCCCGCTCATCCGGAGCATCACCACCAAGCCGGTCATTCTCACCGAGTACGGCGCGCCGGCGTCGTATCACCCCGACTTGAAGAACACGTACCACTATACGACCGGTCCCAACGGTACCGGCGCGTGCGCGCCCACGGATCCCGATGGCCCCCTCAACCAGCACGCGGCCGAGCTACCGGCCAGCGGAAATCCCGACATGGCCGGCCTGGTGGACTACGCGACCAACAACGCGCGCTTGCTCTACGAAGGCTTCAAGGACGACGGCGTGGTGTCGGGCGGCCTCTACCTGGAGTGGAGCGACGAGTGGTGGAAGGCGACGGGTGGCGACCCCTCACGCCACCTGGGCAACCCGACCTTTACCGGTCACTTCCCGGGCTGCGCCTACGACGAAGCGTGGTTCGGCCTCAACAGCGTCGCGAAGGGCAACGGCTTCGACGACGTGCTCACCCCACGTCCGACGCTGGCGGCACTCAAAGACGTCTGGAGCCACGAGCAGTAGCAACGGCTCTCCGACCGTAGGGCGCCGCATGGCGCCCTACGGCGGGACGTTCGCGCGATCAGCCGTCGCGCGGCGTCACGCGAGCGAGCCGAGCGCGGCCCGGAGTTGGGCCGCGGCTCCCTGCGCGATCGGCGTGCCGTGCCCGACGATGAGCCGTTCGGGATTCCACTGAAGCATCGCTCGCGCAGCGGCGCGCACCGCCGGTCGACGCGATTGACCGAACCACGCGAGCACCGGAAAGACGCGCAGGCTGCCGTCGAGGCGGAAGAGCCGGTAGCCGAGTTTCGTGAAGAACGGCGTATCGGGCGTCGCGCGCGCGTTCATCAGCAAATCCGCGACGATGAGCGTGCGCGTAGGAACGTGGTAGAAGATGCGTTCATCGAAGGTCAGCAGCCCCGCAACGCGCACCGACGGCAGCAGCCCGCTCCACGACGCGGGAGGTTCGGAATCGAGCACGCGGTCGATCAGCGCGGGGCGCTGGCGCTTGAGGAAGGCCGGAGCCCAAAAGGTCGCCTCGGGATAGCGGGCGCGATACGCATCCAGGTAGAGATCGTGAAACCAGTTTGGGGCGATCACGTCGCTGACCGTGCCGAGCTGCGCGATCGCGTCGTACAGCGCGTTCGAAGGTCGGCACGGTGAATGCAGGAGCACGCGCGCCGCGGGAAGGCGCACGACGGTCATGACGTGCGGTTGCCAGGTTGCGGCAAAGCGAATCGGCGTCGTTGCCGTCCAGATCGCTTCCACAAACGGCGTAAGGCTGCCGTCGCCGAAGCCGTGCGGATCGCCCATGCGTTCGCCTCCCGCGGTGCTGTGGGCGGCTTCGCGATGTCGGCACCGCGCCCTGGGTAGCGCAACCGTCACGCGCCCGGGGGCGTTGAACGGGGCATGCAGCAGACGACGATTGAACTTGCGCGGCGGCCCCTACCCGTGGGTCGACCCAATGCGCTCGCATTTGCCCACGGTGCCGCCTGGGTCGGTTCGTGGGAGACCGACTGCGTGTACGCACTCGATCCGCAGGCGTGGACGATCCGCACGGAGTTTGCGGCGCCCGGACGACCCTATGGGATCGCGCCGGTCGGCGACGACCTGCGGGTGGTGGTCGGCGGCTTCGGCGAGGACGACGACCGCTATTTCTATCGCTTAGTGCCGGCCGGTGGCTTCGATGCGGGCAGTCAAACGGCGTGCCCCGATCTCACCGGATCGCACCTCGCCGTGAAGGGCGACGCGCTCTATCTCGGCCAGATGCACAACCGCCGGATTCTCGAACTCGCGCTCGATGGAACGATTCGGCGCGCCATCCCGCTGCCGACGCGCTGCGCCGGGTTCACCTTTGGGCCCGACGGACGCTTCTACATGATCTCGGCCGACGACGAGTTCGAAAACCTGCAGTTCGGACGGCTCGATCTCGCGCAATCCGCGCCGCAGTTCGAGGCAATTGGGGCGTTGCCGGATGAAGCCCGCGGCCTCGCGCACGACGGAACGCACTGGTTCACGTGCCTGCGCGACCTCAACGAAATCGCACACTGGACGTTCTGACGGCGCGCGCCGCCCGGTGCGGCGGGCGTGCGGCGCCGGTCAACCGGCGCAGCACGAGAGCTTGGCGACGTCCTTGCTGAAGCCGAGCGCTGCGAGCTTTAAGCCTTCCACCGTGGTGAGATACGGAAAGACGGTCTCGGCCAGATCGGCGACGCTGAGCCCGTGCTTGATCGCGAGCGCCGCGGTTTGGATGCTGTCGCCGGCCTCGGGTGCGAGGATGTGCGCGCCGAGCAGTTTACCGTCGGCGCGCGCGGCGACGAGCTTGATGAGGCCGCGCACGTCGCGCGCGACGATCGCGCGCGGTACGCGATCGAGCGGCAGCACCACCGTTTGCACGTCGAGTCCCTGGGCGCGCGCCTGCGCTTCGGTCACGCCAACGGTTGCGACGTGCGGATCGGTGAAGACGACCTCCGGCATGGCGGTGGCGTCGTAGCGGCGGCGATCGCCGTTGAGCGCGTTTTCGACCGCCAGGCTCGCGCCGTACGCGGCCATGTAAACGAACATGTCGCGCCCGGTGACGTCGCCGGCGGCATAGGTTGCCGGCCGCGTGGTGCGCAGATACTCATCGACCGCGATGCCGCCGTCGGGGCGGACGGCGACGCCGGCGAGCTGCAGATCGAGCCCGTCGGTGTTGGGCCGTCGCCCGGTGGCGAGCAGCACGCGCTCGGCCCGCAGCGTCGCGATCGCCCCATCGGGCGTGGCGACCTCGAGCGCGACGCCGGAGGCCTCGGGGCGAATCGCTTGGTAGCGCGCGCCGCAGCGCACCGCGATGCCCTCGCCGCCGAGATAGTCTTCGAGCGCCGCGCCGATCTCCGGCTCGGCGTGCGGCAGCAGGCGCGAGCGACACACGATCGTGACGTGCGTGCCGGCCCGAGCGAACATTTGACCGAGTTCGCAGGCGATCACGCCGCCGCCGATCACCAGCAGCGATGCGGGCAACGCATCGAGTTCGAGGGCGGTCGTGCTGGTGAGCCAGGGCGTGCGCTCGAGCCCCGGGATCGCGGGAACGGCCGGCGCCGCGCCGGTGGCGAGAATCGTCGCCCCTGCGTGCATCGGCGCGTCGTCGATTGCGACACCTTCGGGCAGCAGGCGCGCGCGCCCGGCGCGGTACGTGACGTTCGGGTACTCGGGCAGCAGATCGACGTACTTGGTGCGGCGCATCTCGTCGACCAGCGCATCTTTTTGGGCGCGCATCGCACGCCAATCGTGCAACTCGCCGCGCACGCGAATGCCCGCGAAGCGCGCGGCGCTATGCGCCTGGTGCAGCGGCTCGACCGCGCGAATCAACGCCTTTGAGGGAACGCAGCCCACGTTGACGCAGGTTCCGCCGATCGTGCCGTGCCCCACCAGCAGCGCGCGCGCGCCGAGTTCGGCGGCGCGGATCGCCGCGGCAAATCCGGCCGAACCGGCGCCGATGATGGCGACGTCGGGCGACGCATCGCGGGACGAAGCGGTGCGCTTCACGGGCGACGGCGGCTAATGCGCGGCGGCGGCAAAGCGCGCGATGGCATCCCACGTCACCGCGGGATTGCCGCTGACGGCGACGATCTTACCGTGCCCGTCGACGAGATAGTAGACGTCCATATCGCCGTGCGGATCGAGCACGGCGGTCTGCGCCTGGGTGAGCTCGCCCCAGTACCAGTTGGCGGCGGCCGCGTTCTTGCCGACCTGTTTCTGAAACGATGCCAAGGCGGGCCCGGGTGCACCCAGATCGCCGGCCAGTTCCATCTCGACGACGCGCACGCCGTGCGCGCGCAAGAACGCGATGTGCGATCCGACCACCGTGCTGCCGGTTTGGCACGACGGGCACCACGTTGCGACCATCCAGAGCAGGTAGGGATGGCCGCGCAATGCGCCCGGCGCGAGTTGGTGGCCATCGAGCAAACGATAGGTGAAGGCCGGCGCCGGCTGCCCGACGGCCGGAGCGGCGGCGCGCGCCGGCGCGGTGGTGCCGGCGAACGGAAGGACGGTTGCGAGTGCGATCGACCAAAGGAGTTTCATGGGATACCTCATGACGGCGGCGTGGGGAGGGAGCAACTCGCCGCGCAACTGCGCGCCGCGAGGACGACCGAGAGTGCGACGCCGATCAGCGACGCCGCGATGAAGGCGCTCTCGAAGCGCGCGAAGATCGAGGCGATCTTCCCGGTGGTGCCGAGAATCGTCGGCACCGACGCGCCGAAGGCGGCGAGCAGCGATGGAATGATCGAGGTGCAGCAGAGGCTGCCCGGGAGCGCCGCGGCGAGCAAGCCGCCGATGCCGACGGCGCCCGCCGCCCGGCTGCGCCGCGCCAGCGCGCCGGCATTGAGCGTGACCGCCAGCGCGAACCCGTAGCCGAGGGCGGCGGCCGCGAGCGCGAGCGAGGGCGTGAGATACTGCAGCGCGACCAGCGAGAAGCCGCCAACCGCCGAGGCCGGCAGCATGACCAGGTAAAAGGCGGTGAGCACGCTGCCGAGCGCCAGCACGAGGGCGTACGCGCGCAGACGGCGCGGGCCGCCGAACGTCGCCGCGAACCCGCGAAAGACTTGACGCATCGCGGCTGCATCGTATATCTTCAGATCATGTTCTGTCAATATGTTCGAGTGAGGGCGGCGCGTGGCGAGGCCTGAAATCGACCGCCACGAGGCGCTCGACATCTCGACCGAGATCGCCGCCAAGTACTTTCGCGCGCTCGGCGATCCGACGCGGTTACGGATCGTGGAAGCGCTGATGGAAGGGCCGCTGAGCGTGACCGAACTCACGCACTACCTGCGCATCGCGCAGAGCAACGTCTCGAATCACATCGCGTGCTTGCGCTGGTGCGGCCTGGTCGGCTCCGAGCGTCGCGGAAAGTGGACGTATTACGTGGTGCGCGATCCCAAAGTGCGCAAGATCGTGGGACTAGTACGCACGCTGGTCAGCGCCCACGCCGAGCGCATCGCGGCCTGCACGCGCGTCGACGGCTAGCCCGCGCCCCGCAGGCCGATCTACCGACGATTTGAAGGCCGCACGCGATCGCCGGCGTAGCCTTCTTCGATGCCCGTTGTCCTGACGCAGCGAACCTGGCATGACGACCCGAAATACCTCGACCGCGAGGGCGTGATCTATCATTACCCGCGCCAGTACCGCGGCCGAATACAAGATTTCGATCGCTTCGTGTATTATCGCCCGGCGACCGGGGCGGCGCGGGGCGAGGCGAAAACCTACGTTGGGCACGGCATTCTCGGCACGTCGTTTGAGGACTGGGGGCGGTCGGGCCACTGGTTCACCGATATCGCCTGGTACGAACCGTTTCCTCGACCCGTCCCCATCAGCGACGGGGCCATGTATCTAGAAACCGAGAGCGTGCGCCCGCCGCAGTTCCAGAGCTCGGCGCGGCCAATTCGTGAGACTGCGTATTTTCGGATCCTCATGCATGGTGACGTTTCGGCCGGCCGCGAGTTCGCCCCACCGCTTACGACGGAGTCGGTGTTGGCGACGGGGTACGCCCCGCTATTGGCGACGCCGCCAAGGGACGAGCTACGTCAGGCTCTCGTCATCCCGGAAGGAACGGGATACGTCCCCTCCGGCAAAGCGCTTCCGAGCGTCTACGAGTCGGCCGCGCTGCAAGAACGAGCGCGTAAGGATCATAACGACACCCTCGAACTGATTCGGCGCGCTGCGGTGCGCCTGGGCGGCCAGTGCTGGTACAACAACAACATCGACCTGTTCGTCCAATACGGTGATCGAAAGCTGTTGGTCGAGGCCAAGAGCTTAACCGACCCACGCCAATCCGTCGACCGCATGCGTTACGGCATGGGGCAGCTCTTCGACTATCGCGTGCGCTACCAGGCGAAGATCGGTGGAGCCGAGCCCGTCCTGGCTTTTGGTGCGCCGCCCGATCGCGAAACCGCCTGGGTCTCGACGATCCTCGAAGAAAACGGCGTTGCGTTTATCGCGAGGAACGGAGACCATTTGCTCCCACTCAACGCGCGCGCCGAGTCGCTGGATATCTGTCGCTGAGCGGCAGGCGAGGGGCCGTCGCCCTTCGGATCGTAGAGCACGAGCCAACTATCCTAGTCTCCAGCCCGGGGCATGCAGCGCGATCCCTCGGCGCAACGGCGGCGGCAATAGCCAGGCGATCCGAGCCGTCGACGCAGGCTTCGATGCGAGTTCGGTGGCGCGGGCGCGCATCGGAGACGCGCTAGCAATTGGATGGGCTCCTTTGGTAAAATCAAGACCACGGAGGGTGCCCTATGCGAAGGGTTTTCTTACCCGCTATCGCGCTTTTGGTGCTTCTAGCCGCCTGCAGTGGCTCGCCACCCACCCACTACTACGCAGCCGGGAACGGCTGGGCGATCTACCTAGCTTGGACGGAGGACACCACCGGCCACCTTCAGGGCCAAATCCAGGCCGTTGCCGCGGATCCCAACGACCCAGCTAAACTAAAGACGGTTAACGGCGGCTTTACGGGGACCCGCAACGGCCGAGACATTTCGATTTCATTCCCCCTGATTTCGAGCTACCTGGGACAGACGTGGACCGGGACCCTTAAAAACAATACGATCTCGCTGGTGATCCCGACGAGCGGACTCCCATCAAATCCGACGCTCGTGGCTGGATCGTTCCACGATTTTCGAAAGGCGGCGCAAGAAGTGCAAGCACAGGTCAACGTCGCACAGCAAGAGCAAGCCCGACAAGCAGCAATCGATCAACAGCAGCGTGAAGCTGCGGCCGAAGCAGCACAGGCACAGTTCCAGCATAATCAGGAAGTTAGCGCAGCATACAACCAGGCGCAGAGCGCTGCCCAACGCGTCAAAGATTATTATGCGGAGGTTCGCAATTCGCTCGCTGAGCTAGATCGCTATCTGCCCGAAAAACCCGCCCCTGGCGGTACGCGCGAACAATATGCTGCTAAATGGGCTGCCGAGCGGCAAATCTGGGGAAAGGAAAAAGCGCAAGCGCAGGTCACGCCGATGACCTGCTATCACAAGGACGAAATCATCTATACAAGCAACGAAGTCGTTTATGCAAATAACGAAATCAAATACGTTGATAACGAAGCGCGCAGTCTCCTCAACAATGTCCAACAAGCGGTGAACCAGGCGAACGAAGGACTCGACGGCGTGGAGCAATGGGGCACCGCGTATTATCAAAACGCGCAGCGCTACAGCGCCTTGAGCGGTCGACCAGCGGGCGTCACCGATCCGACCGCTGCATTGTCGCGATTCAAGAAGGCCACCGAGGCCCAGCTTAGTACCTTTGCGAGCCGCATAACTGGATTTCAACGGGAAATCTCCAGTTATGACAAGCGAGGCGACGATTTACAACGTAAGGCACAGAGCTTCGCTAATGCTCTGGAATGTTCGGGATAGAGGTGGCGTCGCCTTTTCGGACAGAATTCCAGCCACCGCTGTGTGATAACCCTGAAGTCGCCGGGCAACCCCACACCGCTCTATGAGGCGGCCTTCAGGGCTTCGTCGATGTCGTTGACATCTTGGCGAAGGGCAAGCTCCTCCGCGCCCGTGAACGCAAACCTCCTCTAGCACTTTCATTAGGTCACCTCTAGCTTCAAGCAGCATGAAGCGCGCGTCGTCGCGGGACGTGGAAAGGACACTTTATGCATGCCATGCGATGGGCGCACTCAAACCAAAAACTCGTTACCGTAGAAGCCGCCGAGGCTAAGATTTTAATATGTGTAAGGCTGCCCTGTGCTGTCCGTACCCTTAGCGATGACTCTTGCCGGCGGCTCACACGGAAGTGAGCTCTTCCTCGGAACCCCTTCCTTCGTCTTTTGAGGACTCATCACTGGCAAATCTCGACATTAGCCAAAATAGCGGCAGCTGCTGTTCGGTACCGCAGGCTTGGCATCGGATATGCTCAGTAGCGAAGAACTCGAGCGCGTCCTGTGCCGTGATTCGATACCGCTCGTGGCACAACACGCACGCCATCATCTCCTCAAAGGCCGAGTTCACGTGGTCTATCATATTGGTTGACTTCTCGAAGACCGATTCAAATGCGCCGAGCGTCGCGGTCGCGATCCATTTCGCATGCCACTCCGGGATCTTCGACATTCGGCCTATCATCCCGACCTCAAGGAAGAGAAGATACATCAGGAGGTATCCTAGTAGAAAATACACACCTTCGTAGACGTCGGTATCGTTGGGGTTCTTGAAAATGAAATTTAGATTTAAATCCTCCGTGCGCATCCCTGGATGGCCCGTTATCAGATGGCTCGCCTTGTCGAAGCACTGCGCTGTTAGCGGACTTCCAAAACTGACCCACCCCGGACGTTGAAAATTGACCCACCTGACCCGATCGCGAACATCTGTTTGCGATGCTTACGAAAGAGAGTCAGGTGGAAGTACACGTCCTGCACAAGCAGGGAAAGGGCGTCC
>DAIDGS010000188.1 GCA_027459845.1 Vulcanimicrobiota bacterium | reverse complement strand
AGGTTGATCCCCACGCCGCCGACCGGCGACATTGCGTGGGCGGCGTCGCCGATGCACAGCAGGCCGGGCTTATGCCAGCGGTCGACGTGATCGACGCGCACCTCGAGAAACGAAACCTTCGACCAGTCGTCGATCGCCGTCACCCGATCGGCGATCTCCGGCACGATCGCGACCATCGCGGCCTGCAGCGCGCCGATACCCTCGGCCTTGAGGGTCGCATACGAGCCCTTCGCGATCACGTACGCGCACTGCCAGTACTCATGGCGATCGATCATCACCAGCATCCCGTGCCGGCCGAGATTTCCGAGCGCGCGTTCGGGGTCGCCCGGTGCCTTGGGAATGCGCATCCACAGCACGTCCATCGGCGCGCCACTGTCGTGAACGGTGAAGCTGCTACAGTCGCGAATCGTCGAGTGGCGGCCGTCGGCGCCGACCACCAGCGCCGCGCGGATCTCGATCGGGCCGTCCTTACCGCTGGCGCGCATCCCGACCACCGTGCCGTTCTCCTCGATCAGGCCGGTCGCCGACGTCTCCATCATCAGGTGGAACGTGGGGTAGTTGCGGCCGCGCGCGGCCAAGAAGTTGAGCAGGTCCCACTGCGGCGTAAAGGCGATGAACTTGCAGCGCGTCGGCAAGTGGGTAAAGTCGGCCAGCGCGATGGTTTGGCCATCGATGCAGGCGGTCGCCGCGCGCAGCTCGTCGTGCGGAAGTTTCAAGAAGTCGTCGAGCCAGCCCAGCTCGGCCATGAGATCCAAGGTCGACGGATGAATCGTGTCGCCGCGGAAATCGCGAAAGAAATCGGGATACTTTTCGAGGACGATCGTATCGATGCCGGCGCGCGCCAGCAGCACGCCGAGCATTACGCCCGCCGGTCCGCCGCCGGCGATGGCGACCGTCGTGTCGATGCGCGTGGGGTCGCTCACGCCAGCACGATGTTGAGCAGCTTGTCGGGCACGTAGATACGCTTGGCGACGCGCCGCCCGCAGACCTGGAGCGCCACCGCGGGGTCGGCTTCGGCCAAAGCGATTGCGTCGGCTTCGGCCAGGTTGGGCGCGGCGGCGATGCGCGCGCGAATCTTGCCGTTGACTTGCACGACCAGGGTGATCGCCTCGGCGGCCAGCAACGCCTCGTCCACCTCGAGATAGCGTTCGCGATGCACCGAGCCGGCGTGTCCCAAGCGCGCCCAAAGTTCCTCGGCCAGGTGCGGCGCGAACGGCGCCAGCACGAGCGGGAAGGCGTGCACCACGTAGCGCGTCGCCGGGGCGTCGGGGGCACTCACAAGCGCCGCCGTCATGGCGTTCACCAACTCGTCGAAGCGCGCGATCGTCGCGTTGTAGTGAAAGCGGCGCGTCAGGGTCTCGTCGATCGCCGACTTGGCGGCGGTATGCAGCGCTCGAACCAGCGCGCGCTCGCCCGCGTTCGCGAGCGGCGGTAGGCTGCGCGGTGAGACGGTCGCCGCGCGTTCCAGCAGCGGCACGCACGCGCGCCACGCACGGTTCACGAAGCGCACGCGCCCGCCGATGCCTTCCTCGGTCCAGTCGCTGGTATCCTCGGGCGGCGTGACGTAAAGCAGAAAGAGCCGCATCGCGTCGACGCCGTTGGCCTCGGCGGTCTTGTCGATGCCGATCACGTTGCCGCGCGACTTCGAGATCTTCTCGCCGTTCGAAAGCAGCATGCCTTGGTGGAAGAGTCGTTCGAACGGCTCGTCCGAACCGTGTACCCAGCCGCGATCGTGAAAGAACTTATAGAAGAACCGCGAGTAGAGCAGATGTAGCACGGCGTGCTCCGCGCCGCCGATGTACTGATCCACGTTCATCCAGTAATCGGCATGCTCGCGGCGCCACGGCGCGCTTTCGCAGTGCGGATCGAGATAGCGAAGGTAGTACCACGACGACTCGAAGAAGGTATCCATCGTGTCGGTTTCGCGTCGTGCCGGCGCACCGCAGCGCGGGCAGGTGGTCTGCACGAACGACGCGATTGCCGCCAGCGGCGAGCCCTCGCCGCGCAGCGGCGCGCCGGCAGGCAGCAACACCGGCAGCGCCGTATCGGGCAACGGAACTTCGCCGCAGCTCTCGCAGTAGACGATCGGAATCGGCGTTCCCCAGTAGCGCTGGCGCGACACCAACCAGTCGCGCAGGCGCAGGTTGGCGACGGCCTCGCCCATCCCCAGTCCGGCGAGACGCTCGACGATCGCGTGGCGCGCGCGCGCGCTGGTCATACCGCTGAAGTCATCGCTGGCGATCAAGCGTCCGTCGTCGAGAAAGGCGCGCTCGGGCGGCGTCTCCGGCGCTGCGCCGGCCGGCACCACGACCGTCGCAATCGGCAGACCGTAGCGTTTGGCAAAGGCGAAGTCGCGCTCGTCGTGCGCGGGAACGCCCATCACCGCGCCGGTGCCGTAATCGGCCAGCACGTAGTTGGTCACCCAGATCGGCACCTTCTCGCGCGAGAGCGGATGGATGGCGTAGGCACCGGTAAAGCGGCCCTGCTTTTCCATCAAACTGGTGCGTTCCAGCTCCGACTTGGAGGCCAGCGAGGCGGCGAACGCGTCGATCGCGGCGGCGTCGTCGGGCGACACGATCGCGCGCAGCTTGGCCACCACCGGATGCTCGGGTGCGATTGCCAGAAAGGTCGCGCCGTAGAGCGTGTCGGCACGCGTGGTGAAGACGGCGATGCGATCGTCAAGGCCTTCGATTCCAAACCAGAGCTGCGCGCCTTCGCTGCGGCCGATCCAGTTGCGCTGCATCGTCTTGGTGCGCTCGGGCCAACCCGGCAGGCGATCGAGTCCCGCCAGCAGCCGATCGGCGAACGCGGTGATCTTCAAGAACCACTGCGAGAGATTACGGCGCTCCACCAGGTGATCGCAGCGCCAGCAGCGCCCGTCGATCACCTGTTCGTTGGCCAGCACCGTACGATCGTGCGGGCACCAGTTGACCGGCGCCTCGCGCTTGTAGGCTAGGCCGTCCTCGTACAGGCGCAAGAAGAGCCACTGATTCCAGCGATAGTACTCCGGCTCGCAGGTCGCGATTTCGCGCGACCAGTCGTAACTGGTGCCCATCAAGCGCACCTGCCGGCGCATGTTGCCGATGTTCTCGGCGGTCCACGCACCCGGATCGACGCCGCGCGCAATCGCAGCGTTTTCGGCCGGGAGTCCGAAGGCATCCCAGCCCATCGGGTTGAGGACGTTGTACCCGAGCATCCGCATCATGCGCGCGATCGCGTCGCCGAGGGTGTAGTTCTTGGCATGACCGACGTGAAGATCGCCCGAGGGATACGGCAGCATCACCATCGTGTAGTATTTCTCGCGCGAGGGATCTTGGTCGGCGCGATCGGCGCCCTCGGCCGCCCAGCGCTCTTGCCAGTGCCGCTCGACGCGCTGAAAATCGTAAGCTTCGGTCATAGAACCGTTATCGTACACGGCCGGCGCCGCGTCGGCTACCTTTCCGGTCGGGAGGTGGTGCGTGAAGGAGCAGCGATGACGCGTGCGCTGATCGTCGGGTTAGGGTTCGTGGTCGCGGCGGTGCTGGTGTGGCATCCCGCACCACCGTCGCCGCCGGTCGCCTCCGTGCCGGACGGCCGCGTGGCCGGCGGTGCCGTTGCGCACGCCCGGTCCGGCCGTCGCGGGCGCCCGGCGCGCGCCGGCGCGCGCAGCGCCGCCGCCGCGCTCGTCTACGTGGTCGGCGCGGTACGCCGCCCCGGTCTCTACCGGCTGGCACCGGGGGCGCGGGTCGATGCGGCGATTGCCGCCGCCGGCGGCCTGCTGCCGGGTGCCGATCCGGCCGGCGTCAACCTGGCCGCGCCGGTCGGTGACGGCGAGGAGATCGACGCTCCGCTGCGCGGGCAGACGGTGCGCCGCGCCGCACGATCGCGCCGGCCGGCGCGGCGCAAGGCATCGCCGCCGCCGGGCGGCGTCGCGCTCAATGCGGCCGATGCGGCGACGCTGGCGCGCGTGCCGGGCATCGGTCCGATCGTCGCGGCGCGCATCGTCGCGCTGCGCGCGCGCGAAGGGCCGTACGATGACGCCGACGAGTTGCTCGACGTCTCCGGCATGACGCCTGCGAAGCTCGACCGGGCCAGGCCTTTTCTGCGGGTGCCGTGAAGCTCCCGGCATGTCGAGCCAGTTGCCTCCAAAGGAGACGCTGACGCATCTCATTCGGCGCGCGCTGAGCGCGCCGCGCGACGCGGTGCTGGTCGAGCGCGTTGGCGGCGCATGGACCCCGACTTCGAGCACGCAACTCCTCGAACGCGTCGCGAACCTTGCCTGCGCGATCCGTGGCGCGGGCCTCAGCGCCGGTGACCGGGTCGGCCTGATCGCGCACGACTGCGTCGACTGGGTGGTCTGCGACTTCGCGACGCTCTTTGCCGGGTGCGTGGTGACGCCGATCTACCCGACGCAAGCGCTCGATCACACCGCCTATATTTTGCAACACTCGGAAGCCAAGCTGCTCTTCACCGATACCGCGCAGACGCGCGAGCATCTGCGCGCCAGCGGTGCGCCGCTGCCGCGCACGATCGTCTTCGAGAGCGACGGCGACGATGCGCTGGCCGCCTTCGAACGCGGCGGGGCGGCGCTCCGTCAAAAAGACCCGGAGGCGGTCGCCGCCTACGAAGCCGCACAGCACCCCGACGATTTGGCGGTGCTGATCTATACGTCGGGGACGACCGGCAACCCCAAAGGCGTCATGCTCTCGCACGACAACCTCACCTTCGATGCCCAGGCTGCGCTCGCGCAGGGACTCGACGGCGTCGAAGCCGGTGCCGACGTGCTCTCGGTGTTGCCGTTTTCGCACATCTTCGAACATACCATCATTTACATCTATCTGCTGGCGTCGGTGCGGCACTACATTTGCCACGATCCCAACGAGTTGCTCGCCGACTTACGGTCGGTGCGCCCGCAGACGATGACCTCGGTCCCGCGCATCTTCGATCGCGTGTTGGCGGGCGTGCGCGCAAATGCGATGGTCGCCGGCGGCCTGCAGGCGAAGCTCGTGCCGTGGGCGCTGGCGGTTGGGCGCGAGTACATGCGCGCCCGCGTCTTCGGCAACGGACCCAATCCGCTACTGGCAGTGCAGTACGCGCTCGCGCGCCGCGTGGTGCTCGAGAAGATTCGCGCGCGCTTGGGGCTCGATCGCATGCAGTTTTTCACCAGCGGCAGTGCCGCGCTGCACGTCGACGTCGCGATGACGTATCTCGGGTTGGGTTTGCCGATTCTGCAGGGATACGGCCTCACCGAAACCTCGCCGGTGGCGACCACCAGCCGGATCGAAGCCAACGCGTACGGTGCGGTCGGGCGGCCGATTCCGGGCGTCGAAATCCGCATCGCCGACGACGGCGAGGTGCTGACGCGCGGGCGTCACGTGATGCAAGGCTACTATCGCGAGCCCGAAGCCACCGCCGAAGCGATCACCGACGGCTGGCTGCATACCGGCGACGTCGGCACGATCGACGCCGACGGTTTCCTGCGCATTACCGACCGGAAGAAGGAAGTCTTCAAGACCGATACCGGCAAGTGGATCGCTCCCGGCCGGGTGGAGGCGGCGATCAAACGATCGGTCTACGTGGCCAACGCGATGGTGATCGGCAGCGGACGGCCGCACCCGGCCGCGCTGGTGATCCCCAACTGGGAGGTGCTACGCCACGAACTCGGGCTGCCGGCCGAAGCCGCGGCGGAGCAACTGGTGCATCGGCAAGACGTGATCGATCGCATGACGGCCGAAGTACGCCGCCGAACCTCCGACCTCGCGAGCTACGAGCAGATCCGGCGCATCGTCTTGATCCCGCGCGATTTCAGCGTCGAGGGCGGGGAGCTGTCGCCGGCGATGAAGATCAAGCGCCGCGTCGTCGAAGAGCGCTACGCGCACGAGATCGATCGCGCCTATGCGAGCGACCTGCGCGACGGCCGGCAGCCGGCACCGGCGTGAGCGTCGCCGAGATCATGGCGCGCCGCGTCGACGAAGTCGTTCGGGGCCCGATCAAGAGCAAGACGGTCTTTCCGGTGCTGATCCTGCACCTGATCGAGCAGCGGCCCGATCACGGCTACGGCCTGATGCAGCGCATCGAGGAGATCTGCGGAGATTTGGTGGCCGTCAATACCAACAAGATCTATCCGCTGCTGCGCCGGCTCGAAGAGCGCGGCTTCGTGACGGCGACGTGGGAGCACCCGACCAAGCGCTCGCGGCGCGTCTATGCGATCACGCCCGAGGGCGAGGAGCGGTTGGCGCGGATCAAAGCCGCGATGGTGCCCTACCTCGATTCGATCGAGCGCGCCGTCGCGCGGCTCAAAGGCGAGTTATACGGCCCGACACCGCCGCATTTGATCAAAATTTGACCCCGTCGCCGCGCCGCGTCGGCAGGGAGACGCGCGCGCCGGAGTAACCGTCAGCACATCCGAACCGGTTTTGCGGAGGTCTGATCGTCTTGCGTTATCTTCTGCTGCGCGCGCTCGCTATCGGCGCGCTGGTCGCGTCGGCATCGTTGCCCTTGGCCTCGAGTGCCGCGCCGAAGGCACATCCGGCGCCGCGCGCCTACCCCGATGCGGTGACGCAGCATACGCTCGTCCTTGACGGACGCACGCTACACTATACCGCGCGCGCCGGCACCCTGACCCTCTTCACCACCGGCGGGCAGGCCAGCGCACGCGTCTTTTACGTCGCCTACACGCTCGACGGCGCGAATCCCAACCGTCGCCCGGTGACCTTTCTCTGGAACGGCGGCCCCGGCAGCTCCACGATCTGGCTGCACATGGCCTCGTTCGGACCGGTTCGCGTGGTCAACGGCAATGGAACGCTGACCGGCCCGCCGCCCTACAGGATCGTACCGAACAAGTACAGCCTGCTCGACAAGACCGACTTGGTCTTCATCGACATGCCCGGCAGCGGCTTCGGGCGCATCCTCACCAATGGGCCCAAGGATTTCTGGGGCGTCGACAACGACATCGCAGCCTTCGGCCAGTTCATCCAGCGCTACCTCGGCACGTTCGGGCGCTGGAACTCGCCCAAGTTCATCTTCGGCGAGTCCTACGGCACGACGCGCGCCGCGGGGCTCTCGTGGTGGCTGGCACAGCATGGGATCGGGCTCAACGGCGTGGTGCTGCAGTCGTCGTACCTCGATGCCGATCTCGACTACTGGCCGAACGCCCCGATCGGCGGCGGGGACTGGCCGTACGTGCTGTACCTGCCGACCGAAGCCGCCGTCGCATGGTACCACCACATGGTGCCGGGCTTCCGTAGCCTCAGCGATCTGCTCGCACAAGTCAAGCAGTTCGCCGTCACCGAGTACCTGGACGGACTCGCGCAGGGCGCGCGGCTGCCGAGCAATCGCTACAACGACATTCTCACCAAACTGCACCGCTTCACCGGGCTCTCCGAACAGTACATTCGAAACTCGAACTTGCGCATTCGTTACGATCGTTTCGAAAACGAGCTCTTGCGCGAGCACGGGATCGTGATCGGCCGCCTCGACGCGCGCTATCAGACGTACTCGATCGACGTGCCCGAAGAGACGCCCGACTGGGATCCGACCGATGCCGGAATCGATTCGGCGTTCGTCGCCGCCGGAAATGCGTACATGCGTCAAACCCTGCGCTACAATCCGCCCAATCTCTATCGCTACGAAATCTACAACGAGATCTACGCCAACGGTCATAGCTGGAACAACAGCCACAACGGGCTCAACATCACCAACGTTACGACCGATCTCGCCTCGACCATGACCTACAATCCAGCGCTCCAGGTCTTCTCGGCGAATGGGTACTTCGATTTCGCGACGCCGTTCTTTGCGACCGTCTACGCGCTGAATCACATGAACCTTGCGCCGGCGATCCAAAAGAATATCACCTACGGGTTCTATCCGTCGGGCCACATGATCTATCTGAGCGTTCCGGCCCTCAAGCTCTACCACGCCGATTTGGAGCGTTGGTATGCCAAAACTCTTCAGCATCGCTAAACGGGGATATCCATTCGTGCGCAAGCGACTCATCGTAAGCTTCCTCGTCGCGGTCTTCGCGGCGATCGGCTCCGGCGCGACCGCGATCGCCGCCGCCCCACCGGCGCCGAAAGCGCCGCCGAAACCGGCGCCCGCGCCGATGTTCGGGGCGATTCCCGATGCGGTGACGCACCACAAGATCGCAATCGGCGGTAAGATCTATCCGTACACGGCACGGGCCGGCACGATTCTGCTGCGCAACACCAAGGGTCAGCCGACCTGTCGCATGTACTACACCGCCTTCACCCTCGACGGCACCGATGCGTCGAAACGTCCGGTCACGTTCTTCTACAACGGCGGTCCGGGCAGCTCGACCGTGTGGCTGGCGATGGGGTCGTTCGCCCCCAAGCGCGTCTTGGTCGGCAACGGCGTCCCGACCCCCAACGCGCCCTACACGCTAGTCAACAATCAGTACACGCTGCTGGATCGCACCGACATGGTGTTCATCGACGCGCCCGGTACCGGCTTCAGCCGCATCGTCGGCGTCGGCACGCCGAAGGAGTTCTACGGCGTCGATCAGGACGTCCGCGCCTTCGGGCAGTTCGTCACCAACTACATCAGCAAATTCAACCGTTGGAACTCGCCCAAGTTTCTCTTCGGCGAGTCGTACGGAACGCCGCGCTCCGCGATGCTGGTAAACTACCTGCAAAACGAGGGCGTCAGCATGAACGGCGTCGTGCTGCAGTCGGCCATCCTCAACTTTAGCCTCGACTGGTTTTCGAACTTCGAGACGGTCCCGTTCGGCGGCGGCGACGCGGACTGGGATTACGTCTTCTATCTGCCTACCGAAGCGGCGGCGGCCTGGTACCACCACATGATCCCCGGTCCCCCGACGACGCTGTCGGTGCTCTTGCCGAAGGTCGAGGCATTTGCGATGGGCGAGTACCTCAACGCGCTCGCGCAGGGCGCGCAGCTCTCGCCGTCCACCTTTAGCGACGTGGTGATGAAGCTGCACGACTATACCGGGCTCTCCGAGCAGTATATTCGCGAATCCAACCTGCGGGTCAACTACGTACGCTTCACCACCCAGTTGCTGCGCAATAGCGGGCAGATGATCGGGCGTTACGATGGACGCTACACGTCGTACAACTTAGACATCCCGAGCCAGCAACCGAACTTCGACGCGACCGACGCGTCGATCGATCTAGCGTTCATCAGCTCGGCCAACTACTACTACCGGCACGAACTCGGATACAATCCGCCGATTCCCTATCTGCCGGTCATCAACGTCTTTCGGCAGTGGGATTGGAAGCACGACGGGCAGGAGCCGGCCAACACGGTCGCCGACCTCGCCAATGCGATGGCCTTCAATGCCAACCTGCACGTTTTCTCGGCCAACGGCTACTACGACTTCGCGACGCCGTTTTTCGGCACGGTCTACGAACTTAACCACATGAACTTACCGCCGACCCTGCAGCGCAACATCACCTATGGGTTCTACCAGTCCGGGCACATGATCTATCTCCATCTCTCGGCGCTGGCCAAGTACCATGCCGACTTGGAGAACTGGTACGCGCAGACCCTACAGGCCGGCCGCTAAGCCGCCCGCCGCGACCATCGCCGGCCTACGGCGATAGTCGCGCGAGGGTGGCCAAAGCGCGCGCCTCGATGGTGTTCAGCTTGCGGTAGGCGACGCGCATGTCGGCGGTCGGCGCCGCATCGGCGCTCTCGACCGCCGCTTCGAGATTCGCGTACGCGCCGGCCAGAAACCGCAGGCTCGCGAAGTCGTGCGCGGGTGCGCCGACCGAGTCGTCGGGGTTACCGGCGATTCGGATGCCGATCACCGCGCGGCGCAACTCGGTGCGTGCGGCCGCGCTCTTGAGCGTCTTCAGCAGTGCCAGGGCACGCGCGCGTGCCGCGTGCACGGCGGCGATACGAGCGTCGATGGCCGTCGCCAGCGCGTACTGCGCGCGCAGATCGGCGTTGGTGGCGGGAACGCGTGGATCGCGCAGCACGGTGGCGTGCTGCGTGTAGGTGCGCCCGTTGACGCTCAGACGCACCAGGTAGGTGCCCGGTGGGACCAGCGGCCCGTTGGCGTTTTTGGCATGGAAGCCCCACACGAACTGGTGCGCCCCCGCGGTTGCCGCCGGCAGCGGCGGCGTGGTGAGCCACTGCGGTGCGATGTCGACCGCATTCGGATTGGGTACCTGCGGCTTCTGTGCGCTCGACCAGCGGCGCAGCAGCGTCCCCTTCGGCGTCAGCACTGCGAGGACGACCGGCGTGCGCGGCACGTCGGGCAGGTAGTAGTCGATCGCGACGCCGGGGGTGGGATTCTGCGCCTGCGGCTCGTCGAGCGGCAACGGCGTGCCTTCCTCGTTGCCGGGGCGCACGCGATAGCTCAGCGCCGGTGCGAAGAGATAGGTGCCGCCGGCCGCGACCGCGGCGCGCATTTGGCGCAGCGGCGCGATGTCGTCGAGCATCCAGAAGGCACGTCCGTGGGTCGCGATCACCATCGCGTCATCGCGCAGCGCGATGTCGCGCACCGAGGTAACGGGAAGGTTGAGGCGCAGGGACTGCCAGTGCGCTCCGTCGTCGAACGAGACGTCGACGCCGTGTTCGGTGCCGGCGTAGAGCAACCCGCGAACGTGCGGATCCTCGCGTACTACGTTCACGAACGCACCGTCCGGAATGCCGCGATCGATGCGCGTCCAGGTTCGGCCGTCGTCGGTGGTGCGGTAGATGTACGGACGATAGTCGTTGAGGCGATGGCGATCGACGGCGATGTAGGCGGTCCTGGGATCGAAGTGTGAGGCTTCGATGGCGGCAATCTTGCTCCACGGCGTCAACGCCGGCGGCGTGACGTTCGTCCAGTGCTTGGCGCCGTCGCGCGTAATCCATACGTACCCGTCGTCGGTGCCGGCCCAGATCAGGTTGCGGCGTAGCGGCGAGGGCGCAATCGCGTAGACCACGCCGTGACGCGCCAGCCCGTCGTTGTCGGCGGCGGTCGGTGCGTCGAGGTTGCTCGGCGGCGCCATGACCGGGCGGGCGAGGTCGGGGCTGACGATCTGCCAGGTGTTGCCGGCGTCGGTCGAACGAAAGATGCGCTGGCGGCCGAAGTAGAGCGTGCGTCCGTCGATCGGCGAGAAGACCAGCGGCAGTGTCCAGGTACCACGCCACACGTGGCGCGGGTAGGCGAGCGTTGGATCGATGTTCTGCTCCCAGCCGGTCGCCACGAGTTCCTTGGTGACGGTGCCGCCGTACACCAGACCGGGATGGTGCGGATCCGGCGCCAGTTCGCCGTTTTCACCGCCGACGTCGATCGGACGAAAATCCTGTTGCGAGATGGTCGCGTACTTGGTCGCGCTCGGTGCCATCGCGGCGCCCGAATCCTGTTGCGCGCCGTACGCGAAGAACGGGAACCGGTTGTCGACCGCGACGTGATAAAACTGTCCGGTCGGCTGATTGTACCAGGAACTCCAAGTCTTGGCGTCGTTGACGCTGACGACCACGCCCTGATCGCTGGCGAGAATCATGTGGTTGGGATCGTCGGGCGCGATCCAAAGCGTGTGATAGTCGTCGCCGCCGGGTGCGCCTCGAATTGCATCGAACGTCTTGCCGCCGTCGATCGAACGGTAGGTCGCCGTGTTCATCACGTAGACTTCGTTCGGGTTCTTCGGGTCGGCCGTGATGCCGCCGAAGTACCATCCGCGCTGCCACAGACGCCAGTCGGCGTCGCTGCGTGCCCAGTGCGCGCCGCCGTCGTTGGAGACGTAGATGCCGCCGTGCTGCGCGTCGCTATCGACCACCGCGTAGATGCGTTGTGGTTGGGTGCCCGCGATCGCGACGCCGATGCGCCCGACGTGCGCCGGCAGACCGGCGGTGAGATGCTGCCACGTCTTGCCGGCATCGGTACTCTTGTAGAGCCCGCTGCCGGGGCCGTTCGAGGGCGGGTAGACGTTCCACGGCGGGCGCCGCGTCTGCCAGAGCGCCGCGTAGAGCACGTTGGGATTGGAGGGATCCATCGCCAGCGCGATCGCACCGGTGTTGGGGTTTTTGTAGAGCACCTTGCTCCAGGTCGTGCCGCCGTCGACGCTCTTGAAGACGCCCCGTTCGGCGTTGGGGCCGTAGGCATGCCCGAGTGCCGCAACGTAGACGACGTTCGGGTTGGTCGGGTCGACGACGATCGCGCCGATCTGCTGGGTATCGGTCAACCCCTCGTGCGTCCAGGTCTTGCCGCCGTCGGTCGATTTGTAGACGCCGTTACCGTAGGCGATGTCGGAGCGCATGTCGGCTTCGCCGGTTCCCACGTAAAGCGTATCGGGCGCGCTCGGCGCGACCGCGATCGTACCGATCGACGCGACGTCTTGGCCGTCGAAGATCGGATTCCAGGTGCGTCCGGCGTCGGTGCTCTCCCAGACGCCCCCGTCGACCGATCCGAAGTAGTAGCGGTTGGGATGACCGGGCACGCCGGTAACCGCCAAGGCGCGACCGCCGCGAAACGGTCCGATCATGCGCCAGTGCATGGCGGTCAGGTAATCGGGCGAAACCGAAGCGAGCGAGCGAGTGGGGGCTGCGCCGAGCAGCAGCAGTCCGGCGAGCAGCGAGCAGAGCATGCGGTGCATGCCGACTGCTTACTCGCGCGAGGTTGAAAACTACTGCTTTTTGAAGACCGACGGGTCGATCGGAACGTTGGTCGCGTAGGTGCCGTATTCGATCGTCGCGCTGCCGCCGTACCCCGGAAACTTGGCGTCGATCTGCGCGCCGGCTGGGAGCCGGTAGGCGTTCTTGTTGTGGTGCAGCAAGGTGAGATGCAGGCGCGCGCCGTTTTGATAGGCGAACTCGACATCGTTGATCGCGAACGACTGCGCGTTCACCCAGAGCGTGACGTTCTTGACGTTGCCGCTCGCGCGCGGCACGCCCACCAGCACGTACGCCAGGTGCTTGCCGTGGAGTTCGCGGCCCTTCAGGGCGATCGCATAGGTCTTGGGCCAGGTTTCCGGGAGGCCCAGCGAGCCGACTTGATTGGCAAACTGCTGCGCGAGTTTGGGCACGTCACGCATGCGCAGCGCCTGCTTGTCGGGCGCCTGGTAGTACTCGGTCCCGCTCATGGTAAACGGCAAAGAGATGAAGCCGACCTTGACGCTGCCCTTCATCGTAAGCGGGACGCTATAGCTGCGCAGCCCGTTCCAGGTGCGCTGGATCGCCGCCAGCACTTGCTGCGAGGTGGTCAGCGGCGGTGCCGTCGGGCCGGCGGCTGCGCCGGCCGGTAGAAAGGCGCCGGCCAGCGCGACCGCCACGAGCGCGCGGCGCGTCACCAGCCGCCTCCGGAATCACCCCCGCCGAAGTCGCCGCCGCCACCGAAGCCGCCGCCGCCGAAACCACCGCCACCGGCATCCCCGAAACCGCCGCCGCTCCAGTCGCCGGCGCTGGCGCCGCCCATGTCGGCTTGGCCCGCGTCGTTGGCCCAGCCGCCCGCGTCACCGCCGCCCCAGCCGCCGGCGTTTCCACCGCCCCCGAGCATGCCGGCATTTCCGGGATCGAGCATGGTGCCGCCGCCACGATTTCCGAACATCTCGCTCCCGAGCCAGGCACCGCCCAGTCCGCCGAGCAGGCCGCTCCAAAAGCTGCCCCCACCGCCGCCGTAGTAACCCGGGCCATACCCGGGGCCGTAGCCGGGCCCGGCGGGTGGCACGCCCGGTGCACCCGGTGTTCCCGGCGCCCCGGGGGCGCCGCCGGCCATGCGCTGCATCGCTGCCGCGCGCATGAGCGAGCGCACGATCAGGAAGCCGACCACGATCAGGACGATCCACCAAAACATGCTCAGATGAAAGCCTCCCGTCGATTGCGCCGGCGTTCCCTGCATTTGCGGTGCGAGCGCGCTGCCGCCGCCGCGGGCGCCGCTGAGGCTGCCGAGATGCTGGCGATAGATGTCCAGCAAACCGCCGACCGCGCCGGTGATGCCGGCGTCGTAGTTCTCGGCCTTGAAGGCTTGCTCCATGCCGGTGCGGACGTCGCTCAAGACGCTCCCGCCGAACCAGCCGCTACGCACCTCGGCGGTGCCGGGCACGATGATGTCTTGGCGATCGTCGCGCGCGATGAAGATCAGGATACCGTTGATATGCGCTTGCGCAAATGCGGTCTGCGCGGCGGTGGCGATCGGCGCGCCGTTGAGCGAGGGTACCGTCATCACGACGATCTCCTTGCCGGTCTGCGCGTTGAAGTTGCCGATGCGCGTGTTCAGGCGCGCGACGGTCGCGGCCGAGAACATGCCGGCCTGATCCTGGACGAAACTCTGGGCGGCGGCCGGGACGGCCACCGCTGCGAACGCGAACGCGAGCGTTCCGGCGGCGATGAGTCGATGCATGCGGTCTGTGTTCCTCCGAAGCCATGCTACCACGCTCCCGGCGCGATGTTTCGCTGTCGCCGGCCGACAAGCGGGTGCCCCGGAGTTGTCGGCCCGCTCCATAGGAACTTGGCGCGCGGGCGCGCACTTCCGCGATGATGGACCAACCCGCGCAACTCCGAAGCGGGTCGCTCTCCTTCGTCGAAGTGCTGGCGACCTCGATTGCCCTGATCGGGCCGAGCATGACCCCGGTGCTGATCGCGCCGTTCATGTTCGCCAACGCCGGCAACGGCACGTGGCTGGCCTACGTCTTTGGCGGGGTCATGCTCACGTTCGTTGCGCTGAACATCAACCAGTTCGCGCGACGCTCGACCGGCGCGGGCTCGATGTACGAGTACGCGGCCGCCAACCTCGGCCCGCTCCCCGGCGCGCTCGCCGGCTGGATCCTGCTGTGGTCGTACGTCTTTGTTGCGGCCGCCGTGCTCGGCGCGATGGCGCTTTTCGTGGAGCTTTTGCTCGGGGCGCTGGGCGTCTCCGGCTCGCTGCTGCTGCATCTCGGCACCGTCGTCGTCATCGCCGCGATCTGCTGGCAAGCTGCCTTTCGTGGCG
The DNA here is from genome assembly GCA_027459845.1 of Vulcanimicrobiota bacterium. Lineage (GTDB taxonomy): Bacteria > Vulcanimicrobiota > Vulcanimicrobiia > Vulcanimicrobiales > Vulcanimicrobiaceae > DAIDGS01. The sequence goes on along the minus strand of DAIDGS010000188.1, from coordinate 35,214 downwards.
TGCAGGTTTCCGCGATCGTCATGCTGGTGCTCGAAGCGATCTCGGTGACGATCATCCTCGGGATCGTCGTCACGATCTTGGCCAAGCACGGCTGGAGCATCGATCCCGGCGAGTTGCGCGTGACCGGCGGCATTCCCAACTGGGGCCTTGCGATTGCCACCGCCGTCTTTAGCTTGGTCGGGTTCGAGAGCGCCACCGCCTTCGGCGCCGAAGCCAGTCGCCCGCTGGTCACGATTCCGCGCGCCGTGCTATGGAGCGTCGCGCTGGCAAGCCTGTTCTTTATCGTGACCACCTATGCCGAAATTCTCGGCTTCGCCGGTAGCGGTAAGTCGTTGGCGGCCGCCGACTCGCCGCTCGGCGACCTCGCCACGCTTTTTCACGCCGGGTATCTGCGCATCCCGATTACCCTCGGCGCGCTGTGCAGCGCGTTTTCGGTGTGCCTCGCCTGCGTGACGGCGTCGGGGCGCATTCTCTACGCAATGGCCGGCGCCCGACTCTTTCCGCCGGCGCTGGGTAAGATCGAGCCGCGCCACGGCACGCCGCACGTCGCCGTCAGCGCGATCGTCGCGGTGACGACGCTGATTGCTGTGGCGGCACTGCTGTTCGGCGTTCATCCAATCGACGTTTTCAACGATTGCGGTACCCTGAGCTCGTTCGGGTTCATCGTCATCTATGCCGTCATCTCGTTCGCCGCGCTGGTGTACGTGCGACGCCTGGGCGAGTTGCGCTTCGTCGACGGTGCGGTTGCGGTGGTCGCCGTCGTCCTGTTGATCGTCCCAGCGGTGACGCTGGTCTATCCGGTGCCGCCGCCCCCGCAGCGTTGGTACGCCTGCGAGTTCGTCGCCTACCTCGCCATCGGCGCGTGGTGGTTCGCGCGCCGCCGGCGTCGCGTCGAGCCGGCATGAGCGGCGAGCTGTCGCGGGCCTCGACCACCGAACGCGTTGCCGACGTGCTGCGCGATCGGATCGCGATCGGCGAGGTTGAGCCCGGGGCGCGCTTGATCGAACTCGAGATCGCCCGCGAACTCGGCGTCAGTCGCAGTCCCGTACGCGAGGCGCTGCTGCGTTTGAGCGAGGAGGGGCTGGTCGAAATGGTGCCCTATCGCGGGGCGATCGTCGTGCCGCTGCGGCGCAAGCGCTTGCGGGATCTGCTCGACGTGCGGCTCGCGCTCGAACGCTTTGCGATCGTGCGGCTGTGCCAGGCCTCGGCGCCGGACGCCATCGAGGCGCTGCGGTCGCACGTCGAGCGTATTGCCGCGGCGTTGCAGCGCGGCGATGCGCGCGCGGCAGTTGCCGCCGACCTCGCGATGCACCGCGCGCTGGTCGCCCTGACCGACAACGCCGTACTGCTGCGCAGCTTCGATGGGTTACTCAATCAGTTTCGTCTATACATTCGCGTGACCAGCAAGCACTATCGCCGGGCCGAAGACCTCGCCGACGAACATCGCGGCCTGCTGGCGGCGATTAGGGACGGCAACGCCGTGCGCGCGCAAGAGATCCTCGACGCCCACATCCGCCACGGGCTCGACGAAGCGCTGGTTGCTCTTCCGCCCGAGAATCTCAGCTCGGCCAGCGACTGATGACGACGCGCTGCTGCGTGTAAAACGCGACCGCGTCGCGGCCGTGTGCGCGCAGGTCGCCGAAGATCGACTCCTTGACGCCGCCGAACGGGAAGAACGCCATCGGCGCCGCAACCCCGATGTTCACGCCGATCATGCCGACGTCGATGGCGCGCGCGAAGGTGCGCGCCGCGCCGCCGCTACGGGTAAAAATCGACGACGCGTTGCCGTAGCGCGAGGCATTGGCGAGCGCAATCGCGTCCTCGAGCGTGGCCACGCGCACGATCGCGAGCACCGGCCCGAAGATCTCCTCGGTGGCCAGTTCGCTGACGGGATCGACGCGATCGAAGATCGTCGGTCGTAGAAAGGCGCCGCCGGTCGGAGCGTCGTCACCGCCCGCGATGAGCGAGGCACCGGCTGCGCGCGCGCGTTCCACGTATCCGGCGACGCGCGCGCGCGCGGCCGCACTGACGACCGGACCCATGTCGGTAGCTTCGTCGACGCCGGGTCCCAGGCGCAGTTGCGCGACCGCCGCGACCAAACCGGCGGCGAGCCGATCCCCCGCGTCGCCGACTGCGATCGCGACCGAACCCGCCAAACAGCGCTGCCCGGCGCCGCCGAATGCCGAGGCGACGATGGCGTCGATCGAGGCGTCGACGCCGTCGGGCATGACGATCAGGAAGTTCTTCGCACCACCCAGCGCCTGCACGCGCTTGTGGGCCGCGACCGCGCGCTGCTGCACGGCGCGTGCGACCGGCGTGGACCCGACGAACGAAACGGCCGCGACCTGCGGATGGTCGATGAGTGCTTCACTCACCTCGATGCCGCCGTGCACGACGTTGAGAATGCCGGCCGGAAAGCGGCACTCGCGCGCGATGCGCGCCAGAATCTCCGCGGTCAGCGGCGTTTGCGGCGACGGCTTGAGGACGAAGGTGTTGCCGGCGGCGAGCGCGATCGGAATCATCCACAGCGGGATCATCGCCGGAAAGTTGAAGGGCGTGATGCCGACGCAGACGCCGAGCGGCGCGCGGAACGACGCGCAGTCGACGCCGCGCGCGATGTCGGCGAGGGCGTCGCCCATCATCAGCGTCGGCATGCCGCACGCAAACTCGACGGCTTCGATGCCGCGCCGCACCTCGGCGCGGGCGTCGGCGATCGTCTTGCCGTTCTCCCGCGACACCGAGATCGCCAGCTCTTCGTGCGCGCGCTCGAGGGCGTCGGCGTAGCGAAACATCAGGCGCGCGCGTTCGACCACGGGAACGGCCGACCAACCGGGGTAGGCCGCCGCAGCGACGGCGACGACGCGATCGACGTCGGTCGGGGTGGCGGTCGGGACGTCGCCGAGGCACTCGCCGGTGGCGGGATCGTGGACCGTGAGCTTCATCTCAAGCATGCTCCTTGCGGTAGGCGGTGAACGCATCGTCGAGGATCGCGCCGGCGTGGTCGATCTCTTCGGGCGAGATCGTGAGCGGCGGTGCGACGATGATCACGTTGTAGCGCGCGTAGACGTAGAGTCCGCGTCGCAGCAGATCGGCCACCAGCGCGTTGAGGTTGGCCGCGCCTTGCCAGGCGACCAACGGCGCGCGTGTCTCGCGATCGGCGACCAGTTCGAGTCCGAAGAAGGCACCGCTGCCGCGCACCTCGCCGAGCATCGGATGCGCGCGGGCGAGCGCGTCGAAGCGGGCGCGCAGCCACTCGCCCACCCGGTTCGCGCGTTCGAAGAGGCCCTCGCTCGCATACGCGCGCAGCGCGGCGAGGCCGGCCGCCATCGCCAGCGGATGTCCGCTAAACGTGTGTCCGCTCGGTAGCGGATGGCTATCGAAGTGCGCCGCCAACTCCTCGCGTACCGCGACGCCGCCGAGCGGAACGTACGCCGACGTCACCGCCTTGGCAAACGTGAAGAGATCGGGCGTCACGCCGAAGCGCTGCGCCGCAAAGGCGGCGCCGGTGCGGCCGAAGCCGGTCATCACCTCGTCGAAGATCAGCAGGATGCCGTGACGGCTGCATATCTCGCGCAAGCCCGCGAGGTACCCCTCGGGATAGAGTACGACGCCGTTGGAGCCGACGATCGGCTCGATCAGCAGCGCGGCGACCCGATCGCGCCCTTCGTAGGTAAGGACGTCTTCGACGTGCGCGAGCGCGCGCGCGCACTCTTCGGCCGGATCGCGCGTGAAGAACGGGCTGCGATACGGAAAGGGCGTGAAGAAGTGCACCACGCCCGGAATGCCGGGCTCGTTCGGCCAGCGGCGGTTCTCGCCGGTGAGCGTTCCGGCGCCGGGTGCCGAGCCGTGAAAGGAACGGTAGCCCGCGAGAACCTTATGGCGGCCGGTCAGCGCGCGCGCGAACTTGATGGCGTCTTCGTTGGCTTCACCGCCGCCGGTCGTGAAGAAGATACGGCACCCCTCTGGGCCCCAGGGAGCGATGGCGGCGATTGCATGCGCCAGCTCGGCGCGCACGTCGTGATTCAAGCTCGGCGCGGCATAGGCCAACCGGCGCGCCTGGGCGCCGATGGCATCGGCGACGCCGGCATGGCCGTGGCCAAGATTGACCGCGACCAGCCCGGCCGAGAAGTCGAGGTAGCTTTGACCGCGATCGTCGTAGAGGCGACACCCCTCGCCGCGGACGATGGTCGGCGACGTGCGGCCGGCCTGGGGGACCCAGGGCGTCAGGACGTAGCGCGCGTGGAGCGCGGCAAGGTCATCGGTGGCGGTATGCATGCGCCGGTATTGCACATTGTCGACAATAGCACCTACCCAGAAGCCGCCGGTGGGTGAATCCCGGCGGCGGGGTGCGCTAGAGCGCGCTTACCTTCCCGGTTGCGAGGTCGTAGAAGGCCCCGGCGATCTTCAGCTCCCCGGATTTCTCGAGGTCCGCGAGCACGCTCGAGCGCCTGAGCGCCGCGACGCTCATCCCGACGTTGGCCTTCATCGCGTTCTGCTGCCAGTCGCCCGCCTCGCCCTTGGTGTGCTTGGCAGCCGGCTCGATCAGCGCCGCCAGCTTGCCGATTTCACCCGGAAAGTGCTTGCCCTCGACCAACCCGATCCCGGCGCCGACGGCGCCGCACGCCGTGTGGCCGACCACCAAGACCAGCGGCGTCTTGAGCACCGCGGCGGCGTACTCGAGGCTGGCGACCTCGGTGGTCGTCGCCACGTTGCCGGCGACCCGCACCACGAAGATGTCGCCCAGACCTTGGTGGAAGAATATCTCCGGCGCGGTGCGCGAGTCGGCGCAGGTCAGGATTGCGGCAAATGGGTGTTGGCCGCTGGCGAGCGCGGTGCGTTCGGCCACGCTCTGGCCGCGGCTCGGCCCCCCCGTGCGAACGAACGCGGCGTTGGCGTCCATCAAGCGGTGCAGTGCAGCATCAGGCGTCATGGCTGCCGACGCATTAGCGGCTCTCGCGACGGCTCCTTCGCCGACGACCGCCGCACCGAGCGCCGCGACTCCGACGAAGAACGTACCGCGCGTGAGGTGATGGTCGAAATTGCGATCGTTGTTCATGCGATAACCCTCCGTGTAGAGGGCTGTTGGACGCTCGCCTGGTCGGACCTCTACCTGGCTTAGCGAGCTGCCAGCGAGGTGCCCAGGACGATCAAACCGCCGACCACGCTGAAGGCGAAAATCATCAGGAAGACCCAGACGCCCAGGCGCTTCCAGAACTCGCGGCGGGCGCGCGCCGCCCGCGTGAGGTGGCGTTGGGGGCGCTTGCGGCTCATGTTGCCGCTTCCGTGCGCTTGGCAACTTCGGACCACAGCCGTTCGAGGTTGTAGAACTGGCGCTGCTCCGGCGTGAAGACGTTGACGATTGCGCTGCCCAGGTCGATCAGGATCCAGGTCCCGTCGCTCTCGCCCTCGATCCGTGCGACCGGGTGCCCTTCGCGTTTGACCGCTTCGACGACGGCGTCGGCGATGGCGCGCACCTGAATGCGTGAGCGCCCCGTCACCAGGACGAAGGCGTCGGCAAGGATCGTGCGCCCGTGAACGTCGATGACGCTCAAATCCTCACCCTTTTTGTCGAGCGCGGCCTCGCGCACGACCTCGATTAACTCGCGGATACCCAAACCTCCCGGGAAAGACCGTGGATCGCCGCCAGCGTTTGCGGCGCAACCTCCATTCCCTTGTCGGTCATCCACGCCACCGTCGCGCGCAGCAGTGCGGCCGTCGCCGCTGCCAAGTCGCGCTGCGCTAACTCCCAAAGCGCCTCGCGTTCCGCAAAGTTGCGCTTGGGCTCCAAGCCATCGGCCAGGTACAGCACGCAGTCGAGCGGCTGCATCGCCGCCGCCCCGAGGGTGTGCTTTTCGATTGCCGAGAGCACCGCTGCGTCGCGGATGCCGAAGGATTCGCGCGCGATGGCGGCGCCGAGCCGCGCGTGCAGTACGATCGGATGCGCGCGTTCGAACGCATCGATCGACATGGCGCGCGCCTCGCACTCCGCGATCAGCCGTTCCGCCGAGTAGAGCCGCGCCACGTCGTGCAGCATCCCGGCGGTGCGCGCGGCGCGCCCATCGAGCCGGTGGCGCTGCGCCAGTACGTCGGCGCAGCGTGCCACCCGGACGGTATGCGCGTAGCGATGGGATTGTCCGAGATGCGCGCGGACGCGTTCGCTCAGCGTGGCGAAGGTCACGAGGCGCGCTCGTGGCGCGCGCGCAGAACGTCGAGCCGGTTGCGGAAGAGCGCGCTCTTGAGATTTCCCGCCCACATCACCAGCGCACTCTCGTTGTCGTCGCTGTAGTATCCCTTACGCATCGTAACGGTCGTAAAGCCGTATTTGCGGTAGAGACTCTGTGCCGCGGTGTTGCTTTCGCGTACCTCGAGGGTCATCCAGGCGGCGCCGCGCTCGATGGCCCGATCGAGCAGGTGTACCAGCATCGCCTCGCCCAGGCCGCGCCCGCGCAGTTCGGGCGCAACCGCCACGGTGGTAATGTGCGAGTCCTCCAAGATCACCCAAATGCCGCCGTAGGCCACGATGCGCCCCTCGAGGCGTCCGACGAAGTAATGCGCCAGCTTGTTGGTCGAGAGCTCGTTGAAAAACGCATCGGCCGGCCAAGTGGTCGCAAACGATGCGCGTTCGATGCGCGTCACCTCGGGGATGTCGTTGGTCGACATGCGCGCGATCGCGAGCCGTTCGGGCCGCTCGGCCGGCGTGGGCGGCAACTCGGCCTTCATCGCCGTTTGCCGGCCGGCAGGCTGACGGCCGGCGCCTCGCCATAGTCGGGTCGAACGGCGTGCGGCGTCGGCGCGGGATCGATCCGCTGCGCCAGGCGGGCGATGGTGGCGGCGGCCGGTTCGGCCGGAGCCGGGATGGGCAACACGGTGATGCCGCGTTCGGCGAGGGCGGCGCGTGCGTCCTCCGCCGCACCGGCGACCCGCAGCTCGCCCCGCACGTCGGCGAGTAGCGTCGCGAGCACCGCGTCGACCGCACCGGCCGCAACGTGGGTGCCGCGCGGGCCCACGTAGCGGGCGGCGATGACGCCCGGCCGCCCGCTGACGACCGTCAGCCGCTCCCCGTCGAGCGCACCGCCTTCGAGGGCATCGTACGACCCGATGCCGGCCAGCCCGATCCCCCACCCCAAGGCCAGGGATTTGGCGTAGCCGATCGCGATGCGCAGCCCGGTAAAGCGTCCGGGGCCGGTGCCGACCGCGATGCGGTCGAGCCGCGGGCGTCCGGCAGCGGCCAGGGCGGCGTCGACGGCCGCCAAACCCTGCTCGAGCGCCTGCGCGGTCGGCACCTCGCGCACGGCCACGATGCGCTCCCGGTCGGCCACCGCTACCGAGAAGGTCCCCAGTGCGCCGTCGATCGCGAGCACGTTCATGCCGGGTCGTGCACCGTGACGGTGCGCGCGGTGGTACCGCTCCCCTCAATTGCGATCGTGTAGTACCGCGTCGGGAGCAGCGCCGGGGCCCGCTCCCACCACTCGATCAGCACGATCGCGTCGCCGTCGAAAGCCTCCTCGAGGCCGAGCTCCACCAGTTCGTGCGGCTCCTCGAGGCGGTAGAGGTCGAGGTGTTCGATCGGCACGCGCCCCGCCGCCACGTAGCGATGCCGAAAGGTAAAGGTCGGGCTGGTCGCGGTGTCGGCGCCGTGCAGGGCGCGCACGATCGACCGCACCAGGGTGGTCTTCCCGGCGCCCAGGCCGCCGCTGAGGGCCAGCACGTCGCCGGGGCGCAGCCGCTGCGCCAGCGCCTCGCCGAAGCGCACGAACGCGGCTTCGTCGGAAAGAGTATGGCGCTGCGTAGCGGCGAAGTCGGCGCTCATGGGAGCGGACTTCGGCGCCGACCTCGACGCCGCCCTGAATCGTGGGCTGGAGCGCGTGCGTAGCGCCGCGGAGGCTGCCAAGGCGCGCCTCGGCGAGCCGCGCGACCGCCCGGCGGCCGCACCACCACCCGAGCCGGCACCGCCCGAGCGCCGTCCGGCGCAGTCGGCGGCAGCGGTTTCGTTCGATCTCGACGAGCCGGCCGATCTGGACGGGCCGCTGCGCTTTCCGGGCGAGCCGATCGACCCGCTCGCCGAACGCCACCTCGATGCCGAGGGCATCCCTCTTCCCGAGGAAAACGCGCCTCCGAACGGGTAGTTTATCAGGCTGCGGTTGGCCTCGAGCCAGCCGTCCTTCGTTCCAGAGGTGGAGTTCCCCATTCACAACGATATCGTTCAGCAGGTCAACGTCGAAGACGAAATGCGAGAGAGCTATCTCTCGTATGCCATGTCGGTCATTGCGTCGCGTGCGCTGCCCGACGTGCGGGACGGTCTCAAGCCGGTGCAGCGGCGCATCCTCTTCGCGATGCGCGAGATGGGCATGGACCCCAGCAAGCAGCACCGCAAGTGCGCCGGAGTCATCGGCGAAGTCCTCAAGAGCTTTCACCCGCACGGCGACTCGTCGGTCTACGACGCGCTCGTGCGCATGGCCCAAGATTTTACGCTGCGTTATCCGCTGATCGACGGGCACGGCAACTTCGGCTCGATCGATCCGGATCGGCCGGCCGCCTACCGGTATACCGAGGCGCGGCTGGATCGCCTGGCCCTCGACGTGCTGGCCGACATCGATAAAGAAACCGTTCCGTTCGTCCCGAACTTCGATAACCAGGGGACCGAGCCGTCGGTGCTCCCGAGTAAGATTCCGCAGCTGCTGGTCAACGGGTCGAGCGGCATCGCGGTCGGCATGGCGACCAACATTCCGCCGCACAATCTTGGCGAAATCGCCGAGGCGATCGCGGCGATCATCGACGACGAAAATCTGACCGACGACGCGCTCTGCGACATCGTGAAGGGACCCGACTTTCCGACCGGCGGAACGATTCACGGGCAAGAGGCGATCCGCGAGGCGTACAAGACCGGGCGCGGTTCGATCGCGATCCGCGGCACCGCGGAGATCGTGGAGGACAAGGGCAAGCACAAGATCGTCATCACCGAGATTCCGTATCAGGTCTATAAGAACCGCATCGTCGAGGACATCGCCGAAGCCCACTCCGAGAAACGCATCCAGGGCATCGCGCGGCTCGACGATCTCTCGAACCGCAAGGGCATGAACGTGGTGATCGAGCTGCAGAAGAGCGCGACGCCTAAGGTCGTGCTCAATCAGCTCTTCAAGCATACCCCGCTTCAGTCCAGCTTTGGCTTCAACATGCTCGCACTGGTACCGACCGGCGAACCGCGCGCGGACGGCTCCGTGGCGCTGGAACCGCGCGTGCTTCGGCTGCGCGAGATGCTCGATTTGTTCATCGCGCATCGGCGCGACGTGGTCACGCGGCGTACCCGCTACGACTTGCGCAAGGCCGAAGAGCGGGCGCACCTGCTGGAAGGCTACCGCATCGCGCTCGACAACATCGACGAAGTGATCGCGATCGTGCGTGCCAGCGCGACCACCGACGAAGCCAAGACGAAGCTGCGCGAGCGCTTCGGACTTTCGGAGATCCAGGCGCAGGCGATCGTCGACATGCGCCTGCGTACGCTGACCGGCCTCGAGCGCAAGAAGATCGAGGACGAGTATACGGAGCTCATCAAGCTCATCGCCGAGTTGCAGGATATCCTGGGGAGCCCGCGGCGCATCCTCGCAATCGTCAAAGCCGAGACGCTCGACGTCAAAAAACGCTTCGGCGACGCGCGCCGCACGAAGATCGAGCCGGCCGAAGACGAGATGTCGATCGAACAACTCACGCCTAACGTGGACGTGGTCGTCACCTACACCGTGGGCGGCTATATCAAGCGCGTGTCGGTCGATACCTTCCGTACGCAGAACCGGGGCGGCCGCGGCGTGATCGGAATTTCGAATCTCAAGCGCGAAGACGTCGTGCGCAACTTCTTCGTGACCAAGACGCACGATCACGTGCTGTTCTTTACCAACAAGGGTCGCGTGTATCGCTTGCGCGGCTACGAGATCCCCGATACCACGCGTCAGGCGCGCGGCACCGCGCTGGTCAATCTGCTCACCCTGCCGCCCGGCGAGGAAGTGACGGCGGTCTTCCCGATCGACACCTTTGAGGGCGAGAAGTATCTGGTGATGGTCACGCGGCGCGGGGTCATCAAGAAGACCAAGCTCGAAGATTTTGCCAACGTGCGCCGCAACGGACTGGCGGCGATCAACCTCGATGAAGGCGACGACTTGCTTGCAGTCGATCTCTCGACCGGCTCGCACGACATCATCCTCGCGACCCGCAGCGGCATGGCGGTGCACTTCAACGAGAAGACGGTGCGCCCGATGGGGCGGCAGGCGCGCGGCGTCAAGGCGATGACCTTGGACGCCGACGATACCGTCATCGCGATGGACATCGTGGAACCGGATCGCAAGGAAGTGCTGCTGGTCACCTCGCTTGGCTACGGCAAGCGCACGCCGATCGACGAGTATCGCCACACTTCGCGCGGCGGGAAGGGCGTGAAGGCGTTCGCGCGTCAGCGCGACGACATCGGCCAAGTGGTCGATCAGATCCTGGTTGCTCCCGACGATCAGATCTTGATGATCACCTCGGGCAATCAAGTGATTCGCCTGAAGGTGGCGGAAATTCGCAAGACCGGGCGCGACGCCAAAGGGGTACGCTTACAGCGGCTCGGCGAGGGCGACGAGGTCATCGCGATCACCAACCTCGGGAAGCAGGCCGAGCAGATCACCGGCATCACCGGCGAGCCGCAGCAGACCGAGCTGTGATCGCGCCCGTGCAACCCGGCGGCCCGCGCCCGGATTTCTAGTGAGTGCACGTCCCACGTAAGGAAGGAAAGACCCCGATACCATGAGCGCTTTAGCCGACGTCAGCCAAGCGAACTTCGAGAGCGAAGTCCTCAAGAACGCCCAACCCGTTCTGGTCGACTTTTGGGCTCCGTGGTGCGGCCCGTGCCGCATGCTCTCCCCGCTGGTGGAGAAGGTCGCGGCCGCCAATGCGGGCCGCGCCAAGTTCGTCAAGATGAACACCGACGAAAATCCGAGCGTCGCCGGCCAGTATCAGGTCTCGGGTATTCCGTGCCTCATCCTGTTCAAAAACGGTGAGCCGGTCGATCGTATCGTCGGATACGTTCCCGAAAACGTCATCACATCGATGCTGAGCAAGCACGTCGCCTAAGCACCCGCGGTGAACGAGGCGGGGGCCGATCGCCGGCGCGTTCCGGCCGTGCACCGCCTGCTCGCCGACGCACGGATCGCGGCTGCGGCCGGCGATCTCGACCGTGCGACGGTCAAGACGGCGATCGCATGCGAACTCGACGCGGCGCGCGCCGGTGCGCGGCCGACCTCCTACGACGCGATCGTCGCGGCCGTAGGCGAGCGGTTGCGGGCCGCGCACGCACGCGTGCTCCAGCCGGCGATCAACGCGACCGGCGTGCTCCTGCACACCAACCTGGGTCGCGCGCCGCTCGCACCGGAAGCGCTCGCGGCGATCGCCCGCATTGCCGGCGGGTACGCCAACCTCGAGTACGATCTCACCGGTGGCCGGCGTGGCTCGCGTCACGAAGCGATCGCCGACGAGGTACGCGCGCTGACCGGCGCCGAGGATTGCGTCGTGGTCGGCAACGGCGCCGCCGCGCTGCTGCTCGTGCTCGATACCTTTGCCAAGGGACGCGAGGCGATCGTCTCGCGTGGCGAACTGATCGAGATCGGCGGGGGCTTTCGGATTCCCGACGTGCTCGATCACAGCGGCGCCGCGTTGGTGGAGGTCGGTACGACCAATCGCACCTACCTGCGCGACGTCGAACGCGCGCTCGGTCCGCGCACCGCGCTGCTGCTGCGTACGCACCGCTCGAACTTCGCCATCGAAGGCTACGTGCGTGAGATCGTTCCGGCCGAGTTGGCGGCGTTGGGACGGCGTCAGGGTGTTGCGGTCGTCGAAGACCTCGGCAGCGGGGCAATCGTCGATCTTACCGAGTATGGCCTTCCGGCCGAGCGCACCGTGGGCGACGTACTCGGCGACGGCTTCGATCTCGTGACGTTCTCGTGCGATAAGCTCCTGGGCGGTCCGCAGGCCGGCATCGTTGCCGGGCGGCGCGCGGCGGTCGCGCGCGTGCGCGCCAATCCGCTGCTGCGCGCCCTGCGCGTCGACAAACTTACCCTCGCTGCGCTCGCGGCGACGCTGCGCTTGCACCGTACGCATGCCACTCGCGCGCACATTCCGCTGTACCGCATGTTGGGTGCGAGCATCGCCTCGCTCGAAGCGCGCGCGGCGGCGTACCGGGCGGCGGTGCCGAGCCTGCAGGTGGTGCCCACGGAGGCACGCGTCGGCGCCGGCGCGCTGCCGGCGGCGGTGCTCCCGTCGCGCGCGGTGCGGCTCGCGGCGGCGCGTCCCGACGCCGTGCTGGCTGCGTTACGCGGCGCTCAACCGCCGGTCGTCGCGCGCATCGACGGCGACGCCGTGCTGCTCGACCTCCGCACGATCGCGCCCGGCGAGGACCCGGCGGCGATTGCCGCGCTGCTCGGCGCTACGCCGGCGTAAGCAACGCTACGTCGGCGTAAAGAGATTGTGCCCGGTCATGCGTTCGGGTATCGGCAACCCCATCAGCGTCAGCAGGGTTGGCGCGACGTCGCCGAGGCGCCCCCCGGCGGCAAGGTTGCCGCGTAGCCCGTCGGCGATGAGGATGAACGGAACCGGATTGGTGGTGTGCGCGGTGAGCGGATTCCCCCGTGCATCGGTCTTCTCTTCGGCGTTTCCGTGATCGGCGGTCACGGCCAATAGGCCCCCGGCCGCCAAGGTCGCCGTGGCGAGCTGCTCAAGGCACGCGTCGAGAACCTCGACGGCGGCGACGGTCGGTTCCCACTTGCCGGTGTGGCCGACCATGTCGGCGTTGGCGTAGTTCATCACGATCGCGTCGTAGGTGCCGGCCGCGATGGCAGCACTCGCGAAATCGGTGATCTCGTGCGCACGCATCGCCGGCGCGAGGTCGTAGGTCGCGACCGTGCGGTCGGAGGGGATCAACTCTCGGTCTTCGCCGGGGAACTGCTCCTCGCGACCGCCGTTGAAGAAGTAGGTGACGTGCGCGTACTTTTCGGTCTCCGCGACGCGCAGTTGCCGCAAGCCCTCGCGCGCAATCACTTCGCCAAAGGTGTCGTACTGCGGGCGCGGTCCAAACAGCACCGGATTGGTATTGCTCTCGTCGTACTTGGTCATGGTCGCGAAGATAAGGTCGTGGTACGTCACCAGCGGAAAGGCGCCGAACTCGTCGTGATGGTAGATGGTCGTGCCGGCGGAAAAGACGGTGGTCAACTGGCGTGCGCGATCGGGGCGAAAGTTGAAGAAGATGCAGGCGTCGCCGTCGCGGATCGGCCGCACCGGACCGACGCTCGTGGGAACGACGAACTCGTCGCTCTCGTCGCGCGCGTAGGCGTCCGCGAGGGCTGCGCGCGCGTCGGGCGCGCGCCGATCGGCCTCGCCGCGTGCCAAAAGATCGTAGGCGCGCCGGGTGCGTTCCCAGCGGCGGTCGCGATCCATCGCGTAGAAGCGGCCGCTCACGCTCGCGATTGCGCCCGCGCGTCCGATGGCATCGAGGTGCTCCTCGAGCGCGTCGAGGTAGGTTTCCGCGGAGCGCGGGGGCGTGTCGCGCCCGTCGAGAAAGGCGTGGACGGCGAGCGCGACGCCGGCATCGGCCGCAACGTCGATCAAGGCGAAGAGGTGCTCGATCGAGCTGTGCACCTTGCCGTCCGAAAGCAAGCCCATCAGGTGTAACGTACCGCCGGTGCGTGCGACGTGCGCGATGCAGCGGCGCAACGTTTCGTTGCACGTGATGCGGCCCGCCGCCACGTCGGCGTCGATGATCGTCACGCCCTGCGGCACCACGCGCCCGCTGCCCAGATTCATGTGTCCGACTTCGCTGTTCCCCATGACCCCTCGAGGCAGTCCGACGGCCTCGCCCGACGCCTCGAGCGTGGTCCATGGGTAGCGCTCGAAGAAGCTTCGCCAGTGCGGGAGATCGGCGGCGGCGATGGCGTTGCCGCGCGCGTCGGTGCGGCAGCCCCAGCCGTCGAGGACGGCAAGCACGATCGGGCGGTAGCTCACGCAGCGTTCCGAATCAGGGCGGCAAACCCGTCGGGATCGAGCGACGCGCCGCCGACCAGGCCGCCGTCGATGTTGGGGCGGCTCACGTACGCGCCGACGTTCTCCGCGTTCATGCTGCCGCCGTAGAGAATCGGCGTATCGGCCAGCCCGGCGACGCAACTGCGTATCGTCGCCATCACGCCGTCGGCCTCTGCGGGATCGCAGTTTTGGCCGGTCCCGATCGCCCAGATCGGTTCGTAGGCGAGCACCACCCCGGTCAGCGCCGTCGCTGCGATCCCTTCGAACGCCGCGCGCGTTTGCCGCATCACCTTGGCCGCGGTTTCGCCGCGGGCGCGCTCGTCGAGCGTCTCCCCGACCGCGACGATCGGCACCAGACCTTGATCCAACGCGGTCTTGACCTTGCGATTGACGCTCGCATCGGTCTCACCGCAGTACGCGCGGCGTTCGCTGTGACCCAGGATGACGTAGCGCACGCCGAACTCCAGCAGCATCGGCGCCGAGATTTCGCCGGTGAAAGCACCCTGCAACTCCCAGTGCATCGTCTGCGCGCCGAGCGCGAGACCCGAAGCGCGGACGAGTGGCGCGGCGGCTGCGAGGCTGGTAAACGGGGGCGCGATCACGACGTCCACGCCGCTCGGGAGCGGCTGCGCCGACAGACGCTCTAAGTATGCGCGCGTCTGCTCGGCGGTCTTGTGCATCTTCCAGTTCGCGGCAGCGATGCGGCGGCGCACGCTCACGTCTCCAACGCGGCGACGCCCGGTAGCACCCGGCCTTCGAGAAACTCCAGCGTCGCGCCGCCTCCCGTCGAAACGTGGGTGACCGAATCGGCAAAGCCGAGTAGGTGCGCGGCCGCCGCGGCATCGCCGCCGCCCACCACGCTGACCGCACCGGCCGCGGTGGCGCGCGCGATCGCCGCGCCGATGGTGCGCGTGCCGTTCTGATAGGCGGGTTTTTCGTAGACGCCCATCGGCCCGTTGAAGACGATCGTACGCGCCCGTACGAGCACGTCGGCGTACGCCGCCGCGGTCTGCGGGCCGATATCGAGGATCATCGCGTCGCCGATCGCCCCGATCGGAACCACGTGCGCGTCGGCGTCGGCGTCGAAGCGCGGCGCAACCACCGCGTCGGTCGGCAGATGCAGCCTCACGCCCTTGGCCGTCGCCAGGGCGTCGATCGTGCGGGCCGGTTGGAGATCGTCGTCGCGCAACGACGTTCCGACGTCGATCCCGCGCGCGGCCAAGAACGTGTTCGCCATCCCGCCCCCGACGCAGAAGCTGGTCACGTGCTCCATCAAGTGCGTGAAGACGCCGATTTTGTCTTTGACTTTGGCGCCACCGATGGCGCAGACGAACGGCTCGGCCGGGTCGCGCGTCAGCCGTTCGAGCGCGGCCAGCTCGGCCTCCATCAGCAGCCCGGCGTACGCCGGCAGGAGGTGTGCGACGCCTTCGGTCGATGCATGGGCACGGTGCGCGGTGCCGAACGCGTCGTTCACGTAGAGATCGCCGAGGCGTGCGAGGGCGGCGGCGAACTGCGGGTCGTTGCGCTCTTCGCCCGGGTGAAAGCGGACGTTTTCGAGGAGCAGCACGTCGCCGTCGTGGAGCGCAGCAACGGCGGTCTGCGCCGCTTCCCCGACGCAGTCGCGGGCGAAGGCGACCGGGAATCCCAGACGCGCGGCGAGCGCCGGCGCAAGCGGAGCCAAGCTCAAGCGCGGGTCGGCGTGGCCGTCGGGACGCCCCAGGTGCGAGAGGACGATCGTGCGCGCACCGCCGGCGTGCAGCAGGCGCAGCGTTGCAATCGCGGCGTCGACGCGGGTATAGTCGGCGATCGCCCCGTCCCTGAGCGGGACGTTCAAATCCTCGCGTACGAGGACGCGCTTTCCGCGAACGTCGAGACCGTGGAGCCCGCGAAAAGGCACTACGCGATCGCAGGAAGCTTGTCGAGAACCATCGCCGTGAGGTCCGCGAGGCGGCACGAGTATCCCCACTCGTTATCGTACCATGCCGCGATCTGTATCAGATCGCCATTGGCGTTGCTCAACTTGGAGTCGATGATCGACGACGACGGGTTGCGCTTGAAGTCGCTCGAGACCAGTTCTTCGCCGGTGTACTGGACGTACTTCTTGAGTTCGCCCTCGGCGGCGGCGCGGAGAATCGCGTTGAGCTCGTCCTTGGTCGTCGACTTCTTGACTTGCGCGACCAGGTAGATCATCGAAACGGTCGGCGTCGGAACGCGTAGCGCGAAACCGTCGAAGGTCCCTTCGATTTCGGGTATGGTCAGGTACAGCGCTTTCGCTGCACCGGTGGAGGTCGGAACGATGTTGGTTGCGGCATTGCGTGCGCGCCGCAGATCCTTGTGCGGGGCGTCGAGGATGTTTTGGTCGTTGGTATACGAGTGGATCGTGGTCATGAATCCCTTGACCCAGCCCAGATGCTCGACGATCGGCTTGACCGCCGTTGCCAGGCAGTTGGTGGTGCACGAGGCGTTCGAGATGACGTGGTGCGCCATCGGGTCGTAGCGATCGTCGTTGACGCCGAGGACGACCGTGATATCCTCGCCTTTGGCCGGTGCGGAGATCAATACTTTGCGCGCGCCGCCGCCGTCGATGTGCGCGCGCGCCTTGGTTGCGTCGGTAAAGAGGCCGGTCGATTCGATGACGACGTCGGCGCCGAGCGCCTTCCACGGCAGTTTGGCGGGATCGCGCTCGGCCAAAACCTTGACGAGGCGCCCGTCGATCTCGATGCCGTCGCCGGCCGCGCGCACGCTTCCGTCGTAGATCCCGTAGTTGCTATCGTACTTGAAGAGGTGTGCGCACTCGGCCGCGCTCGTCAGGTCGTTGACGGCGACGATCTCGATGCGTGGATGACGCTCGATCAGCGCCTTGGCAAAATTTCTTCCGATCCGGCCAAAGCCGTTGATCCCGATCCGCATGGCGATTGCTCCAAAACTCCTCAGAAGTGCCCGCTCCCTTTACCGGGTTGCCGTCCGGAGCCCCTTCCCGAGCGCAGGCGCTCGGCCAGCCGCTCGAGCGTCGCGAGGCGGCTGCTGACCGTCGGCTTCGCGATGGACGGGTTGCAGCGTCGTCCCAGTTCGCTCAGCGACTCGTCGGGGTGCCGTAGGCGCAGCTCGGCGATCTCGCGCAGCGCCGGCGAGAGGCGGCGAAGCCCGTAGGCGTTTGCGATGAACTCGATCGTGCGCCGCGCTGCCGCCGCGGCGCGGGCGGTGCGATCGAGGTTCGCGGCCTCGGTATTGACCAGGCGATGGATGCGGTTCTTGGTCTCGCGCAGCGCGCGAACGTCTTCCAACTGCAGGACCGCGGCGAAGGCGCCGATGAGGGTGAGCACTTCGGCAATCGCCTCGAAGTCCTTATAGTAGAAGACGGTACGCCCTTTGCGTAGCACCCGCTTGGGTGGAAGTCCGGTGCTCCGCAGCATCCACTCGAGACGGGCGGCCAGTGCCGGCTGGGCGACCACGAACTCGAGGTGGTAGCCGTGCGCGCCGGCCGCCAGCGATCCGCACGCCAAAAATGCGGCCCGCAGCTCGGCGAGGCGGTCGCATCGGTGCACCGGCTTCGGCGGCAGCGTGCGCAGCCGCGGGGGAAGCTCGACCGCGAACGTCGGGAGCTTGGCCAGCCGCGTGGGTGGGCGGTTTTGGATTGCGCTGCTCTTGCGTTCGTCGAGGAGCGACCAGAAGAGCCGAGCGATCGCGTGCCGATGCGTAACGAACGCGCCGTCGCGCTGCGCGCCGTAGGCGGCCAGTCCGGCGAGCAGCGCCGCGCGGCAGTGCGGCTGATCGGGGAGGTCGCGCGCGAGCGCATCTTTGGTGTCGGCGGAGATCACGACCACTCGTCATCGGCGCGCGTTGCCAGCACGGCGTAAAGCTCTTCCGAACGAACGCCGGGCATTACGCGCAGGGGAACGCTGCGAATTTCGACGGTAACGTAGCGCGTGGCGTAGTGAATTTCCAGCACGTCGCCAACCTGAACGCGATAGCCGGGCTTGAGCGCCTTGCCGTCCTTCGTGATTCGTCCGGCGGTGAGTGCGTCGTGGGCTTCGCCACGACGCTTCGAAAGGCGCGAGACCTTCATGAACTTGTCCAAGCGCATCGTCGTGCTACGACGTTCGAGGTGGCCGGCGGTCGTCCCGCGTATGGTGCGCGGATGGCTCAAGCGCTGCGTCGCCCCGGAATCAACGTCTTCGACGAAAGCACGCCGATGTGGCGACTGCTCGCGGTGTTCCTGGTGCCGCTGATGCTGAGCAATATCTTGCAGGCGGCGTCGTCGACCTTCGGCAGCATCTGGATCGGTCGGCTGATCGGAACCGACGCGCTCGGCGCGATCTCGGCCGTCTTTCCGATCCTCTTTCTTCTGGCATCGTTTCTCATCGGCATCGCCTCGGGATCGACCGTCCTGATCGGGCAGGCGTACGGCGCCAAGGACGAGCACCGCGTCAAGAAGATCGCGGGCACGGTGCTCGGCGCGACGCTCTATCTGGGCATCGCCATCGCGATCGTCGGATCGCTGACGTCGCCGTATCTTATGACGCTGCTGCACACGCCGTCGAGCATCGTGGCACGTGCCGACGCGTATGCGCGGGTGCTCTTTCTTACGTTCCCGCTGTTCTTTCCGTATCTTGCGTACACGACGTTCCTGCGGGGTACCGGCGACTCGACCACACCATTTTACGCGCTGATCGTCTCGACGGTCCTTTCGATCGCGATCACGCCGCTCTTCATCCTGGGGTGGCTGGGACTGCCCAAACTCGACGTGGTGAGCGTCGCCGTCTCCGGGCTCATCGCGCAGGCCGTGGCGTTCGCCTGGCTGTTGCTGCATCTACGCCGCATGAACCATCCGCTGCAGTTCGACCGCGAGACGCTCTCCGACATGGGCATCGACTGGACCATTCTCGCCGCCGTGGTGCGCATCGGAGTCCCAACCGGGCTGCAGATGATCATGGTGTCGCTGGCAGAGATCGCGGTGCTCTCGTTCGTCAATCGCTTCGGGGCTTCCGCGACGGCGTCGTACGGCGCCGTGAACCAAGTGGTGAGTTACGTCCAGTTTCCGGCCATCTCGATCGGCATTGCCGCCTCGATCTTCGGCGCGCAGTGTATCGGGGCGAAGCGCAACGATAAGCTGGGCAGCGTGATCCGTTCGGCAGTGGGTCTCAACTACGTCATCGGCGGTTTGCTGATCGTGCTGTGCTATGCGTTCGCCTGGGATCTGTTGGGCTGGTTCATCGTCGATCCGCATACGCTGACGATCGCGCACGGGCTCTTGATGATCACGCTGTGGAGCTACGCCATCTTCGGCAACTCGGCGGTCCTGAGTGGGATCATGCGCAGCAGCGGCGACGTGGTCTGGCCAACCACGATCAGCGTCGTCTCGATCTGGTTCGTCGAGGTTCCGGTTGCGTTTTTCTTGATGCACCGCTTGGGCCTCGATGGGGTTTGGTTCGGCTACCCGATCGCCTATTGCTCGGGGCTCGTCTTACAGTTCTGCTACTACGAGTTCGTTTGGAAACGCAAGACGCACGAGAGGTTGGTATGACCACTGCGGGAGCTCGGTATCGATGCCAGCGCTCGCAACTCGAGTCGGGCTGATACGCGTCTGCCAAAATCCGCTCCGCAGAACCCGTGCCCCCATACGCGCTGATAATCGGTGCAAGGTCGAAGAGCGCTAGTTGCCCGTCTTGACGAAGCGATCGCCGCGCGTGCGGTGGTAAAGCGCAGATGTTTGCGAAACGTGTATATATGCGCGCGGTGTCTAAAGCGTTGACAAAATCGCACGGGGGGGGGGTATTCTTAAGTCAAGCCCGCGTTTCCGCGCGGAGCCATCTAACGTTCATGTAGCGAGCGCGGGTAAGAGGAGTTACATTGAAGCGGTTCGTTTTGGCTACGCTAGCGTGCGCCCTTGGGCTCGCGGCATGCTCGGGAATCGATAACAGCGGCCGATATTCGGGGGCGTCGGTGCTACCGTTTGGGAGTTCGGCCGTATTCAGGCGTGCGGAGCCTACGCATCGTCTTGGTGCCGCGGCGAGCGGAGCGTACCCCATTATCGCCGTGGTTATCGCGACGTATAGCGGTAGCGCCGGCGGCGGCGGCGGCGAGTGCGGCACTGGGCCGGTTGCCGATGGGATTCATGCCGATGACCGCACCGGCACCGGGTCACAGGGGGCCGGGGCCGGCGCGCCGGTGCCATGTCCTGCCGGCTACTCGGCCAGCGCAACGTGCGTAGCCGTTGAGGCTGGGCCGCCGAAATCAGGGCAGAACTGCGCTGGATCGCCGGACGCCGTGGATGACTCATTCGTCAATCAGAACGGTAGGCTGGTAAACATCACCGACATCAATTCTGTCTGGGACCTGGGGAAAGAGGTCGGCTGGCTGTACCGCGGAAGCGACGGATGGATATACGTACAGGCAAACTACAGTTCGAGCGTCGGGGTTAACTGGGCGGTGGGCCTAGGTTTATTTGGTATTGTTTCTGGCACGGTTGGCGGCAGCTCGCCGGGAGGGTACAGCGGTCTCCGTCACCTCACGAACGGCGGCCAGATGAATGGCGGAGTTGGGGTAAAGTGTTTCAGTCGGGGCGCGGACCTCGGCTCGCTCGCCTAGGGAGGTTTTAACGTGCAGGTTCCGCTTCATACTCTCGTCCCGGTCGCGAATTACCAGGGCGCTTGCTATGACTCGCCTGAGCGGGTACTCGACGACTTTGTCTCCGCATCCGGCGTAGAAGAGGAAATTGTCGGCATCTCGACCGTTCGGATAGGCAGCACGGTAGTCGGCTTCTTATATCGGACTCAGAGCGGCCGATTTTTCGCTCAAGCGCTGCGGCGGATGCCCAGAGAGGCGCGCGCACGCATCGATGCGCTCGACTTCACGCGCTTCGCCGGGCCAAACGCCGGTTCTGGGTTTACGAGGATCCTGTCGAACCCGTGGCCGCAGTACGAGATCGTGCCCTGTACGGGCGCGAATCACTGAATAGAATTCATGGATTCAGCCGGTCGACGCGCCTCGCAGCGCGGTATCCGGGGGCGGGGCCGAATATAAGGGGTCGAACTGTTCACGGCGAATCCGGGCTCATGCCTCAAGGCGTCCGTGTGTTTGTTCGAGTCGCGGCGGTTACGTTGTTGGCCGCGCTGACGCTCGCGTTAATGCTGCCCGACATCGCGGCCCCGTGGCTACCCTGGGGCAGCTTCGGTTTCGACGCGGCGCGTGGCGGCCGGATTACCAACGTCTATCCAAACTTGCCCGCCGCGCGCGCCGGGGTTCGGCCGGGTGACCGCATCGACGTTTCCAACGCGCGCGACCAAGAGCTGCGCTCGATTGGACCGTTTGCTATGGCATGGCCTGGGACGACGACGGTCTTTCGCATCCGGACGCGCGACGGTACGGATCACGACATTGCGTTGACGTCGGTGCCGTGGCCGCGTAGCACGCTCGATAACATCACCGACGTGATCGAGATGCTCGTCGAACTCGCATTCGTCGCGATTCCCGCGTGGCTCGTCCTCACGCGCCCAGCCTTACTCACCTGGACGTTCTTTATCTTCGCCACCAACTCGTACGTGTGGAGCGCTATACTTTACGAGTTGCTACCGGCGCCGCTCGCGATCCTGGTGGCGAGCCTTTCCGTCATCTCTGGTATCCTGGCGGGGCTGGGCTTCGCTGCGTTTGCGCTGCTCTTCCCGCGGCTTTCTCCCAGTCGCACCCAGGTGCGTATCCTGAGCGTGCTCTGTGCCATTACCGTGCCCATGCTCGCCGTCGACCTTGCCGAAGCCTGGATGAGACTTACCGACTACGGCGGATCGATTGCGTTGGGAAGTCTCGCCAGCACCCTCTCCACCCTTTTCGCGGTACTGCTGTATCTGCTCGGCATTGCATTTTTCATCTACAACCACGCACGCGCGCCGATCCAAGACCGCCCACGTATTCGTTGGGTGATTGCCGGCTTCGCGGTCGCCTTCGGCGGCTCGCTCGTCACCTTTGTGGGTCAGGTCCTGCCGGCCATCTCGATATCCCCGCCGGTTTGGGCGATCAACCTGCTCTCCAGCCTCGACGTGCTCGTGCCGATCAGCGTGGCATACGCAATCGTCGCGCTGCGCGTCGTCGACGTGCGCTTCGTGCTCAGCCGCGCGCTCGTCTATGGCTCGCTTACGACCGCCGCCGTTGCGCTACTCGCCGTTCTGGATTTCGCCGTCGCTCGCCAGTTAGAAGAGACCAAGCTCGGCTTAATCGTCGAAATCGCCGGCGCGGTGTTCGTGGGTCTTGGAATGCAACGCATGCACGCGTGGATCGATAGCCTCGTCGATCGCTTCGTGTTTCGCAGTCTCCACGACGCGCAACGACATTTCCATACGATCGGCCGCGCGATGATCTTCGCACGATCGACGCGCGCGATCGACCCGCTCGTCTGCGACGAGCCGGTGCGTGCGCTGCATCTCGGCGGCGCGGCAGTCTACCACCGAACCGAGGATGGATACGCGCGCACCTTTGCCGCCGGGTCACCTTTCCGCGACGGATTCGATCACGACCATCGCGTGGTGCTGCATCTGCTTGCGGAGCGGACGCCGATCGAGCGCGACGGCGAACTCGCCGTGCCGTTCACGGTACGTGACGGCCTGCTCGGCTTCGCACTTTTCGGCGCGCATGTCAACGGCACGGCGATCGATCCGAACGAACGCGAGCTGCTGGAAGCGCTCTGTGCGCGTGCAGCCAACGCCTACGACCACGTCGCGAGCGAGGAACGGGCCGAAGAGAACGCGCGCCTTCGCGGCGATCTCTCGATCTTGCAGGCGCGCTACGAGGAAGTGAAATCGCTCGCTCGGGCGACGCAATCGCGCTAGCGTACCCGTACATCGCGGCTATGCAGATTCGTCAAGGTCGGTATTCGTCATAAGATGAGCGAAGACGTGCGCGAAATCGAGCGGTTGATCGAAACCTTCGACCTGCGGCCGCATCCCGAAGGCGGCTACTTCCGCGAGACCTATCGTCACCGGCGTACCGCTGGCGGACGCGCGCTGGCCACGGCGATCTACTTTCTGGTGACCGCCGCGAGTCCGTCGCGCATGCACCGCGTCGGCAGCGATGAGATGTGGCACTTCTATTACGGCGACCCGCTGGAAATGCTGCAGCTCAGCGACGGCGGAGCGTCCAGCATAGTGCGCATCGGTGTCGACGTCGAGCGCGGCGAGGCGCCGCAGGTCCTGGTGCCTGCCGGGGTGTGGCAAGGGACGCGCGTCGCGCCGGGCGGTCGTTTTGCGCTGATCGGTGCGACCGTGGTCCCCGGCTTCGACTTCGCCGACTTTGCGATGGGTGAGCGCGAGGCGTTGACGCGCGCCTATCCCGATCGAGAGAGCTTAATCGCCGCTCTCACCTGAAGCGCAAAATGCGTGTCTTGCAGTCGCGCCAGGTATAAAAACGATCGCGAGCGACCGCATCAACGGCGCTTTTTTGTTTTGGGCGTCACGCAGGTTCCGCTCGCACGGCAGACGATCACCGGAGGATCGAGCGGATCGGCCGCGCTCGCACTCACGTCGGTGCGCGCCGCGATCACCTTGCGTGCTTCGAACTCCATGCGGCGCGAGGTGTTGCCGACCTTCACGATGCGGCCGGTCGCTTCGAGGTAATCTCCGGCATAGACCGGAGCAAGGAACTCCACCGTGTCGTAGCCCACGAAGAGCCCCTCATCGCCGTCCATTCGGATCAGCAGTTCGGTCGCAACGTCGCCGAAGAGCGCGAGCATCCGCGCCCCGTCGACCAAGTTGCCCCCGTAGTGCGCGTCGTGCGCGCTCATACGCAGCCGAATTAGGCTGGGGTTTCCGTCTTCGCGCGATTCCATAGCACCTCGAGTTCGTCGAGCTTGAGTTCTTTGAGGGATTTTCCGTCGTCGGCCGCACGCCTTTCCATGTACGCAAACCGGCGATGGAACTTCTCGTTGGCTTGGCGCATCGCGGTTTCGGCGTCGATGCCCAGCGAGCGTGCGAGGTTCACCAAAGTGAAGAACACGTCGCCGAGCTCTTCGCGGACGTGTGGATCGTCGGCAGGCGCGCGCCGCGCCTCGCTCAGTTCGCTGAGTTCCTCGACCAGCTTGTCCAACACCCCGTCGACGGACGGCCAGTCGAAGCCGACCCGTGCCGCCTTCTCTTGCATGCGTTGACCGCGCTGCAGCGCGCCGAGATGCTTGGGAATGCCGTCTAAGCGGCTCTTGCGCGCGAGGCCGGTTTTTTCTTTGGCCTTGAGCTCCTCCCAACTGCGCCACTGCGCATCGACGTCTTCGATGACGGCGTCGGCGAAGACGTGCGGATGCCGGCGGACCATCTTGTTCGCGAGCGCGTCGATGACGTCGCGGACCGAAAATGCTCCGGTCTCAACGGCCAGCTGTGAGTGAAAAACGATCTGCAGCAGCAAGTCCCCGAGTTCGTCGCAGAGCGCGTCGTGATCGTCGCCTTCGATGGCCTCGACGACCTCGTAGGTCTCTTCGATCAAATACGGCACCAGCGTGCGATGCGTCTGCTCGCGATCCCACGGGCAGCCGGCCCGCAGCCGCGCCATGATTTCAATGAGGTCGTCCCACGAGTAGTGGGCCGACTGCGGCGGCAGTGGGACGAGCGGCATCGTCATCGCGCTCGCGAGCGTGGCGTGCGGCATTCCGGCGATCACCTCGGTGGTGGTTTCGCGCGCTTCGAGCGCGCGCACCAGCAGCGGCAGGCCCGGAAAATCGGCCAGCGGGTGGCCGAGGACGCCGATGGCGATGGGCGTATCGCCGATCTCGCCCAGCGACGCGACGAAGCGCGCAATCTCGATGGCGCCGCCCCGCACGATCAGGGCGTCGTCGGCGATCGGTCCGGCCAGCGCGTTGACCCCGGCAGCGATCAACGCGGTGCGCAGGTCGGTGGGTGCGCCCAGCAGATACCCGCGCTGCGCCGAACGCAGCGCTTCGAGCGCGCCGAGCGTCAGATACTGCGGGTCGCCCGGCCCTAGACCGACGATGCGAACGGCCATCGCGCGCAGATTTCTACGGAGAGCCGAAAGGCCCCGGCGTTACCGCCGAGGCCTTTGCTGGAGGACTGCCGTGCCGCCGGCGTCGGCGACGTTACTTGGTTGCGGCCGGTGCCGGCGAGGTGCTGCTCGCGGGAGCCACGGTCGCTGCCGGAGCGGCCTGCGGCGGCGGCGTCGGGAACAGATCGGCGAAGCGCGGATCGTTGATCTGAATGTTGGCCTTGGCCTGCAGTTGCTGCAGGAACGGCTGGATCAGCGGCGCTTCCTGCTGCTGCTGCAACAGATCGGTGATCTTCTGCTGTGAGTTGGCCAGCGTTGCGGTAACGCCCGGCTTACGCGCTTGCACCTGGATGATGTGGTAGCCGAAGGGCGACTTCACCGGCTGGCTGATCTGACCGACCGGAAGCGAGAACGCCGCCTTGTCGAACGACGGAACCATCTGTCCGCGGCGGAACCAGCCGAGTTCTCCGCCTTTGTCCTTGCTGCCCGGATCGGTCGAATACTGCTTGGCCAGAGCCGCGAAGTTGCCGCCCTTCTTGAGCAACGCTTCGACCTTGTTCGCGGTTGCGAGGTCGGGCACCAGAATGTGGCGCGCCTGGACCTCCGCCGGAACGTCGAACGCCGCGTGGTTCTTCGCAAAGTACTGCTGCACCTGAGTCGGGCTGATCGTCACCTGATTCGCGAGCGCCTTGGTCAGGATCAGTTGCTCGGTGAGCGCCTGTTTCACGTCGGCTTCGGTGAGGCCGCGAGCCTTGAGCATTTCGCTCCACGAGCCGTTCGGGAAGTTTTGCTTCAGGTCGTTTTCCTTCTGCTGAACTTCTTGATCGGTGATCGTGATGTGATGGCTCTTCGCGTATTGCATGATGAGTGCGTTCTGCACCATCTGCTGCAGCACGCCGCGCGCGACCGGACTGGCCTCGAGCTTGGCGGTGAACGCGGATTGGCTGATCGGCTGGCCGTTGACCGTGGCGATCGCTCCGCCGGCGCACGCCGCGAGCGACACGCCCAGGAGAAGGGAAGCGAAACCCGCGAGTACGCGGAGGGCTTTCGACATAGAGGGCTCCAGTGGAGGGTAGTGCGTAAGAAGCGCGGGGCCGGACGGCTCCGCGACTGCGCTGGCTTCGTGCGCGCCCTGCCAGCTCCTCTCCACGCGCCGGATGCGCTTCGCTCCACCGGGGCGGCGTCCGGTCGCTTCGGCCGGGGCCGCTAGATCGCTTCGAGCAGTCCGCGAAGGAGCGGCATCCACACCTCTTCGGCCCGTTGCGCTTCCTTGAGTGCGGGGAGATCGACCAGAATCTTGCCCTCGGCGAAGCGAAAGCGATTTTTCGTCAGCGACTGAAAGACCCCGACCGCTCCGGGACCGAGCGCGAAGCCGCTCCCGACGCCAAGGGTCAGGCGGCGATCGTCCACCACCACCCGCGTCACGCGCTTCTGCAAGGCAATGGTGCGCAGCTTGGTCAGCTCGACCAGCGCCGCCAGCGGTGCCGGGAAGGCGCCGAAGCGGTCGCGCACGCCGGCCGCCACCTCCTCGACCTCGTCGAGCGAGCGCGCTTTGGCGAGTTGCTGGTAGACGGCGATCTTCTGGGAGACCTGCGGAATGTAGTCGTTTGGAATAAACGCCGAGATCTTGACGTCGATGACCGCCTCGCGGCGCTCTTCCAGCGCCGAGGCCATTCCGCGGCGTTGTGCGATCGCCTCGGCGAGCAACTCGCAGTACGTTTCGAATCCCACCGACGCGATGAACCCCGACTGCGCCTCACCCAAGAGATTCCCGGCCCCGCGAATTTCGAGGTCGCGCATCGCGATCTGCAGCCCCGAACCGAGATGCGAAAACTCGCGAATCGCTTCGAGGCGCGCCTTGGCGTCGTCGGTGAGCGCCTTATGCCCTTGATACAACAAGTAGCAGTACGCCTGATGGTTCGAACGGCCGACGCGCCCACGCAGTTGATAGAGTTGCGCCAACCCGAACTTGTCGGCGTCGTGGACGATCATCGTGTTGACGTTCGGAATGTCGAGGCCGTTCTCGATGATCGTGGTTGCCACCAGCACGTCCAGCTCCCCCTCGATGAAGGCTTGCATCACCGGCTCGAGCTCGCTCTCACCCATTTGACCGTGCCCGACGCCGATCCGGGCGCGTGGAACCAACTGCTGTAGCGCGTTCTTCACCGCGAAGATCGACTCGACGCGATTGTGAAGGTAATAGACTTGACCGCCACGATCGAGTTCCGCGGCGATCGCGCGCTGCACGATTGCGTCGCTGGCCGGAACGACCGTCGTCTTGATCGACATCCTGTTCTTGGGCGCGGTTTGAATCAGCGAAAGATCGCGCACGCCCATCAACGACATGTGCAGCGTGCGCGGAATCGGCGTTGCCGAGAGCGTCAGCACGTCGACACTGGTCTTATACTCCTTGAGCCTCTCTTTGTGCATCACGCCGAAGCGCTGCTCTTCGTCGACTACGATCAGCCCGAGATTGGAAAACGCGACGTCCTTCTGGAGCAAGCGGTGCGTCCCGATCACCAGGTCGACGCTGCCTTCGGCCAGGTCGCGTACGATCGCCTTTTGGTCGGCCTTGCTTCGGAAGCGCGAGAGCTCTTCGATGCGCATCGGAAAGCCCGCGAAGCGCGCGCTGAAGTTACGATAGTGCTGATCGGCCAGCAGCGTGGTCGGTACCAGTACCGCAACTTGCTTGCCGTCGGCGATCGCCTTGAAGGCCGCGCGCATCGCGACTTCGGTCTTGCCGTAGCCGACGTCGCCGCAGACCACGCGATCCATCGGCCGCGCGCGTTCCATATCGGCTTTGACGGCCTCGATCGCCTTGCTTTGATCGAGCGTCGGCTCGTACGGGAAGGCCTCTTCCATCTCGGCCTGCCAAGCCGTGTCCGGTGCAAAGGCGTGACCGCGGCTGAGCTCACGCTCGGCGTATAACTGCACCAGGCCGTCGGCAATCTTGGCCAGCGACTCCGAAACGCGCGCGCGCGTGCGCGCCCAGTCGGCGCCGCCCATCTTGGAGAGCCGCGGATGCTGGCCTTCGGCGGCCGAGTACTTGGCGACTTGGTGCATCTGGGTGACCGGAACCAGCATCCGGTCGGTCCCGGCGTAGCGCAGGTCGAGGTAGTCCTGCGTTGCCCCCAGGATCGTCTCGGTGCGCAGTCCGAGATACTGACCTACGCCGTGCACCGCATGGACGACGTAGTCTCCGACGCGCAGATCGGCCAGGGTGACCGGGACGCCTTCTTTGATCGCGCGCATCTTCACGCGCTTGGGCGGAGCGCCGAAGATTTCGCGATCGCCAAGGACGCGCAAGCGCAGCTCGGGGATGACGAAGCCGGCTTCGAGGTTGCCGTGATCGATGGCGACGCCCACGTCGCCGACGATCGCGCCGGGCGCGATCCCGGTCGCACGCACGAGATCGACGGCGCGACCGTAGGCGTTGGTGACGATCGCGACGCGTTCGTGCGCTGCGCTCCACTCGCGCAGGCTCTGCGTGAAGAGATCGATCTGCGCCTTGAAGTGTTCGACCGGTCGGCATTCCAGCGTGGCGACGCCGAGGATGCGCCCGAGCCAGCCGGTCGCGGCCGGCATCTCGATGTTTCCCGGCAGCACCAGCGTTGCGAAGTTTGCGATCGCGGTACCCAATCGATCGAGGGTGAGATGCGGTGCGGCAACTTCGGCCAGGAGTGCGTCGCCGACGGCCGATGCGTCGATCGTGAGTTCGCCCGATGCGACATCGGCCAGCAGCACGTGCGTTTCACGGGCGCGCTCGGCGTCGAGCGCATCGCTCACAGCGTGGATGGTTGCCGGCTCGACGACGGCGATCGTGGCGCGATCTTCGAGATAGTCGAGCAGCGTTGCCGGGCGCTCGTAGGCGAACGGAAGCCAGGCCTCCGGCACGTCCGCATCGCCGGTGAGAAATCGTTGCAGCGCCTCGCGGGCGGCCGGCGGGCCGTCGTAGCGCGCGACGATGCGCTCGCGCGCCGCGATCTCGCGCGGCACCTCCGACCAGAGCGTGAGGTCGACTGCGTCGATCGCCTCGCTGCTGCGCTGCGAGGCGATCTCGAAGCACCGGATGCTCTCGACCGTGTCGCCGAAGAACTCGATGCGCACCGGTTGCGCAGCGGTTGCCGGGAAACAGTCGACGATACCGCCGCGAATCGCGTACTCGCCGGCCGCGCCGACCACGTCGGTGCGCGCGTATCCCAGGCGGTGCAGCCGCTCGTGCGTCGCTTCCCAACCGGCGTCGTCGCCGACGCACAGGCGCAGGCGATGGCGCGCGAACTCCGCCCGCGGCACGACGTACTGGCGCAACGCGCCGACCGGCGCGAGCACGATGCGGCGACGTGCGTCGGCGAGATCGGCCAGCAGCGTCATCCGCGCGCTGCGCTCGGACGGGCTCTCGATGGCGCCGATCGCGTCATCGCGCGAACGCAGCAGCGCAACTTCCTCGGCGCGCGCGTCGCCGAGATAGTACAGCAGGTCGGCAAAGGTGCGTTCGGCGGCATCGGGCGTCGGTACGATCACCAGCATCGTCCCGGCGAGTGCATCGTAGAGCGCCGCGAGCAGCGCCGGTCGCGCCGGCGCGATCGTTTCGGCCAGCGCGTAGGCGCCCGGCCGGGGAGCGGGCAAATCGCGCAGCGTGCGCAGGCGCGCCGCGGTTTCGGCGAGCGGCCGGGCGTCGAGAAGGCGTGCGGCGAGCGCGCTGGCGCCTTCAGCCGGTTTGGTGGCGACGGTCATGGGAGCGGCCAATTATAGCAGACTGCACGAGCGCCGGCAGCAGCGGCGCACAGGCGACCAGCGCGAGGGCGAGGCGACCGAGCGGCGACGGGGTGCCGATCGCATCGGGAGCATAGCGCGCGAACCCGGTCAGCGCCAGGCCGATCAGCGCGACCGCGCCAGCGTCGCCGGGTGTCAGCGCGGCGGCGGCCAGCAGCCAGAGGCCGTACCACGGATACGGATTGGGGACGAGCATCCATCCGCCGAGAACGAGCCAGCTCCAGCTGGCCGCCGATCCGGCGCGTAGCCGCGCGAGGCCGTAACCGGCGCTCGCGGCGGCGGCCGCGCCTGCCAGGGCTACGACGACTGCGGCGGGGGCGATCGGCAGTGCCGCCGCGATCAGAGCCTGCAGCGATGCCTGCGGCGCGTAGGCCCCGTGCCCCGCGTAGTGCGCCGCGGCGTACAGCATCGGAATCGCACTCGCGATCGCGAGCGCCGCCACCGCGAGCGCCGTCCGGTACGCGGCGGCCCGTTCGCGCACCGCGACGGCAACCAGCAGCGCCGGCAGTTTGATCCAGCCGCCGAGGGCCGCGATCGCGCCGCCGAGTGGACCGAAACCGCGCCGCACCAAGGCGATGCCGATCATCGCGAGGGCCAACGCCAAGGCGTCGTTGTGCCCCTCGGCGGCGCACCAGATCGCCACCGGGTTGAGCCCGATCAGGGCGGCGGCTCGCAACCGCGCGCTGCGTTCGCCGGGATAGGCCAGCCAGACCGCCGCCGCCAGGAGCAACAGGCTCAGCCCGGCGAGCAGCCGCAGCGCCGTCAGTTGGCCGAGCGGACCGAACGGCGCGGCGAGGGCGACGACACCGGCCGCGATGCCGACGAAGAGCGGACCGTAGACGCAGACCGGCGGCGGATTGCTCCACTGCCAGGCGACGAGGCGAAAGAGCGGGTCGCTCAGCGGGAGCGGGGCGTGACCGTAGACGGCCAGCCCGCGGCGCAGCATCTCCCCGTAGGCGGCGTAGGCATACACGTCGCTCGAGAACAGCACCGGCGCCGCTGCGGCCGCCAACAACCCGAGGGCGATCAGCGCGAGCAGCATGCCGAGCGAGGCGCGGCGATCGCGTGCGATCGCGCGCAGCGCGCACAGGTAGCCCCAACTCGCGACCGCGATCGCGAGTGCCAGCGTCGCCAGCAAGAGCGCGCCGTAGGTGCCCCACGCGGTGACGACCGGAATCGGCTGCTGCAGGCCGATCCGCGCGATCGCCGGTGCGCGTAGCACCTCCCAGCGCAGCGCCAGCGCGCCGCCGAAGAGCGCCGCGGC
This sequence comes from Vulcanimicrobiota bacterium, assembly GCA_027459845.1. Lineage (GTDB taxonomy): Bacteria > Vulcanimicrobiota > Vulcanimicrobiia > Vulcanimicrobiales > Vulcanimicrobiaceae > DAIDGS01. The sequence goes on along the minus strand of DAIDGS010000188.1, from coordinate 4,166 downwards.
AACGGTGCCGCCGCCGACCAAAAAGCGGCTCATGCGCTGCGGCGCGCGAGCGTTGCGGCGCCGATGCCGGCGAGCAGCATCAGCGGTCCGCCGACTTTCGGATAGAACAGCAGGTAGTCGAAGATCTGGTGTAAGGCCAGTGCCAGCGTGGCCGCGCAAGCCGCCAACTGCCATGGGGACGCATCGCGCAGTCCTCGCGCAAAGGTTGCCAGCCACGCGCCGATCACGCCCAGCGTCGCGGCGAAGAGCAGCACGCCACCCTCGGCGAGCGACTGGAGGTACCAGCTATTGGCGTGGGTGCGCACCCCGTACACGCCGGCGAGCGGGAGTTCGCGATCGAAGTTGCCGGCGCCGATGCCGAGCCAAGGGTGATGCATGAAGAAGAACCAAGCCGCGTGCCAGAGCTCGGGTCGCGCGCCGACCCCGCCGGCGCAGCGGCTGCTCGCGAGCGAGAGTCGCAGCAACCCCGGCGCGTGCGCACCGAGCGACCACGCCAGCGCGCCCACGCCGCCGAGCGCGATCCCCGCAAGCGGCCACGCGACGCGCGTCAGCGCCGCACGCGGTTGGGCGACGGCGATGACGACCAGCACGATCGCCGTCGCGGCCAGGCCGGCGCGCGAAAAGGTCAGCACCAGCGCGAGTCCGGCGAGCACGAGGGCCGCACGCCCGAGCACCCAGCGGCGCGCCGCCGACCATACCACGAGCGTCGCGATCGCGATTTCGAGGTAGCCGGCAAGTTGATTGGGGCCTTCGAGCACGCCGGCAATGCGTGGAACGATCGCCGTCCCGATGCACAGCCCCGACGGCGCCCCGATCGCTTCTTGCACGAGCGCCGACATGGCGACCACGATCGTGACGGCGCCGACGCTACCGACCGTTAGGGCGTCGTCGGGATCGAGCCGATAGGCGAGGTAGGCGGTTGCGAAGAGCAGCAGGTACTCGAGGGCTTTCAGCGTTTCGCGCAGCGCGACGTGGCGATCGGCGGCAACCAGGATCGTGAGCGCGATCGCTAGCGCATAGGCCACCATCGCGACCAGGATCGCACGCGGCGCGCGCTCGTCGCGCAGGCGTGCAAACGCGCCGACGTAGGTGAAGAGTCCCAGCAGGACGCCGAGCAGCACGATCTTCGGCAGCGAAATCGTCGTTCCGGCAACGTCGCGCGCGAACGCGAACGGCTGCGCCGCGATCAGCGCAACCAGTCCGAAGGCCGGCCGGCGCGCGGTCAGTGCGGCAACCGCCAGCAGCGCTGCCAGAAACAGCGTTGCCGTCAGTGGGTCGAGCGAGACCGGCAGCGCGAACTGGTCGATGACGGCTTGGTAATGCACGCCGTTCTAGCGGGACGTCAGCGCGAGCGCTCGATGTCGCGAACGAGATAGAGCGGCCGTCCTTTGACCTCGTCGTAGATGCGGCCGATGTATTCGCCGAGGATGCCGAGGCTGACCAGTTGCACGCCTCCGAGAAAGAGCACTGCGACGATGGTCGAGGCCCAGCCTTTGGTGTAGCCGGGCGGGTGCAAGCTCAGCAGTTTGTAGCCGATGACGATCAGTGCATAGAGCAGCGCGACGCCGCTGGTGATAAAGCCGAGATAGGACGCAAAGCGCAGCGGAATGTCGGAGAACGACGTAATCCCGTCGATCGCGAAGCGAATCATCTTCGGCAGCGGATACTTGGTCGTTCCCGAGAGCCGCTCGTCGCGATCGTAGGTGATGCCGATTTGATTGAAACCGACCCAACTGACCATTCCGCGCAGGAAGCGATGGCGTTCGGGCGAGCGGCGTAACGCCTCGACGACGCGCCGGCTCATCAGGCGGAAGTCGCCGGTATCCACCGGAATCGCAACCTTGGTCAAGCGTTTGATCAGCCGATAGAAGACCTGCGCCGTCCAGAGCTTGAAGGCACTCTCGCCTTTGCGCGAGCGGCGAACGGCGTAGACCACGTCGTAACCGCTGCGCCAGCGCGCGACGAACTCGGCGATCAACTCGGGCGGATCCTGAAGATCGCCGTCCATCAGCACGAGGGCCTCGCCGCGCGCGATTTCGATGCCGGCCGTGGCCGCCAACTGGTGTCCGAAGTTGCGCGAAAGATCGACCAGCACCACGTTGGGGCGCGCCGCGAGCTCGCGCCGGATCGCCTCGCGCGTGCCGTCGGTCGAGCCATCGTTCACCAGCACGATCTCGTAGCTGGGACGTCCGTCGAGACGTTCCATGATCGCGACGATGCGCTCGACGAGCGGCGCGACGTTACCCTCTTCGTTGTAGAGGGGAACGACGACGCCGAGTGCCGGCTGATCGCTCTGGGTGCTCATCCGCGCGTCCTTTCGACGCATCGCGCCGGTTGCTTTTGCGCCCGGCCTGCAATCCCGGGCGGAGGTCGCGGCGTCGCTCCGGAAGCTTTGCGGCGATGAGAGTGCCGACGCGTCTTCTGTGGGCGTTCCTCGTGCTGCCGGTTGCTTGCAGCGCCCGACCTCGACCGGACGCCACGCCGACGCCGCCCGTGCCGTCTGCCGCGATGGCGCCCGCCGATCGCGGCGCGACGATTGCGGCGCCAACCGGCGCAGTGCCGAGCGCCGCTGGGAACCCGGCGCCGGCCGCACCGACGAGCCGGCCGGGGCCGCGCTCAGTCCGAACGCCCGCGCGGCAGCCGGCGGTCGCGCCCAGTGTCGCGACGCCTGCGGTGCGCGCGAGCGCCGCGCCGACTCCCAGCGGTATGGCGACCGTGCGGCCGACGGCGCCGCCGACGGTCCAGCGGTTACCGCCCAACGCCCCGCCGCGGATCGATGCGGTCTCGGTCAGCGCCACCGTGGTCCATCCGGGCGACGAGTTGCACGGCTCGGCCGTGACGTCGTCGAACGTCGCGAGCGTGGAGGTGCGCATCGGGAACTTCAGCATTCCGCTCACCAAGGTCGGCGTCGGGCACTTCACGCTCGATTATACCGTCGCCAACGTGCCGTTCTTTCTCTACGGTACCTATCAGGCGGTGGTGATCGCCCGCAACGCCCGTGGCGACGAAGCGACGCGCGATCTCGCGATCACGATCGAATGAAACGCTTTCGCGATGCCGCGACCACCGCTGCCGTGCGGATCGCCCATCGGTTCCCACACGGCCCCGCGCTTGCCGACCGGGCGATGAACGCGGCGCTCGACCTGTTCGAACGCTTCTACCGCGGTGACTTTTCGAACGTCCGCGTCACGCGGGATGGAATCCATTACGCGCTCGACTTGCGCGAAGACGTACAACGAAAAATCTACCTCGATTGCTACGAGAAACTCGATTGGGGGCATCTCGCGCCATTGTTGCGCCTCGGCGATACGGTCATCGACGTCGGGGCGCAGATCGGGTTTTACACGCTGCGCTGCGCCCGTGCGGTCGGGCCGAGCGGGCGCGTCATCGCCTTCGAGCCGGATCCACGCAATGCCGGCCGACTGCGCGCTAACGTCGTCGCCAACGCATTCGACGGGCGCGTGACGATTTTGGAAGAAGCACTCTCGAACGCCGCCGGTTCGCGCGCACTCAACATCGCCAGCGAGCGTCACACCGGTTGGAACAGCCTCGAGCGCTACGACGATATTGCGGTGGGTGCGTTGCCGGTTCGCTGCGAGCGCCTGAGCGAGGTTGCGCGACGGGAGGGCGTCGAGCGCGTGCGGCTCTTAAAGATCGACGTCGAGGGGCATGAACCGGCCGTGCTGGAGGGAGCCGAAGCGCTCTTGGCCGGCAATCGGATCGACTACGTCTACCTCGAAGTCAATCAACTGCGCTTGCACCAGACGGGGTCCGGCCTCGAATCGATCGAGCGGTTCCTCGTCCCGCACGGCTATCGGCGCACGACCCCGCTATCCGTGCCGACGGCCCCCGACGCCCTCTTCAACGCACTGTACGCCGCACCGCAGCGCGACGATCTCGCCGGCTAGGCGAACCTAGCGCGGCGGATGCACCGGCGGCACGCTCGGCGGCGGCATGCCGGGCGGGAGGTTCGGGAACGGCGCCGGGTTGTAGGGCGTGGGAATCACGTTGGGTTGCGGTTGATTGTTTCCGCCCAGCGTGTCCTGCCAGTTGTATACGACGTCGTTCACGGCGCGCACGTCGCTATCGTACACGATGATCTGGCGCGCCTTGCGTTGCAATCCGTTCTCGCCGGCCTCTTCGGACTGCAGCGAGCCGCGATCGTA
>DAIDGS010000187.1 GCA_027459845.1 Vulcanimicrobiota bacterium | reverse complement strand
GGAATGGTCACCTTGGACGAATCCGGAACCGTGCACGATGCGATCGCGCTCGAGATCGCCGACGGCCGCGTCGCCGCGCTCTACGCGATCCGCAACCCCGAGAAGCTCCGCACCGTCACCGCTCAGTTCGCCAACCGGTAGCGCCGGCCACCCGGCGGCTTGACACTATATCGAGGTTCGATATAATGAGTCTCGATATATGGACCGTACGATCGACGCCCTGCTCCCGCTCAACCCGCGCACCTTCTACGTATTGCTCGCGCTCGCCGAAGAGGAGCGCCACGGCTACGCGATTACCAAAGCGGTTGAAGCGATTACCGAGGGCAACGTCCGGCTGACGCCGGGCACGCTCTATCCGCTGGTGCGCCAACTGCTGCTCGACGGCTGGATCGTCGAGATGGGCGAAGACCCGCACGATCCGCGGCGACGGCGCTACCGGCTCTCGCCGCTCGGGCGGCGGATCGCGCAAGCCGAGGCGCGCCGTCTCGACGCGCTGGTCCGCGTGGCGCGTGCGTTCCGACTGCTGCCGGCCGGGTCGCACTGATGCTGCGGGGACTGATTCGGCTCGCGCTCCTCGCCTATCCGGTCGAGTTTAGGGAGCAGTTCGGCGCGCAGATATTGGCCGACCTGGATGCCGATCCGGGTCGGGGCGGCGCGCAACTTTTCGATCTGGTGCGCGGCGCCGTCGCGCTACAGGCCGACACCTTCGCGCGGAACTTCACCTACGCGCTGCGCCGGCTGCGCGCGGCTCCGCTCTTTGTCGCGATCGTCGTCCTGACGTTCGCGCTCGGCATCGGCGCGAACGTCGCCGTCTTCAGCGTGCTCAATGCCGTCATTCTCCGCCCGCTGCCATTTGCGCACGCGCGCTCGCTGGCGATCGTACGCGATACCGACGGCAACGGCTCGTTCGACGCCGTCTCGATCGCCGACGCCGCCGACTTACGCGCTCGCAGTCATACGCTGGCCGCGATCGCGGCCGCGACCGGTGCCCAACCGACGCTGCTCCTGCACGGCAAACCGTACACGCTGAGCGGTCTGGCGGTCACCCCGAACTACACCGCGATCCTCGGAATCGGAGCGCAACTCGGCCGCACCTTTACGCCGGCCGATGGGCGCACCGGCGTGCACGACGTCATCATCTCGAACCGGCTCTGGCATCGGCGCTTCGGCGGCGAACCGACCGTCGTCGGGCGCACGATCCGGCTCGACGGCATTCCCGCGCGCGTGATCGGCGTAATGCGTCCGGGTCAGTTGCTCGTCAACCCCAATGGCGGGAATCTGGTCACGCTCGACTATATCGAGGCGATCTCGCCGCGCGGCGATCCGGCCGCGCGCGGCAACCGCACTTCGGGCGCGCTGGTCGAGTTGGCGCCGGGCGTCGGTTTGACGCAAGCCAACGCCGAGCTGGCGTTGATCTCAGAGCGCCTGCAGAAGCTCTATCCACGCACCGATAAGCATGCGGTCTTTTCACTCGATGGCTTGGCCGCGTCGCTCTTGGGATCGGTGTCGACCGCGATTTGGATCGTCTTCGCGGCGGTCGTCGGAGTGCTGTTGATCGCCTGCGCCAACGTCGGCAACGTGCTGGCGGCGCGCTGGTCGTCGCGCGACCGCGAAGTGGCGATCCGGCGCGCCCTCGGAGCCTCGTCGCGGAGCATCGCCGGGCAGCTCCTGCTCGAAACCGGCCTGCTCGCAACCCTTGGCGCGCTCGTCGGCATCGGACTCGCCTACGGCGCGCTTCGCGCCTTGCAGCCGCTGCTAGCCGATGCGCTGCCGCGTGCCGGAACGATCGCGGTCGACCCAGCGAGCTTGGGCTATGCGGTCGGCGTGGTGGTCGTCGCGACGGTGCTGGCCGGCCTCTCGCCGCTGCTGGCGCTGCGCAGTTCAACGCTGCACCTTACGTTGAAGTCGG
>DAIDGS010000186.1 GCA_027459845.1 Vulcanimicrobiota bacterium | reverse complement strand
CAACGTCGATCTCACCTATGTCGTCGAGAACAACGGATGCTACGGGCTCACCAAGGGGCAGTTTTCGGCCACGGCCGACCTCGGCTCGGCGCAAAAAGGCGGCAAGGTGAACGAACTGGCCACCATCGACGTCTGCGGCCTAGCCATCGAACTTGGCGCCACCTTCGTTGCGCGGTCGTTTTCGGGCGACGGAAAGCAACTCGTCCCGCTGCTCAAAGCGGCCTTCTCGCACCGCGGCACGGCGATCTTGGACGTCATCAGCCCGTGCGTGACCTTCAACGATCACGAGGGCTCGACCAAGAGCTACGCCTACGTCAAGGATCACGACGTTCTACTGCACACCGCCGATTACATTGCCGGCGGTCAGGAGATCGTCGCGGATTACGAGCCCGGCAGCGTTCACGACGTCGAGTTGGACGACGGTTCGCACATCCTGTTGCGTAAGCTTGACGTGGCGCACGATCCCGGCGATCGGGACGGCGCGCTCACCATTCTGCACGAGTCGGCCCGGCGCGGTGAGTTCGTGACCGGACTGCTCTACATCGACACCGCATCGGTGGATCTGTGCACGCGCGAAAAGCTCCCCCCGACGCCGCTGGCGCAGCTCACCGAAGACCAACTTCGCATCGCGCGAGCCGATTGGGACGCGCTGATGCAGCCATAGCGAGGGAAAGACCGTGCGTTTATTCTTTGGATTGATCGCCGCGGCTGCGTTTGCGGCAGCCGCAACCCCGATGGCCGGCGCGGTCGCCGGTAAAGGTCCAGTCTGGTCGGCGCATTACGTTGCGGCCTTCGCGCCGAAGTTCGGCAAGGCGGCGGTTCCATACACCGGCGATCTCGACCTCACGTTCAATCACGGCGTCATCGCGGGAACGTATCGCGGCACCTCGGCGCGGCCCGATCCGTATCGCGGAAAGACGACCTCCGTGACCGGCGGCATGAGTCACGGGTTGATCCACCTGCGGATCGGCGCGATCGCGATGACCAACGGCACGATCGCTAAGAACGGGGACATCGACGGCACCGCGACCTGGGGTGGAAAGCTCTTTACGTTCGTGGCGCGCCCGCGCCCGGCACCCGCAGCGACGCATTGAACGCACGGCGTACCGGGATCGCCTTCGCGCTGCTCAGCGCGACGTTCTTCATGCTCTTGGTCGACTTCTCGATCGTTACGATCGCGTTGCCGTCGATGGAGAGCAGCCTGCACATGAGCGCCGCCCAGGGCCAGTGGATCATCAGCACCTACGCGATCTTCTTGGCGGGCTTTCTCATGCTAACCGGGCGCTGCGCGGATATCTACGGCCGCTTCCGGTTCTTCGTCATCGGCTTGGTGCTCTTTACCGCGGCGTCGCTGGCCGGCGGCCTGGCGCAAAACGGCACGATGCTGATCGTGATGCGGGCGATTCAAGGGTTGGGTGCGGCGCTGGTCAACCCGGCAGCGCTGGCAATCGTGCTCGCGATGTTCCCCTCGGGCGCCGCGCGCGCCCGGGCAATCGCGCTTTGGGGGACGATCGGCAGCGCCGGCGTCGCGGCCGGGATGCTCTTCGGCGGAGTCTTGGTGCAGTACCTCGGCTGGCGCTCGGTGCTCTTCGTCAACGTTCCGGTGGCGATCGCAATTCTTGCGCTGTGCGCCGCGTTCGTGCCGCGCGACCGTCCCGCCGAGGCGCGCATGCGCCTCGACGTGTTGGGCGCGGTGTTGCTGACGGCGGCGCTGGTGATGCTGGTCTATACGATCGAACTCATCCCGAGCGACGGCTTCGCGTCGCCCGGCATCGGCGTGCGCCTCCTGGCGACGCTGCTGCTGTTCGTCGCGTTCTTGATCGTCGAACGGCGTGCGCCGTCGCCGATCCTCCCGGCCAAACTGCTGCGCTATCCCGATCTCGTTTCCGGCGCGCTGGTGGTGATGCTGCAGCCGATGTCGTACGGGATCATCCTGGTGTTCGGTTCGATCTACTTGCAGCGCGTTGCCGGTTACGCGCCGCTCGCGGCCGGCCTGGCGTTCATTCCGTCGTCGGTCATCACGTCGTTCGTGGCGTCGCCCTGTACCACGCCGATCGCGCGCGCCGTCGGCGTCCGCGCGATGGGGCTGATCATGTCGGCGGTCATGATCGTCGGCGAGATCGTGATGCTCGCGATCACGCCGCACGGGTCGTTCTGGACGGTCTTTCTGCCGGCGACCTGCATCGGCGCATTCGGCGGCATGCTCGCCTATCAGTCGGGAATGATCGCGGGACTCGGTCACGTCGATGACTGCGACGACGGTTCGGCCTCGGCGGTGATGAGCTTTGCGCTGCAACTCGGCATCGGTTTCGGCGTGGCGATCGGAGCGGCTGTCCAAGAGCTCTGGGTTCGCGCGTTGCTCGGCCGCGGCGTCGTTGCGGCGACGGCGCTGGCCGACGGCTTGCACGCGACGTTCGTCGTCGCGGTCGTGCTCGGCGTCGCAACGTTCGCGGCCGTTGCGCTCGGCGTACGGCACGCCGCGGCGGCGGAGCTGCCGATTCGCGCGCATGTCCCGTTCGGCAAGCTCTTTCATCGCGCCGCCGCCCACCCCGAACCCGGCTAGGCGAGCGGCGCGCGTTCAACCGCCCTGACCCGTGGCGCGATTGCGGGCCGCGAAGAGGAAGTAGACCGGAAAGCCGCTGAGCAGGATGCCGAGCCCGATCGAGGTGTCGAGCGGCGATTTGAGGAGCGTGTCGCCGACGATGCTCCATGCCACCAGCATAAAGAGCAGCGTCGTCCAGGGATGGCCGGGAACCCGAAAGATCGGCGCGCGTTCGCCGGCGCGGGCGTCGCGGATGCGAAACACGATCAGCGCAAGCGCCGAGAGGCCGAAAAAGCAGTAGTCGACGCTGGTGACGTAGTTGAGGATCTGCGCGTACGAGCCGGAAAGCGCGACCGCGATTGCGGCCAGCCCCTGGACGACGATCGCGACGACCGGCGCGTGGGTGCGCGCGCCGACCTTGGCCAAACCTTTGAAGAACGAGCCGTCGGCGGCCATTTGAAAGTAAACGCGCGGCGAAGTGAGGATCTGATTGCTCAGAAATCCCAGCGTCGAGAGCGCGACCAGTCCGGCGATCAGGCGTGCGCCGAGACTGCCGAAGGCGAGTTGCGCGACCGCCGAGGCCGGCGTGGTGGTGGCCGCGAGCGCGCCGATTCCGAGGACGCGCAGGCAGACGGCGTTGACCGCGAGGTAGAGCACGACGACTCCGAGCACGCCGATGAGCAGGCCGCGCGGCAGCGTCTTGGCCGGATCCTTCAGTTCGGCCGACATGAAGCTCGACGTTTGCCAGCCGCTGTAGCTAAAGAGCACCGGCACCATCGCCAGGCCCATCGCCGCGAGCCAACCACCGCCGGTCGGGGCCGCAGCGTGCAGGCCGACCGGTGCGGCGTGCGGCGCGAATAGCCCGACTGCGACGAACGCGGCGATCGCCGCGATCTTCAAAATCATGAAGAAGTTCTGCGTCGAGGCACCCTCGCGGACGCCCAATGCGTTGATCGCGGTGAAGAACGCGATCGCCCCGACGGCGAGGACGCGCGCATCGACGTGCAAGCCGGTCAGCGGAGCGAAGTAGGCGGCAAAGGTCACGGCCCCGGCCGCCATCCCGCCGCTCTGTGAGACGAGCAAGAGCGTCCAGCCGTACATGAAGGCAAGCGCCGGATGGAAGGCATCGCGCATGTAGGCATAGAGCCCGCCGTCGTGCGGCCGCCGGCCGGCCAACTCCGCGAAGATCGCGCCGCCCAGCAGGGCGATCGCTCCGCCGAGTACCCACACCAGCATCGCGCGGCCCGCATCGGGGACGTAACGCGCCACCACCGACGGGTTCATGAAGATGCCGGATCCGATGATCCCGCCCATCACGATCAGCGCCGCATCGCGCGTGCCAAGGCGTCGTAGAAGTGCCGGAATCTCAGCCTCCGTTCGTCGACGTAGGGAAGACGCTTTTCGCGAACGCGTCGACGATGCCGGCAAACTCCTGGGGGCGGACCAGCGGAGCGCCATGATCGGTTCCGCGCATGACGTGCAGTCGCGCCTGCGGGAGCCGGTGGAGAAAGATGCGCTCGTCGACGCGAAACGGAAAGTCGTACTCGCCGTTGACGAAGAGCACCGGGCCGCGATACGGAGCGATGGCATCGCTCAAGCGCGTAGTGTGTCGCGCCAAGGCGCTGGTCTGCACCAGAACGTCGCGGTCGAACGGAATGCGCTCGATCGTCGCCGCGACCGCGTGCGGCAGCGTGGCGTGCAGCGTCGACTGCGCGATCGCGTTGAAGACGGCATCCGGGATCAGTTGACTCAGCGAGACCCCGGTGCCGTACGGCCACCATTTCCAGCCGTCGAAGTCGACCGTGCAACCGGTCAGCAGCAGCCCGGCGGCGCAGTGAAGGTGCTCGGCGACGTAGCGCATCGTGACGAAGCCGCCGAGCGAGTAGCCGACGATCAGCGGCGGCGCATCGAGCGTCGCGAGCGTCTCGTCGAAGAGTGCGTCGACGTGCTCCTGCGTGAAGCGCGTCTTCACGAGCGACCCGTGCCCCGGAAGATCGAGCGTGACCACACGGTAGCGCTCCGTCAGGTGCGCCGCATGCGGTTCCCAAATCGCGCGTCCCAGACGGATGCCGTGGACGAAAAGCAACGTCGGACGACCGGGCGGGCCGAAGGTGCTGCGCGCCGCGGAAAAATCCATCCCGGCCGCGATACGCCTTGCGTCCGGGAAGAACCTGGAGCAGGTTGAGGCGAAGAGTCGGGAATGATTGCAGCATCGCTCTTGTCGCTCGCCATGACGCTCGCTCAGGCGACCCCGCCGGTCGCGGCGTCCGCACCGACCACCGCGACCGCGGCTGCGCCGCTCACCAACGGCGCCTGCCTCGACGCTCCACGCCCCGTCCCGTTCGTCCTTCAACCGCCGGTCGATCGCGCGATGCAGATCGTCGGGATCGACGAGGTCGTCTCGACCGCGACCATGACGCCCGGCGAGATCATCGGGTTCCTGTACACGCTCGAAGACGGCAGTACGTGGCTCGGGCAGCGGACCGCCGACTACGTGTCACCGGCGTCGGCCGCCGCGATCAACCAGGTGCTCGCCTCGACCCACCTCCCAGGCGAGAAGGTCGCGCAGTTCCCTCCCCAAACGCGCTACGGCGTCGCGACCAAGTACGCGCAGTTCTTCCAGGTGCGCATCCCGCCCAACGCCCTCTCGGTGCTCAAGATCCAACTGACCCCGTGCGTGGCCTGGCCGGCCGGCCGGCCGCTCCCCGACCCGGTCATGTAGGATGCTGGCAGTTGCTGCATCCGAGTGCTAGATTTGCGGGTTGAAGGGCGGAGATCGATGAGTGGCGCGACATGGACTTTCTAATCCGCCCACGGGTGGCGCGCTTCGAGCCCAATGCCGACGTCTTCGTCGACGAAGAGCGCGGGCAGGTGGTGGTGACCCTGGAGATCGCCGGGGCCGACCCCGGGAGCTTGGCCGCGGTCATCGAGGATCGCCATCTGCTGGTGGCCGGCCGGCGAACCGAGCGCGCCGCCTATCCGCGCGGCTCGCTGGTTCAAAAGGAGATTGCCTACGGCGAGTTCGCCAAGCGCATCCAACTGCCGGTTGCGGTCGAAGAAGGCAACGCGATCGCGCGCTTCCGCGACGGGATTCTCGTGTTGGTCCTGCCGATCGCTCCGACCGCCTACCTGCAAACGTCGCGCACCGAGGTGCGCATCACCCTAAAGAGGACGCATTCGTAAGATGCCCGCCAAACAGGCGAAAAAGATCGTCGCCGCCCATCAGATCGGGATCCTGCCGCTGCAAGAGGCGGTGCTGTACCCGAATACCGTGATCCCGCTGGCCGTCGTGAAGCGGCCGGGCATCGAACTGGTCGAGGAAGCGCTGCGCGAGGGACGGCCGATCGGCCTGACGGTATTAAAAGACCGCGAAACCGAGGACCCAGGTCCTTCCGACGTGCACCGCGTCGGCACGATCGGCGTCATTCAGAAGATGCTCAAGGTTCCGGACGGCACGCTACGCTGCATCGTGGCCGGGCAGCAGGTCTTCGAGATCGAGCAGTTCACCCAAGTGCACCCATACATGGTTGCGGCGTACACCGAACTACCCGACATCACCGTCGTCGATGAAGCGTTGATTGCCATGCAGCGCAACTTGGCAAGCCTGTTTCAAAAGCTGCTCTCGTACTTGCCGCAGGCTCCGCGCGAGATGGAGATGGAGGTGCAGAACATCTCCGACCCGGCGGTGCTCACCTACTTCGTGGCGTCGACCATGCGACTGGAGACGGCCGATCGGCAGGCGCTGCTCGAGGAGCGCGATACCGCCAAGCGGATGCGCAAGCTGACGATGCTGCTGACCAAGGAGTTGGAGGTCGTCGAGCTGGGGCACAAGATTCAAAGCGACATCCAGCGCGAGATGGAAAAGAATCAGCGCGAGTTCTACCTGCGCCAGCAACTGCGTGCGATTCAGGAGGAACTCGGCGAGGTCGATCCGCAGCAAGCCGAGACCAACGAGCTGCGCACGAAGATCGACGAAGCCAAGATGCCCGAGGAGGCCAAGAAGGCGGCCGAACGGGAGCTGGATCGGCTCTCGAAAGTGCCGCAGGCCAGTCCCGAGTACAGCGTCATCCGGACCTATCTGGATTGGTTGGTGCAGCTGCCGTGGACCAACGAAACCGCCGACCACATCGACTTGACCGAGGCGCGCCGCATCCTCGACGAAGACCATTACGACCTCGAAAAGATCAAGGACCGGATCGTCGAGTATCTGGCCGTCGGGAAACTCAAGAAGAAGCTGACCGGCCCGATCCTGTGCTTCGTCGGTCCGCCGGGCGTGGGAAAAACCTCGCTCGGACAGTCGATCGCGCGCGCCATGGGGCGCAAGTTCGCGCGGCTCTCGGTAGGCGGCGTGCGCGACGAGGCCGAGATTCGCGGGCACCGGCGCACCTACATCGGTGCCATGCCGGGGACGATCGTCCGCGCGATGCGCGACGCCGGGACCAAGAATCCGGTCATGATGATCGACGAAATCGACAAGGTCGGTGCGGATTTTCGCGGCGATCCGCAGTCGGCGCTGCTCGAAGTGCTGGATCCCGAACAGAATCAAAACTTTCGCGACCACTACATCGACTTGGCGTTCGACCTTTCGCAAGTGCTCTTCATCTGCACCGCAAACAGCCTAGATACCATCTCGCCGCCGCTGCGCGATCGCATGGAGATCATCAACCTCTCGGGCTATACCGAGTTCGAGAAGCTTCAGATCGCCAAGCGGTATCTCGTCAAGAAGCAGCGCAAGGCCAACGGTCTGAAGGAGACGCAGGTCCAAATCGGCGACGCGGCGTTGCGCGCCATCATCAACGACTACACGCGCGAAGCCGGGGTGCGCAATCTCGAGCGCGAGATCGGCACGGTTTTCCGCAAGGTCGCACGTAAAGTCGCCGAACAGCCGCGCTACAAGGCGCGCATCGCGCCCGACGGTCTGGTCGAGTACCTCAAGCGACCGCGCTTTTTCAACGAAGTGCGTAAGCGCGCGGCGTCGATCGGTGTGGCAACCGGGATGGTATGGACCTCGGT
>DAIDGS010000185.1 GCA_027459845.1 Vulcanimicrobiota bacterium | reverse complement strand
GACTTTCCAATCCTGCACGTGCTCGACTCCACCTCGCCGCAACAAATTCGCGAACTGGAAGAGCGCATCAGCATCCCCGAAACGCTGTTCGTGATTTCCAGCAAGAGCGGAACCACCACCGAGCCCAACGCGTTCTATGCGTACTTCCATGAGAAGGTCAGCAAGGCGGTCGGCGCGTCGGTCGCCGAAAAACAGTTTGTCGCGATCACCGATCCCGGATCGCCGCTTGAGACGATCGCCAAGGAAACCGGATTCCGCAGTTGCTTCGACAACGATCCGACGGTCGGCGGTCGCTACTCGGCGCTCTCGTACTTTGGCGCCGTGCCGGCCGCGATCGCCGGATACGACGTCAACCTGCTGCTCGACCGGGCGCTCGGGGCCATGCACGCCAACGATCGGTCGGTCGATCCCAAAGTGGCGCCAGCGGTACGACTGGGCGCGGCGATCGGCGGGCTGGCCCTTGGCGGCCGCAACAAACTCACGATCGTGACCCATCCCGACGTCGCGGCATTCGGCGCGTGGGCCGAGCAACTCGTCGCCGAGTCGACCGGCAAGGACGGCAAGGGGATCGTGCCGGTGGTTGGCGAGCCGCTGGGGGATCCAGCGGTCTACGGCGACGACCGGCTGTTCGTCTACGTCGGCGCCAACATGCCCGAACCCACGCCGGACGTCGAACCGAAACTACGCGCGCTCGAAGCGGCGGGTCATCCGGTCGTGCGGCTCGCGCTCAACGATCAGTACGATCTCGGCGAGCAGTTCTACCAGTGGGAGATGGCGATCGCCGCAGCCGGATCGATCGTGGGCATCGATGCGTTCGATCAGCCCAACGTGCAAGAGTCGAAGGACAATACCGTCGCGCTCCTCGAGGCATTTCGCCAGAGCGGACGCCTGAACGAACCGCAGCCGAACGTCGGGGGCGCGCACTTCGACCTCACCTTCCTCGCGGGGAGCGCGAACGTCGCCGGCGGCGCGCCGGCCCACGCGCTCGGCGCGCTTTTGAGCGAACTCGCGGCCGGCGACTACGTCGCGATCACGGCCTATCTCGCGCGCAACGCCGAGCACGCGGGACTGCTCGACGAACTGCGCCTGCGCATCCGCAACGCACGCAAGGTCGCGACCACGGTCGGCTTCGGACCGCGCTTCCTGCACTCGACCGGGCAGTTGCACAAGGGCGGTCCGGCGGGGGTGCTGATGCTTCAGATCACCGCCGATGAGAGCGAGGATCCGCCGATTCCCGGCATGGGCGTCGGATTCCGCACGTTGCTGGCCGCTCAGGCGCTGGGCGATTGGCAGTCGCTCGATCGCCGCAAGCGTCGCGGCGCGCGCATTCACCTCAGAGGGGATACGCTGCCCGCCTTGCGCGCGCTGATTGCCGCCGTCGACGACGCGCTGGCGGCACGGGCGTAGGCATGAGCGAACCAACCGCGACCGCCACCGCTACGCCGGCGCCCGTCACCGGCACCGACGGCGCCGCAACCCTGAGCAACCCGCTGCGCGCCGGCATGAGCGGCGAGCGCATCGGCGATCCGTGCAGTATCGTCTTTTTCGGCGCGAGCGGCGATCTTTTCAAACGCATGCTCCTTCCGGCGATCTACCTCATGAAGCTCGACGGGACGCTGCCCTCGGACTTTGCGTTGATCGGCTTCGCACGCACGCCGTACACCGATGACGCCTTTCGAGATTACTGCCGCGAACAGTTGCAAACGTTCATGCCCGAAGGGCAGAAGCCCGGCGGCGCGCTGTGGGACGACTTCAGCAAGCGCATCGGCTACATCACCGCCGACTTCAAGGACACCGCGCACTTCGTTCAGCTAAAGGAACGTCTGGCAGCCAACGATCGCGATCTCGGCACCGCCGGAAACCATCTGTTCTATCTCGCCACGCCGCCGCCGGTCTTTCCGGTCGTCGTCGAACACCTGCGTAAGGCCAAGCTCACGCCTAACGACAACACGCAGGGCTGGACGCGGATCGTGGTCGAGAAGCCGTTCGGCACCGATCTCGAAACCGCCCGATCCCTGCAAAAGACCATCGAACACGCCTTTCCCGAAAGCGCGATCTACCGCATCGATCACTACCTCGGCAAGGAGCCGGTTCAGGACATCTTGGCGCTGCGCTTCGCGAACACGATCTTCGAACCGATTTGGAATCGCAACTACGTGCAGAACGTCCAGATCACGGCGGCCGAGTCGCTCGGCGTCGAGGAACGCGGCGACTACTACGATCGTGCCGGTGCGCTCCGCGACATGATCCAAAACCACGTCATGAACATGTTTGCGCTGGTCGCGATGGAACCGCCGGTCAGCTCCGACGCCGATGCGATTCGCAACGAGAAGTACAAGGTGCTTTCGGCGATCGCACCACCGACATACGCCCAGGTCGCGTCGATGTCGGCACGCGGACAGTACGGGCCCGGGACGATCGACGGAAAGCCGGTACGCGGCTATCGCGAAGAGGACGAGGTCGCCAAGGATTCCAACACGGAAACCTTTGCGGCGGTGAAATTCTTCGTGGAGAACTGGCGCTGGGCCGGTGTCCCTTTCTGCCTACGCTCCGGCAAGCGTTTGGCGCGCAAGGTCTCGGAGATCGCCGTGACCTTCAAACCGATTCCGCATCGCTTCTATGGCGAGAAGACCGACACCATCGAGCCTAACGTTCTGGTGCTCAAGATTCAACCGGACGAAGGGATCTCGATGCGCTTCGAAGCGAAGGTTCCGGGTGCCAAAGATCACGTGCGCGCGGTATACATGGACTTCAATTACGGCACCGGTTTCGGGATTACGTCGCCGCCGCCGTACGAACGCTTGATCGGCGACGCGATGCGGGGCGATCAGACCCTCTTCACGCGCTGGGATGCAGTCGAGCGGGCGTGGGAGCTGGTCATGCCGATCCTCGACACCTGGCGCGACAGCAAAGACTTCAGCTTTCCGAACTATGCCTCCGGCAGTCAAGGACCGCCGAGCGCGGCGGCAATCTTCGAACAGTGGCGACCGCTTTGACCTCGCCGAACGCATTCGACCTCGCGCCGGTCCTCGCCGAGTTGCGGGCGCGCCGGCACGCGCGTGAGTCGATCGACGTCGCTACCATGACGCTGGTACTCTTCTTCGAAGACTCCGCGCTCGGCGACGGCGCGCGCGAACGCGTTCATCGTCTCACTGCCAAACATCCGGCGCGCGTCGTGGTGCTCGATGCCTCACACGGCGCGAAGCGCCCGCACGCGTTGACCGACTGCGCCGCGCACGAGGATTGCCCGGCCGCGCGCGGCGAGTGGATCGAGCTCGGCGTCAAGGGGATCGACGCCGACGTGTTGCGCTCGAGCGTCGCCGCCCTGGCACTGGCCGAGGCGCCGATCGTACTGCTGTGGGTTGCGACGGGAGCCGGCGACGATGCGCGTCTTAGCGCACTCCTTCCGCTGGCGCGCACCACGGTTTTCGGCTCGTCGGCGCTGGCGGCCGACGCCAGCCAACTGCGCGAAGTGCTGGCGGTCGCGCGAGCGCATCCCGAAGCTCCGATCTGCGACGTCGCCTACCTGCGGCTGCATCCCTGGCAGGAAGCTATCGCGCAGTTTTTCGACCGCAAGGATGCCGTCGACGAACTCTTTGCCCTGCGCCACGTCGAAATCGGCTGTTCGACCGAGCCCGAAGCATACTATCTGCTCGGCTGGCTCGCCAGCCGG
>DAIDGS010000184.1 GCA_027459845.1 Vulcanimicrobiota bacterium | reverse complement strand
ATCCTGACGCGCCGCCCGCTGCGCGTGCGCGCCGAGTGGGATGCCTCGGCCGCGTTAGCGCACCTGCATCCGATCGAGCACGATTTGGTCGCCGCGGCCGTCCGGCGCTGGCTTTACGAACGCCCCTGAGCACGCGTCGCGTCGCGCGAGGATCGCGCGCAGCAGTTGCGCAAGGCGCGGTGCCTCGGCGAGAAATGCGTCGTGCCCGTGATCGCTTTCGAACTCGGTATAGGCGCTCGAGCATTCACGCGCGGCCAGGCGCGCGGCGGCGGCCCGCACGTCGGCGGGGCGAAAGAGCCAGTCGCCGGAGATGCCGACGAAGTCGATCGGCGGCGGAGTCGCGCGCGGCCGGTGCCGGCGTACGTCGAAGCTATCCATCGCCGACGTCAAGACGGCATAGGTGCTCGCGTCCATGCGACCGACAAAGCGCTCGGCCTGCGCCTCGAGGTACCCCTCGACATCGAAACCCGCGCGGCCGTGACGATCGGGCCGGCGATCGTGGCGCGCGGCGAGCAGCGCGTCGCTCTTGTAGGTCAGAACTGCGAGTTTGCGGGCGAGGCGCAGGCCGCGCACGGAGTCGAGCGCGATCGCCTCGCGCTGCAGGCCGTTGAGCGCGACGCCCATTGCGCTGTGATGGTCGTGGGCGGCGACGACGATCGCGTGCCCGACGCGCTCGGGAAAATCGAGCGCCCACTGGAGCGCCTGCATGCCGCCCAGCGATCCGCCGATCGCGAGCGCAAAGCGCGAAAATCCAAGCCGTTCCAGTGCGAGCGCCTGCGCGCGCACCATGTCGGCGACGGTAATCGGCGCAAAGTCGGCCGCGTCGCGCGGACCGCTGGATCCGTAGCACGAGCCGAGCGCGTTGATTCCAACGACGCAGCAGCGCTGCGGATCGAACAGCGCGCCGGGCGCGCCGGCAATCGCCGGCCACCACTCGCGCACCCGCGCCGATCCGGTCAACGCGTGCGGGATCAGGATCAGATTGTCGCGTTGGGGATCGCCGTCGATCTCGACATGCTGCACCACGTCGTGCAGGCACGCGCCGCAGTCCAGCCTGAGTTCGGGGAGGGTGACGTCCGTGGCCGTCATCGCAGCGCACCGACGCCGGCGGGCACCTCGGCGCGATCGAAACGCGCGTCGT
Source organism: Vulcanimicrobiota bacterium (assembly GCA_027459845.1). Lineage (GTDB taxonomy): Bacteria > Vulcanimicrobiota > Vulcanimicrobiia > Vulcanimicrobiales > Vulcanimicrobiaceae > DAIDGS01. Next base: position 1,128 of record DAIDGS010000184.1, on the reverse strand, counting down.
CCCAAAGCGGATAGCGCGGTAACTCCGGATGGCGCGTAAAGACGTCGAAGAGCGGAAGGACGTCGAGCGCCGGCTCGAGCGTGCGATGCACGCGGTGCGAGAGGTCGCGTCGTTCGCCGATCGCACGCAGCGCGGCGACCGTGTCGCCGAGCACCGCCGAGGCGGTCGCCTCGCCGCCCGCGCCGCTGCCCGCGAGCAGCAAGACGCCGGCATCGCGCGAGCGCGTGCGCGCAACGTTGTCGGCACCATCGGTGCGCGCGAACGGATGGACGTCGGCCAGAAGAACCGGTCCGACCTCGGCCATCACGCCGCGCGCGCAGCGGCGCGCCGCCGCGACCAAGCGGATGCGATATCCCAGTGCCGTGGCCCGCGCGACGTCGCGCTGCGGTATGTCGGCAATTCCGTGGCGGCGGATGCGTGGCGAAATGACCGCCAATCCGAAGGCGAGCTGCACCAGGAGCGCCAGCTTGTGGGCGGCATCCACGCCGTCGACGTCGTCGCTGGGATCGCATTCGGCGAAGCCGCGGCGTTGCGACTCGGCGAGGGCGCGGGCGTACGGTGCACGCCGTTCCATTGCGGCCAGGATCGCCGTGCAGGTACCGTTGACGATGCCGGCGATCGAGGTGACGTCGTCGCCCGCGAGACCGGCGGCCAGGGTGCGTACGACCGGGATTGCGCCGCAGACCGCGGCTTCGAAGCGGAGTGCGACGCCGCGCGCCGCGGCGAGTGCGCGCAGCCGTGGACCCTGAGTTCCGAGCAACGCTTTATTGGCGGTGACGACGTGGCGGCGGCGGTCGAGCGCGCGTTCGACGAGGTCGCCGACGGCATCGGTGCCGCCGGCACACTCGATCAGCAGGTCGATCGCCGGGTCGTCGGCGAGCGCGCGCGCGTCGTCGGTAAAGAGCGCCGCGGGCAGCGTCGCCGGGCGCGGCTTGCGGGGGTTGCGGACGCCGATCGCGCGCAGGTCGTAGCGCACGCCGCTACGCCGCATCAGCCGTTCGCGATCGCAGTGCAAGCGTTCCGCGACGGCTGCGCCGACGGTCCCGCAGCCCAAGAGTCCAACTCCAACGGTCAGTTCCACTCGTGCCTCCTGGTGAGATGGGAAAGCGAGGGAAAAAGTACGTGCCC
>DAIDGS010000183.1 GCA_027459845.1 Vulcanimicrobiota bacterium | reverse complement strand
TCCGCAGATATTTCAAAACCTCACCAAGTACACCGGTGGCCCGAACGGGATCAGCGCGCTCGACATCCCGACGTTCTTCGGCCGCTCCTTCGGGCAAAGTTCGATCCCGTTCTACTACGTCGTCCTGGCGCTGCTCGCTGCGCTCCTGCTGATCGTGCGCAACGTTCGCGATAGCCGCCTGGGGCGTGCCTGGATGGCGCTCCGGGAGGATCCGCTGGCCGCCGAGCATGTCGGTATCAACCCTACCGTCGCGCGGCTCTCCGCCTTCGCTTTGGGAGCCGCCGTTGCGGGACTCGCCGGGGTTATTTTCGCCGCCAAACTCGGGCTGGTTTCGCCGGACTTGTTCGGCTTTCAAGTCAGCGTGCTGATCCTCTCCATGTTGGTGCTGGGAGGTATGGGCAACGTCGCAGGTGTGGTCCTCGGCGCGGTGCTCCTCGGTCTGGTAAACACGACCGTTCTCCCGGGGATCAACGGGCTCGTCAACGGGATGCTGCACGCCAACCTCGACCTCACCAACTACAACTTCTTTATCTATGGCGCGATCCTGGTCGGGCTGATGCTCTTTCGTCCGGAGGGCCTGCTGCCCAATCGCGAGCGGCGCGCTGAACTGCACGCCGACGGCGCGAGCGAGGTGTAGCACGGTGGCGCTCCTCGAGCTCGCGCGGATATCGAAGACCTTTGGGCGCCTGGTGGTTCTCAGCGATCTCTCGATCGACATCGAGGAAGGTTCGATCGCCGGCGTGATCGGTCCGAACGGAGCGGGGAAGTCCACGCTGTTCAACGTCGTGACCGGCGTGTACGCGCCGGACTCGGGCGCGGTGCGCTTCGACGGCCGGCGTATCGACGGCCGGCGCACCTACGCGATTGCCCGACGCGGCATCGCGCGCACGTTTCAAAACCTGCGGCTGTTCGGCTTTCTCGATGCGGTCGACAACGTGCTGATCGGCGAGCACGCCCGCCTTCGCTCGCCGATGATCGCGTCGTTACTGCACCTTCCCGGCGAACGGCACGAAGAGCGTGCGGCGCGCGCACGCGCACACGAACTCTTGGATTTCGTGGGGCTGGGCGAGCGCCGGCAGTTCGTGCGTAACCTTTCGTATGGCGATCAGCGCCGACTCGAGATCGCGCGCGCACTCGCGAGCTCGCCGCGTCTGCTGCTGCTCGACGAACCTGCCGCCGGCATGAATCCCACCGAAAAGGAACGCCTCTCCGAACTGGTGCGGGCGATTCGCGATCGCGGCATCACCGTGATGCTGATCGAGCACGACATGGGCTTGGTGATGCGACTCTGCGAGCGTATCACGGTGTTGGATTACGGCGAGAAAATCGCCGAGGGTGCGCCGGCGGCGGTGCGCGCCGATCCGCGCGTGATCGAGGCGTATCTCGGTCCGAACGACGAGGCCGTCGCCGGATGAGCGGGCTCGCCGTCGATGCGCTCGAAGTCCGCTACGGGGGCGTGCGCGCGCTCCACGGAGTTTCACTGCGCGTCGATCCCGGCGAAATCGTCGCGCTACTGGGGGCCAACGGCGCCGGCAAGACGACTACGCTGCGCGCGATCAGCGGCTTGGTTCAACCGGCCGCCGGATCGATCGCCTTCGACGGCATGCCGCTCGTGCGGTTGCCCGCCCACCGCATCGCGCGCTTGGGCGTCGCGCACGTACCGGAGGGGCGGCGGGTCTTCGCGCGCATGACGGTGCGCGAAAACCTTGCGCTGGGCGCGTACGGAAACGCCGGTGGTGACGCCGTGGAGGCGCGGATGGGCGAGGTGTTGGATATTTTTCCGCGGCTGCGCGAGCGCTTGAAACAGTTGGCCGGCACGCTCTCGGGCGGCGAGCAGCAGATGTTGGCGATCGGTCGAGGATTGATGGGACGTCCGCGGCTCCTGTTGCTCGATGAGCCCTCGCTGGGTCTCTCGCCGCTCTTGGTCGCGACGATCTTCGGCGTGATTGCCGAGGTACACGCGCGTGGAACGACCATCCTGTTGGTCGAGCAGAATGCACGGCAGGCGTTACGCGTTGCGAGCCGCGGGTACGTTCTCGAGAACGGCCGGATCGCGCGCGAGGCGCCGGCCGACGCGTTGCTGGACGATCCGGCGGTGGTGGCGGCCTACCTGGGCGGAGGTTAACGTCCTATGCTGCAAGCGCTGACGCATCCGTCGCCTCTGGTGTCGTCGATCATCTCGGCGATGATCACGCCGGCGATCTTGATCCTGGCGACCGGCAATCTGATCGCCACCTCGATGACGTTGCACGCCCGGATCGTCGATCGTATCCGCTACCTGGTTCGCCGTCGTATCGAACTGCGCGAGGCGAACTCGGAGCTGCTCGCACTGGCTACCGAGCTGATCGTGACGGCCCAGCACCGCCTGCGTGCCATCGGTGCGAGCCTTTCGAGCTATTACATTGCTACCGGATGCTTCGTCGCGGCCAGCCTCGCGATCGCCGTCACCAACGAGTTTCCCTGGTTACCGCGCGCGCTTCCGACCTTCCTCACCGTCGTCGGCGCGTGCTTTCTGCTCATCGGCGCGCTGATCACGCTCTACGATACGCGTCTGTCGAGCGGTTTGGCCAAAAAAGAAGTCGATCGCGACTTTGTCTGAACCTGCGATCTAGGCCGAGACGGCAGCTTGGGTACGCTCGAACACGAAGCGTCCTCCGACCATCGTCCCGATCACCTGAAAATCGGCATCCCAAAACGACAGGTCGGCACGCAGACCGCGCGCGATGCGCCCGATTTCGCCGTCGTGCCGGATCAGCTTGGCCGGGGCGTGGGTGGCACCGACGATCGCCTGGGCAAACGAGACCTGTGCGTACGACATGTAGTTGCGCACGGCTTCGTCGATGCGCAGCGCGCTCCCGGCGATCGTGCCGTCGGCCGCGCGCATAACGCCGCCGGCGATATGATAGCCCGGGTCGGCCGGCGGCATGTTGTCGGTCGCCAGCACGATGCGGTCGCCGAGCGTCCGGTGGAGCAGGTCGACCATCACCGGCGAGACGTGAAAGCCGTCGCAGATCAACTGCACCAGGGTTCGCCGATCCTGGATGAAGGCGGCCAGAATCGACGGATCGCGGTGATCGAGCGGCGGCATGCCGTTAAAGGCATGCGTGAGCGAACGAAAGCCGAGGCCGATGGCGAGCATCCCTTCGCGGTAACGCGCCGAGGTGTGCCCGGCCGAGCAGACGACACCGCCCTCCAAGAAGACGCGCATCGCCTCGCTTGCCCCGTCGATTTCGGGTGCCATCGTAACCAGGAGCAGCGCGCCGTGGCAGGCTTCCATCATCTCCTTGGCGCGTCCCGCCGATGCGTCGAGCAGCCACTCTTGGCGGTGCACGCGGCGAAACTTTGGATTCAGAAACGGTCCTTCGAAGTGCACGCCCAGGCAGCGCGCGCCGCTCGGGGCGTCCTCCTCAAGCTCGTTGGCGGCCTCGACGATACTGGAGGCGACGTGGAGCATCGAGTCCCAAGGAGCCGTCATCACGCTCGCCACGAAGCCGGTCGCGCCGCTGCGCGCATACTCCCGGGCCGCGACCGGAATGGCGTTGCTGTGATCGCGATTGAAGAGCAGATCGCCGGCGCCGTTGGTGTGAACGTCGATGAGCCCGGGCGCGATCGTGCAGCCCGGCGCCAGCGGGTAATCGGCGGGGCCGTCGGCGGGCAAGATGCCGGCGATGCGCCCGCCGTCGACGGCTAGCCGACCGAAGGTCGACGTGCCGTCGCCAATCGCGATAAAGGCCGGCCCGATGGTCAATGTCACCGTAGTCCCCTTCGTCGCCGCGACGATTAGTGCCCTTTGCCCAATAGGCGTCCAAGTAAACCGACCCGATCCCGGGAAGGCGCGACCGGACGATCCTCGCGTGCGATCGATTCCCGGGCATGCGCGAGGCGCGCGAGTCGGGTCATGTGCGCTTCGGCGTGTGCCTCGAGCGTTGCGCGGAGTGCCTCGGTCTCATTCCAGCCGGCCGGTGCTCGTCCGTCGCGCCGTGCGGTGAGAAACTCGTGCGACGAGACGGTAAAGATGCGCTCGCAGGCGATGTTCCGCTGGCGTAAATACTCGCCGGCGAGTTCCACGACGCCGCGTCGCTCCCGGGCCGTCTCGTTGTCGGCGATGGTGTGCGCGAAGAGCATCGGTCGACCGAACTCGGCGACGCGCTGATAGAGATCGAGTTCGCGGTCCGAAAGCTGGCGCGAGAACAGGCACAGCACCTCGCTGGCGTGCGCTGCGGCAACCACGTTGACGTCGTCGGCGCTTTCGTCACCGGAATCGAAGGCCGGTGCGTGAACCAAAACCAACTGCTCGGGTAACGTCCACGGTACCAGCAGGAGCACCGGTGAGAGTGCGGCCTGCGCGCTGGCGCGCTCGAAGGGGATCTCCGTCCACGTGCCGTCGCGGTCGAGCGCGTATGCGGCATCGCGCTCACCGTAGCGAACGTGGACCGGGAAGCGGATGCTGCCGGCAGCATCGTCGGTCAGCACCTCGCGCCCGGCAAAGGCGTTGATCAGAGCGCTCTTCCCGCGGCGCAACGCGCCCAGCACCGCGACCCGCCAGCGTTCCGGTCGTAGACCGCGGTCGTACGCGCCGCGATCGAACGACGAGGCATCCGCGTGTGCGGCATGGATTTCGGCTGGTCCCGGATCGGCGGCCGCGATCTCGGCCGCGTGGCCCATGAAGTCGGCGACCAAGCCGTCGATGGCGCTCGTAACCCGCGCGATCGCGGCGCGGCGCTCCGCCTCGGCGGCCAGCCGCTCGACGACGCTCCCGGCGGCGTGCGCCGCGAGGGCACGTTCGATGCTCCCGAGCTCGGCATCGTGCGCGGCAATCAGGCCGCGCGCCAGCGCTTGGGCGAGGTCGTCGTACGCGCGCGCCAGTCGCGTGCCGACGTCGGCGGCGAACGCCGAGACCGTCGTCCGCAGGCGCGGGAAAATCTCCATGCGGAGGTCCAGGGTCAGTTCGCGCTTCATGTAGGCGTCGCGCGGCCGCGACGAAAAGCGGCTCGCAACGTCGTGGACGAAGCCGATCGCCAAGGTGCCGATGGCTTCGAGGACGATCGTGGCGGCGATGGCGTCGTGCAGGTCGCCGCTCCACAGGCTGCTGCCGGCGTGAGCGCCAAACGCGCGTGCGGTCGCCTCGGCAGGCGACCAGCGCAGCGTCAGCACGCTTCGTGCCCGTTCGAGCGTTTCGTGGAGTTCGTCGGCTGCGACCTGGGCCGTCTGCGACGCGAACTCGCCCGTCACGCGCGCCACGATGCGATCGACCAGGAGATGGAGTCGCTCGCGATCGCGAATCTTCCCAATGTCGGCGGTATCGAGGGTTTGACCGAGCGTTTGCTCGAGCTCAGCGACGAGCTGCTCGCCCGCGTCGCTCACGCGGGCGCGCAACGCGAAGCCCGCCTCGACCAACCGCTTGCGCAACAGCTCGACGTCGCGATCGAGTTGCTCCAGCTTGGGAAGCACCGCCGCGCGCGCATCGCGCAACCGCGCTTCGTCGAGCTGGAGCATCGCAACGTCGCGATCGAGGTGCGCGACCTCGTCGCGCGCGGCTTCGTCGGCGCCGGCCCCGGCACGCGCGAGCCGCGCGCGGCCGGTGCGCCGAATCAGCGAGGCGTCTAGGGCTGCGAGGAAGGGGCGAAACCGGCTCGCCTCGATGGTCGCAGCATCGTCGTCCAACCGCCCGGTCACGTAGTCGCGCGCCGATACGGCGTACACGTACGTACCGTGCGCGTGCAGGGCCGCCATTCGCGCGATGCGATCGTACGCGTGTTCCCAAGACGGCCGGTCGTCGGACTGCGCCGCCGTCCAAAGATCGATCTTCGTCTGTACGATAAAGATCGAATCGATATGTTGTTGCACGATCCCCAGAAACGACGCATCGCCTTCGGTAAAAGGCTGTTGCGTGTCGATCAGGTAGAGCACGGCATCGGCGTTTGGGAGAAAGTGAAGGGTTGCCCGGCGGTGTGCCGGGTTGATCGAAGCCAAGCCCGGCGTGTCTGCGACCACGAAGCCGCGTTCGAGAAACGACGAGTTGGTTTTGACGACGACGCGAGTCGGCGCGTCGCGATCGTCGCCGGTCGCATCGTGCAGCAGGCCGACATCGCTTTTGCCGACCGCCGTAAATCGATTGAGGGAGTCGAGCGGGATCTGTTCGCGCCGTCCGTCTTCGAAGATTGCGACGGCTTCGTCGTGCGTGCCGTGTGCGATTTCGGTAATCGCGGCGGTCGAGGGGTTGATGTCGGTGGCGAGCAAGCCGACGATCGCACGCGCGCCGCCGACGTTCTCGTAGCGGTATTTCTCGAGAAGCGCGTTGAGGAGAAACGACTTTCCGCTGGAAAACTCGCCGACGACCGCCAGGACGAAAGTGTCGCGCTCGATACGAGCGCGCACGTGGCGCAGGGTTTCGCGGCGGCTTTCGTCCAGCAGGGATTCGAGCTCGCTCAGCAGGGCAGCGAGTCGCGCGCGCGCATCGTCATAGCGGCGCATCGCGCCGGAATCGACTCGACTCATGCTGCGGTCAATCCTGCTCGTATATCGTAGCGGAAAGCTAGGAGCGGATCAGTGCCAACGCTTCGTCGCGATGCCGCTCCATCGTGGCCGCCGTATCTCCCTCGACGTTGAGGCGCAGAAGCGGTTCGGTGTTCGACGGGCGCACGTTCATCCACCAGTCCGGATAGGCGATCGTCACGCCGTCGAGGTGGTCGATCTGAGCGTCGCGGTACTGCGCTTCGATGGCTTCGAGCTTGGCCCGAACGTCTTTGACTTCGCTGTTGATTTCCCCGGAGCGGAACCGAGTGTCGATCGGAGCGATGGCTTGGCTTACCGTGCCGCCATGCTTGCTGAACAGCTCCAGGCATTGCAGCAGGGCGATCATGCCCGAATCGGCATACCAGTTGTCACGGAAGTAGAAGTGTCCGCTATGTTCGCCACCGAAAACGACATCCTGCTCGCGCATCACCTTCTTGATGATCGAGTGGCCGACGCGCGAACGGATCGGAACTCCGCCAGCTTTGGCGATCAGCTCTGGAACGCTGCGGCTACAGATAAGGTTGTAGAGAATTTTGGAGCCGGGGTAGCGTTTGAGCGTGTTGAGCGCAACCAGCGCGGTGACGGTACTACCGTCGATCAGGTCGCCCTTTTCGTCGACGATGAACATGCGATCGGCATCCCCGTCGAAAGCCACCCCGATGTCGCAGCCGTGCTTGCGCACGGCGGCCTGCAGATCGGCCATGTTCTCCGGTTCGATCGGGCTCGCGGGGTGGTTGGGAAAGCTTCCGTCCAGTTCGAAGTAGAGCGGAATCACCTCGCAGGGCAGCTTTTTGAAAACGTACGGGACCGTTTCGCCGGCCATACCGTTGCCGGCATCGATGGCGATTTTGAACGGCTTGACGTGCGAGCGGTCGATGAAGCTCAAGCAGTGCTCGGCAAACGCTTCGAGGATGTCGCGCTCCGTAATGCTCCCGGGCTGGTCGGCTCTGGGGGGCATGCGGTTGGCGAGGACGGCATCGCGGATCGCATCGAGACCGTCGGAGAGCGAAATGGCTTCGGCCCGAGCGCGCGTGAGCTTCATTCCATTATATTGGGCAGGGTTATGCGAAGCCGTGATCATCACGCCGCCGTCGAAGCCGAACTTGCCGACCGCAAAGTAAAGCGCATCGGTGCTCACCTTCCCGATCGAAACGACGTCGGCGCCGCTTTCGCACGCCCCCCGAGCGAAGGCCGCGAAGAGCCGTTCCCCCGAGGCGCGCATGTCACGGCCGACCACGATTCGGCGCGCGTGGAGCAGTGCCGCAAAGACGCGACCGATGCGATATGCGACGTCGTCGGTGATCTCCGACGGATAAATCCCCCGAACGTCGTAGGACTTGAAAATTCCAGGATCGATCTGCGCCTGCATCGCATTCCAGCTTCGGAGGGCCCCGTCATTAGACCTAGGAGGCTACGGAAAAACCCAGCCCATCGGCACGCAACGGTACCGCCGATCGGCCGGCGGGAGCGTGCCCTCTGAGAACGTCCGTTTCGCTGGCGCGCGTCTCGGCCACGGTCTTTTTGACCGCGTTTCTGGTCGTGGTGCTGTACGTCGCGATTCAGGGCTCGTTTCAAACGCGCGCACGCATCTCGGATACGTTCTCACGGCAGTCGACGATCGAGCGCTCGCAAATCGAGCTCGAAGAACTGCTGCGGCTGGAGATCGACGAGCAGAACTCGCTGCGCGGCTATCTGCTGACGCGCGACCCGTTTTACGTCGAACAGTATCGTGCCGCCGCCGCCGGCTTCGATGCCCGGATCGCCACGATTCGCCGTGCCTTGCAAGCGCAGCAGCTCGGAACCGCGTTGCAGGCGCTCGACCAGTACGGCGCGCTTCAGGTGCAGTGGCGCAAAAAGATTGCGATGCCGTTGCTGGCACATCCCGGGACCGACATCACCGATCTCGACAAGAGCAATAAGATATTCTCCGATTACGAAAACGAGGTGGTCGATTCCGTTCGTTCCGACCTGGCGGATACCAGCGCCGCGTTGGCTGCCAGCACCAAGGCGCAACTGATCCGCAGTGCCTATTCGCGCGCGCTCTGGCTGTTTGCCTTCGGGCTCTTGGCGATCGTCCTCAACGCCTTTCGGACGCGCTTGTATCGCGAGTTGGAGCAGGAAAAGAACACGACCGAGGTCCTGCAGCGAGCCTTCCGCAGTGAGTTCGTTCCGCTGCCGAACTGCGACGTGGGAAGCGCCTACCTCTCGGCCGGCAGCCATGTGGCCGTCGGCGGCGACGTCTTCGACGTTTACCGGCTTTCCGACGAGCTCGCGCTGGTCTTGATTGCCGACGTGAGCGGCAAGGGCGTTGATGCGGCCGTTCTGACGGCCTTCATAAAGTTCACCATTCGCGGGATCGCGCTACGCCGGCGCGAGCCCGGCGCGATCCTGGCGGAGTTCAATACCGCCTTCGCGCAGACGGTCGAAAACCCGTACCTGTTCGTCTCGATGTTCGTCGGGGTGCTGGACACGCAGACGTTTCAGCTGAGATATGCCAGCGCCGGGCACGATTCGGCCTTCGTTCGACGTTCTACCAACGAAGTGCAGCAACTCAGCGTCACCGGCCCGGTCTTGGGCGTCATGGAGGAACCGTTCGGCACGCGAACGCTCAACCTGGAGCCCGGCGACACCTTGGTGCTGGCAACCGACGGCTTGACCGAAGCCCGCAAACGCTCGGGCGAGCAGCTCCGCGAGGCCGGTGCGATGCGCCTGATCGAGCGGGCAAGCGAGCAGCCGCAACTGCTCGCCGACGAACTCGCCGCGCAGGTCCGCGTGCTGGGCGGTAACCGCCTGCGTGACGATCTCGCGATCCTTGCGATCCGCGTCTTGCCCGGGAGCGGTGCCGATGCGTAGAGCCGCGTTTCTCGCGGTCGTCCTGATCGCGCTCGTGCTACGCCCGGCTGCGGCCAAGCCGGCCGCATCCCCGTGTATGTCGCGCATCGGCCAGCACGTCGTGCTCTATAGCGTCTCGGACGATCCGCAGGTATTCGTCTTCGATACCAAGATTCGTTTGCGCGACTATCACGCCGCTTCGGTCGACGAGATGCAGGAGATCGCGAAGCACGCCTGGCTCGTCGCACCCGGAACGCGTGCGATGATCGTGACGTGCGAGCCGGGATTCGTGCAGTCGCCGTACTTCAGCCGGCCCGACGACGCGATCGGCGTGCTCCTGTTGACCGGAAGTCACCGCGGCCACACCGGCTGGGTGCTCGGCAGCGACGTGCGCGGCGTCTATCACGACATCCACCGCTGAGGGGTGGCGCGCGCAGCTGCTCGCACCTCCACCGGCGCATTTTCGCGGCTCGACGTTAGGGCCTGGCGCGGTCGCGCGGGAAGACGCGAATCCGACCGTCGCCGAGCCGAACGCGTTCCATGCCGAGGCCGTAGGCGCGTTCGAGCAAGTCGCTGGCGAGCACGCGATCGGGCGCGTCGAGGGCGAGCAGCCGGCCCTCGCCGAGCAGCGCGATGCGGTCGGCATAGGCGGCGGCATCGTTGAGGTCGTGGAGCACGCAGACGATCGTCTTTCCGTCGCGCGTCAGTCGCCGCAGTAGCGAGAGGATTTCGTGCGCGATGCGCACGTCGAGGTGGCTGGTGGGCTCGTCGAGTAGCAGGATCGGCGTACACTGCGCGAGCCCCAGCGCGATCCAGGCGCGCTGGCGTTCGCCGCTGGAGAGCGTCGCGAAGCGGCGCTCGGCCAGCGACGTGGCGTCGACGTCTGCGAGTGCGCGGTCGACCGCTTCGGCGTCGGCATCGCTGGCGCGCCAGTTCCACCAGCTGTGGTAGGGGTAGCGTCCGATCGTAACGACGTCGCGGACGCGCAGCGCGTCGAACAGTACGTCGTCGCTGGTGACGAACGCCACCCGGCGGGCGCGTTCGCGCGCCGTCAGCGTGGCAACGTCGCTGCCGTCGAGCCGGATGCATCCGCGCGCGGCGCGGTGCAAGCCTGCAACTGCGCGCATGAGCGTCGTTTTGCCGACCCCGTTGGGGCCGAGTAGCGCAACCAACTCGCCGGGAGCGATCCGCGCGTCGACGTCGCGTAGAAGATCGCGCGCGCCGATCTGCAGCGTCAGGGCGCTCAGTTCGATCACGTCATGCGCTCGTCGTGAAGGTAGAGATAGAGAAAGGCCGGGACGCCGACGAAGGCGAGCAGGACGCCGATCGGCAGTTCGGCCGGTGCGACGATCGAGCGGCAGACGGCGTCGGCGAGCGTGCAGATCGCCGCACCGATGAGAAAGCAGGCTGGAAGGAGTGCGCGTGCGTCGCTGCCCACGGCGCGCCGCCCGATGTGCGGGACGATCAGCCCGATAAAGCCGACGACCCCGGCCAGCGTGACCGACGCGGCGGCCAGCAGCGCCGATGCGGCAAGAATCGTCCACTGCGCGCGGTCGACGTCGACGCCGACCGTGCGCGCCCGCATGTCGCCGACGCGTAAGGCATCCAGCGGCGCGGCGCAGATCGCGGCGAGCACTAGGCCGAGCACGATATAGGGCAGCGCCAGTGCGAGGTCGTGCCAGCCGCGGCCGGCCATCGAACCCGCGAGCCACGCGACGATAGCGCTGGCGTATCCGCTCGACTGGGCGCGCACCAAGACCAAGACGATGACCGCCGAAAAGAGCGCCGAGAGCGAGACGCCGGCTAGAATCAGGCGATTGGCGTCGATGCTGGTGCCGCGCCGAGCCAGCGCTGCGACCAGCAGCGCGGTCGCGAGCCCGGCCACGAAACCGATCGCCGGGAGTGCCGGGGCGGCCACGCCGATGACGATCGCGATCGCGATCGCGGCGGCCGCGCCGGCGCTGACTCCGGTGAGATAGGGATCGACCAACGGGTTGCGCAGCATGCCTTGCAGCAGTGCGCCGGCAACGGCGAGCACGCCGCCGACGACCGCGGCGATGCAGACGCGTGGCAGTCGCAGTCGCCACACGATCGTGGTCACGTCGTTCGAAAGCCGCGGATGCAGCAACGCACCGAAGACGGTGTGCGGCGCAAGCCAGGTTCCGCCGACGAGCAGGCTGGCGGCGGCGGCGACCACCGCAACCACCGACAGGCCGGCGACCTTTGCGTTCACGTCATCGCGTTCGCAGTTCCACCGCGAACGCGCGACCGGGCATCGGATACCCGGCATAGATCGCGTAACGCGTGTTGCCGAGATTGTATCCGCGCAGCGCGAGCGTGAGTTTCGGCGTAACGCGATAGCCGGCATAGGCATCCAGCGTCGTATACGCGCGCGGCTGATAGACGCCGTAGATGCTCGGCAGATAGGGATCGGCGCTCTCCTGCGGACCGCTCGTGGCGAGGGTGATGCCGTATCCGTCGAAACGGCTGGCCGGTGGCGCTTGGTACGCGAGGGTCAGCGCGCCCGCAAAGACCGCGCCGCGCCCGGGTAGTCGTGCGCCGGTATCCAGATTCTGCGCGCGGTAGAGATCGGTGAGGTTGAAGGTCGCGCGGTAGCCGTGCCGCACGGCACTGTGGAGGACCAGCGAGCCTCCCTGGATCAACGCGTGTCCGACGTTCTCGGGGATGTAGTCGGGTGGATACGACACGATGAAGTTGGAACCGGCCGTGGTGAACCAGGTGAGGCTGGCGCCGCCGAGGAGCGCGGGAAAATCGAGCGAGAGATCCCCGACCTGCGTGCGCTCGGCCACCAACTTTGGGTTCGAAAAGCCGGGGTAGTAGAGATCCTCGGCAGTCGGAGCGCGAAACGCGGTGCCGGCGTTCAGACGCAGCGCGACGCTTGGGTTGAAGCGCACGATTCCGCCGAGCGATGGCGAGTACGACCCACCCAGGGCGCCGTCGCGCTCGCCTCGCAACCCGGCGTAAAACTCGTCGCCGGCGGCGTTGAACCACTGCGACTGCAGATAGGCTGCCGTCTGCGCGTACGGATCGAGCGTTGCAGGCACGTCGGCTCCGCTCGGCGTGGCGGGCGTTCCGGCATCGACCCGGGCGATGCCGCGCGCGAGGTCGAGTCCGTACACCAGGCGTTGGTGTGCGCTCGTCACCTCGTTGCGTAGGCTGGCCATCCAGCGCTGGTCGTAGAGCAGTTCGGCGTAGGGCGCATTCGCCGTTGCCGGCGGAGGCGGCGTCGGATAGGCGTTCGGGCAGCTCGCGTCGACCGGCGTGTTGCAGGTAAAGCCGAGATCTTGCGACCCGGCGCCGAGCGAGACGGTAAAGGTCGCTCGGCGCGTGCGGTGGCGAATGCTGAGCTGCGCGTCGCGCGCGACGGTAGACTGCGTGCTGGTCGGCGAGAAGAAGTCGAGTTCGCCGGGGACGCCGAGACGCGCGTTCGAGAGATCGCCGGTGAGGGCGAAGTCGAAGGCGCCGACGGTGTGCCGGTAGTGCAGGTTGACGGCGGTCAGCCCGGCCTGGGCGTTTTGGCGCGGCCCGCCGCCCACGACGCTATAGTTGTTGGTCGCGTAGGTGCGTTGAAGCGAAACGAACGGCGTGCTGACCAGATAGGTCTGCTCGCCGAACGATCCGGTCGAGAGCGTCGCGCTGCTGCGCGTCGTTCGATCGGCGGTGACGATGTTGATGACGCCGCCGATCGACCCCGAGCCGTAGAGCGTCGAGCCGCCACCCTCGACGACTTCGATGCGCGAGACGCCCGCGATCGCGAGATCCTCCAGATCGACGTTGTCGATTTGCGCGCCGGCGATCGGCAGGCCGTTCATCAACACCAGCACTTGCTGCGGCGAGCTTCCGCGAATGCCGGCGCTCACTTCCGATCCGAACCCGCCGTAGCGAACCAGATTGACGCCCGGGACGTTGGCGAGTGCGTCGGCGATGGTGCGGTCGCCCTCGCGCGCGATCTGGGCGGCGGTCACGACATAGGTCGTGCGTGCGGTTCGCGCCGCCGATTCGCTGCCGCGATCGCTGGTGACGACGCGCTGAATCACGGGTGGTGCAGGCGATGGGCTGGGCGCCGGATCAGCGAGCGCGCGTGTCTGCGCCGCGGGTGCGAGAACGGCTGCAATGCAAAGCGCGCGCAGCACCGTCGAGAGGTTCATGAAGAGGTACCTTCCTTGACGCGAGGTGATGAACGCAGACGAGAATCATGTCGATTCCGTCGGCGGGCTCGCGTGGTATCCTGACTTGCGGATCGTCGCCTTCGTGCTCCGGCCTTCCCGTTCGATCCGAACAGTGACCGTGGAGCGGCTCCCCGCATACAGTGGCGCGACCGTGCCGGCGTCTCACCGGCTTCCCGCGCAAGCCGTCCCTGCATTTGGCAGGAGCAGGCCGGAGTTCCTGGGCGGTGAAAGCTCGCGCCGTGAAACGGAGCCTCTGCTGGGCTACTGCGCTCGTGCTGCTGGTCGCGTGCGCGCCGCACCGCCCGCGGGCGTCCGGCGGCGTGCCGCACCGCATTGCGATCCTGGTACCGTCGCTGGTCGAAGATGCGTTTGCGATCGGCGCCGGGTCGCAGGTGGTGGCGACGTCGGATTTCGTCGGCGACGTACCCGGGACCAAAGGGCTGCCGCGCGTCGCGGACTTCGACAGCGTTGATGCCGAGCGGATCGTCGCGCTGCGTCCCGATTTGGTGCTCGGCATCCCGGCGCAGGCGCGCTTCGTCGCCCCGCTGCGCCGCGCCGGACTCCGCGTCGTGCTCATTCCCGACGACACCTATGCGGATATCTTCAGCGGACTGCGCACGGTCGGCGCACTGACCGGTCACGTTCGCGCCGCCGCCCGTGAGATTGCCTCGCTCCGCCGCGCGACGGCGCGGTTGCGCGCGCGGGTGCGCCGCTTTGCCTATCACCCGAAGGTTTTCGTCGCGCTCGGAACCGGACCGATTTGGACGGTCGGTCGCGGTTCGTACATCGCCACCCTGATCGCGCTGGCCGGCGGCCGCAATGCCGCCGACGATCTCGGGTCGGCCTACGGCGAATACGCCGCCGAGGCGCTGGTGCGCGCGCAGCCCGATGCGATCGTTACCGATCCGGGCGTTCACCTTTCGGCCGAGTTGCAGCGCGAACCGTGGCGCAGCCTGCGCGCGGTGGCGCTCCATCGCGTCTTCGTGGTGCGCCCGGCCGCCATTCTCGAACGGCCGGGTCCGCGCTACGTGCAGGGACTCGCATGGCTGATCGATCGCTTAGCGCCGCTTGCGGCCGCACGGTGACGGCGACGCAGCGAGCGCTGGTCGTTGCCGTCGACACCGGCGATCCGCAACGACCGATCGAACCCGAACTGCTCGAGTTCGAGGCGCTGGCGACGGCTGCCGGGGCCGCGGTGGTCGCGCGCGTGGTACAGCGGCGCGATCGCGTCGACCCCGCGACGCTGATCGGCAGCGGGAAAGTCGACGACGTGGCAGCCGCGGCGCGCGCGCACGGCGCCGACGTCATCGTGGTCTTGAACGATCTGCGCCCGCGCCAGCGCCGCAATCTGGAGAAGCGCTTGACGCTGCCGATCGTCGATCGCACGATGCTGATCCTCGACGTCTTTGCGCGGCACGCACGCGGCAGCGAGGGCAAGCTGCAAGTCGAGCTGGCGCAGCTGCGCTTCCGGCAATCCAACTTGATCGGTGCCGGGAGCGATCTCTCGCGCCTGGGTGGCGGGATCGGCACGCGCGGTCCGGGTGAAACGAAGCTCGAAGTCGATCGGCGCCGGATCGGCGTGCGCATCGCCGTGCTGCGGCGCGCGTTGGCGCGCGTCGAACGGCGGCGCGCGACCCGGCGCGGCGCTTCTGCGGGCGATCCGTTCGTCGCGCTGGTCGGATACACGAACGTCGGCAAGTCCTCATTGCTCAACGTTCTGGCGCGCTCGGACGCACTGGTGGCGGATCGTCCGTTTGCCACGCTCGACCCAACCATACGCCGCGTCTACCTTGCCGACGGCGCGTACGCGCGGCTGGCCGACACCGTCGGGTTCATCACCGAACTGCCCAAGGACTTGATCGAAGCCTTCCGCGCCACGCTGGAGGAACTCCGCGACGCCGACCTGCTGCTGCACGTGGTCGACGCAAGCAGTGCCGATTGGCCGCGCCAGCGCGCCGCCGTCGAGCGCATCCTGCACGACCTCGGGCTCGAGTCCATCGAGCGGTTGACGGTCTACAACAAGTGCGACGCAATCGCCGAAGGGCCCGCCGAATCGGGCGCCGCGTACGTCAGCGCGCGCACCGGCCAGGGGATTGCGGAACTACGTGCGCGTATCGTCGCTCGGCTCGCGCTCGTGCGCGCCGGTGGGGATGTCGACGGCGCTCTCGTGGATCGGTAAGCGGTGCGTCTCGGTGCGATCGCCGATCCACTGCAGCGCCGGAATGCGAAAGAAGTGCGCCAGGGCGTTGAGCTCGGGCGCGTAAGCGGCACGTAGATCGCAGAACCGGTGCCACGCCTCGTCGCGATCGCGTAGCGTATAACCGGCGCGCGCCAGGCGATCGCAGGCCCGTTCGAACTCGCCCCGTTCGATTGCGGCCGGACTGCGCGGAATGCGAAAGTGGCGCGCCAGGTCGTGAGTCGCGTGGCGACCGAGCGTGTAGAAGATACGCGCTTCGCCCAGCGGCAACTCTTCGACCGTGGTCATCGCGAGGACGGCCGCATCCAACAGCGTCCCCAGCGTGCCGACCCACGACTGATAGTCGTGGGTCGAACGAAAGTAGGCCAGCACCGGATACGCCAGGTGGCTCTCGATGACGGCGGCAGTCCAGCGCTGCGCGTCCAGCATCAGCCCGTCGAAGCTCCCGCGCGTTCCGGCGTAGGCTGCGACCGCCAGCACGTTGACCCCGCTGGGCGGGCGCCCGGCGCGCGCGCTGACGGTGACGACGAAGGCTTCGCGGCTCTGAAACGCGGCGAAGATCGCAAACAGATAGGCGGTGACGATCGAGAGGATAGCCAGGCCGGTCAAGGCCTCGAGAACCGAGCCGGCTCGCGTCGCCGCACTGCGCCCCACGATGTCGCCGAAGCCGAGCGTGAAGAGCGACGTCCCCGAAAAGTAGAGCGCGCCGCCGAAGGTGGGCGTCGCCGGCGCGAACCCGGCGCGGTACGCCCAGAAGATCGCCGCGAAGCCGACCAGCGCGCCCGCGACCCACAACAGCAACAGCACGATCAGCGCAAACGGCGCGAAGCTCGCCAGAAAGTCCTCGCGCCGGCGTTCGTCGTGCCCGTACAGCCATTGCGCCAAGCGCGGCCACAACGCCCACAGGCCTTTCCACGCGAAGGAACTGACCCGCCACATGCGCCCGCCCGAACGCGGCACGATCACCGACTGAAATACGTCGTTCAAAACCACGAGAATCGTCAGCGACCCGGCCACGATGCAAAGCGCGTTCACCACCATCGCAGCACCCGTTTCGACGCGCGCGTCCGGGAGGCCGTCCGTCGCCCTGCGCGAAGCGCCAGGCATGTCCGTGACGCTGGTGACCGGCCCGGTCCGTTCGGGGAAGAGCGCCTTTGCCGCGCGCCTGGCGAGGCGACAAGGCGACGCGGTGACGTTCGTTGCGACCGCGCGCCGCGATCCGGAGGATCTCCAGTGGCAAGCCCGGTTGGCGCGGCACGCGCGCGAGCGGCCCGCGGCGTGGGTGACCTTCGAGAGCGCCGGTCTGACGCCGGCGCAGCAACGCGTGCCGTTCGAGCGCGCCGCGCGTCACGACGTGCTGCTGCTGGATGCCCTGGGCACGTGGCTCGACGATCGCATGCACGCGCGGCGTGGCGATTGGGAGGACGCACTCGCGCTCGAAGCCCAGCTCGACGCCGACGCGGCTGCGCTCGCCGCGACGCTCTCCGCGAGTCGCGCGCACGTCATCGTCGTCGCCGAGCAGGTCGGCTGGGACGTCGTCCCGGTGGCCCCCTCGGCGCGCATCTTTCGCGACGTGCTGGGGCGGCTGACGCGCCGGCTCGCCGCTGAGGCCGATCGCGTCTACTTGGTCGTCGCCGGGTACGCGATCGACCTGTGCGCATACGGTGCCCCACTCGAGGCCGGCGCGTGAGTCAGGCGGTCGTCCTGCTCGTGACGCTAGGACTGGTCGCGTTGCTCGCGGCCGTCGCCAAGCGCATCGCCATCCCCTATCCGATCGCCTGCGTGGTCGGCGGCGGCGTGCTCGGATTCTTTCCAACGCTGCCGCATCCGCACTTCGATCCGGATACGATCTTGATGCTGGTGCTTCCACCGCTGCTCTTCGGTGCGGCGTGGTCGACGGATTGGTTGGAGTTTTGGCGCAACCGCCGGCCGATCGCGCTGCTCGCGGTCGGCCTCGTCGTCTTTACGATGCTGGTGGTCGCAGTCGTCGCGCACGCGCGGATTCCCGGATTTACTTGGGGCTTCGCTTTCGTGCTCGGAGCGATCGTCTCGCCGCCCGACGCGGTCGCCGCCGAAGCGGTCTTCGGTCTGCTGCCGGTTCCGCGGCGATTGGCGGCGATCGTCAGCGGCGAGTGCTTGGTCAACGACGCGACCGCACTGGTGCTCTATCAGTTCGCGGTCGCCGGGGCGCTGACGGGGATGTTCTCACCGGGAAGCGTCAGCCTCGCGTTCGTCGAGGTGGCGGCCGGCGGAATCGCCATCGGCCTGGCAACAGCCGCGATCGTCGAGTTGGTCATCCGGTTGATGAAGGTTCGCGATCTCGGAAGTCCGACGATCGTCAACGTCGTACTGCTGCTGGCGCCGTACCTCGCGTATCTTCCGTCCGAAGCGTGGCACCTCTCCGGCGTGCTCGCCGCAGTGACCGCCGGGATGCTGCTCGGACGCCGATCCAGCTTCTTCATGGACTCGGAAGCCCGCGTCATCGGCTCGTCCACCTGGCAGATTCTGATCTTTCTGCTCAACGCATTCGTCTTCGTCCTGATCGGCCTTCAGCTTCCCGCCATCGTTGCCGGCTTCGGAGCGGCGCTTCCGCAGGAGTTGGAGTACGGCGCACTGGTCAGCGCGATCGTGATCGTGGTGCGGATCGCCTGGGTGTTCCCCGCCACCTACCTTCCGCGCTGGTTCATCCCGGCGTTGCGCCGCAACGATCCGGCGCCGCCCTGGCAGTTCCCGGCGTTGCTCTCCTGGGTCGGCATGCGGGGCGTGATTTCGCTGGCCGTGGCGCTCGCGCTACCGTACGAGCTGGGGATCAACAGCGCGCGTCCGATCCGCGCCGAAATCATCTTCATTACGGTGTGCGTGATCGTGGTCACGCTGATCGGACAAGGTTTGAGTCTGGGACCGGTCATTCGTTGGCTGGGGCTGGCCGAAACCAGCCACCAGGCCAAGCGCGAAGCCGAGGTGCGCATCCGCGCGCTCGAATCGGGCATCGCACGGCTGCGCGCACTGGAACGGACCTTCTCGGAGCCGGTGCAGTGGGAGGTGGCCGGACGGCTGCTCGGTGAGTACCAGCACCGCATCGAACACCTTCGCGGCGATCTCAGCGAAGAACAGAGCGAAGACCACGAGATCGCCACCGATCGGCGTTTGCAACGCGAGGCGCTCGACGCCGAGCGCGCGGCGATCGTAGCGATGCGCGCTCGCGGCGAGATTCCCGACGAGATCTACCGCTCGATCGAGTACGATCTCGACCTCGCATCGCTGAGACTTTCCTGAGCGCCGCAGCGCGCGGTTCAGGCCTAACGCAGCTTTCATGTCGCAGCCAGGGGGCGGCCGGCGTCGCTGCCAAGCCCAGCATGCAATGAAGGCCGTGGTCGCCGGACTCCGTCGCAACGTCATCTGGCTGCTGGCCGGCATGGTGACGGCGTGTGCCGGCACGTCGCCGGCGGCGAACTCGGCGCGCACGCCGGTCGTGTTGCCGTACGCCGCGACGACCACCGCACGCGTGCGCGTCGCGACCGTCGCTACCGGATTGCCGGGTGCGAGCGCGCTCGCGCTGGATCCGCGCACCGCGACGCTCTACGCGCTCGAGCCGGCCGCCGGTCGCGTGATTGCGCTCGCACCCGACGGTGCACGTACGACCCTGACCTCCGCCCTGCGCGGTGCAGCCTGGTTGGCATTCGACCCGCGGCTGGGTCGGCTCTTGGCGATCGACGCAGCGCGCCGTGCCGTGGTGAGCATCGCGCCGAACGGCCGGCTGCGGCCGTATGTTGCATTGCCGCCGAGTGGCGGCGCGCTCACCCAGATCGCGGTCGCGAGCGGCGGCACGCTCTACGCGACGCAGCGGCACCCCGGCAGCGTCGTGGTTGCCACGCCGGCGCGGAGGGTGCGCGTCTATCCGGTCGTGACGGGGATGCTGGCGCTGGCGCAGGGCAGCGGCGCGATGTACGTCACCAACGCCGATTTCGGACTACTGGCGCCGTTTAACGAGCGCCGCGTCGCACCCGGCGTGCGCTCGCCGCTCCTCCGCTTTGCCTCTGCGATGGCCTACGATCCACGCGCCGGCGCGTTTTTCTTCACCGACACGCGGCACGATCGCATTCTCGAAGCGCGGGCCGGGAGCGTGCGCGTCGTCGCCGGCAACGGCCGCGCCGGGGCGGTCGATGGTGCGGCAGCCGTCGCCGAGTTCGATGCGCCGCTCGGAATCGCGTACGATGCCGCGCGCAACGCCCTCTTCGTCGCCGACGCCGGCGACGGCGCGATTCGCGAGATTACCGGACTGTAGCGCCGGCTACGCCGGCGGTGCCGCGGACGGCGACGCGCTCGCCGCCGGCGACGCGAGCGGCGAAGCGCCGGGCGCCGGTGATGTGTCCGGCGAGCCGCTGGGAGCCGGTGACGCGCTTGCCGACGGTTGCGGGCTCGGCGTCGCCGGCGGCGGCAGCGTGGGCTGACCGGCCGGATGGATCAAGGGAACCAGGCGCAAGTAACCGGCGTCGACCGCTTGGTTTTTTG
This sequence comes from Vulcanimicrobiota bacterium, assembly GCA_027459845.1. Taxonomy (GTDB): domain Bacteria; phylum Vulcanimicrobiota; class Vulcanimicrobiia; order Vulcanimicrobiales; family Vulcanimicrobiaceae; genus DAIDGS01. The sequence goes on along the minus strand of DAIDGS010000183.1, from coordinate 8,560 downwards.
CGACCGTGACATCGGCGCTGGCGGTATCGTATCCGGGCGAGCGCGCCTCCACCGTCTGATCGCCGATCGGCACCTCGCGCACCACGAATCCACCGCGCGCATCGGCTTGTGCGACTTTGCTCGAACCGACCGAGACGAGCGCCCCCGCGATCGGCTGGTTGGTCATTGCGTCGAGCACGCGCCCCGTCACCGAGCCGTACTCTTGGACGCCGACGACGTTCGGTGTGACGCCGCACGAACTCCCGAGCGTGAGCAGGAGGATCATTCCGAGAACCGCTGTTCGCATACCCCGATTGTACGCTGCCATCCAATAGAGCGAAAGCCCCCATCCAAGCCAGGTAAATGGTTGGCAACCTGCCAACCTGTACGCCATCCATGAATCCTTATGGACCCGTCGCGCTCTATCTCTGCGTCGCGTTTGCGGCCGCGCTACTCTTTAGCGTCTTACCCGGATTGGTCGCGCGGCGCAAACCGAATCCCGAAAAAGCCGAAGCCTACGAGTGCGGCGTCGAGCCGACGTCGGCCGTGGCGGGCCGCTTTCCGGTTCGCTTCTACTTGATCGCGATGCTGTTCGTCATCTTTGATGTCGAGGCGGCGTCGTTCTATCCCTGGGCGGTGCAGATGCACGCGCTGCGCATCTACGGTCTGCTCGAAATGATCGTGTTCATCATCGTGCTCGGCATCGGCTATGCGTACGTTTGGAAGAAGGGCGGATTCGCGTGGAGGTAAGCCCGGGTCATTTCCTCCTGGCACGCCTCGACGACGTTGCCCGCTGGGCGCAGAGCTCGTCGGTGTGGCCGCTGACCATGGGATTGGCATGCTGCGCCATCGAGATGATGACCGTCACGTCGTCCGAGTACGATATCGCGCGACTCGGTTCGGAAGTCTTCCGCAGTTCGCCGCGGCAAGCCGACCTCATGATCGTTTCGGGGCGCGTCGCGCAGAAGATGGCACCGGTGGTCAAGCGTCTTTACGATCAAATGGCCGATCCGAAATGGGTTATTTCGATGGGCGCGTGCGCGAGTTCGGGTGGCGTCTTCGACAACTACGCGGTGGTGCAGGGCATCGATACGATCGTTCCGGTCGACGTCTACGTTCCGGGCTGCCCGCCGACGCCCGACGGGTTGCTCTACGCCGTCAATCTGATCCAGCAGCAGATCCGCGAAGGCGGACGCGGCGGCATTCTAGCGCGTTCGTAACCGCGAGTCATCAGCAGAGGATAGGCATGCCGAGCACCCAAACGCCGCCGATCGCAGGCAGCGCGATCGATCCCACCGCCCTGCGCCCGCCGATCGACGATGCCGTCATCGAGCGGGTCGCGCCGGCCGAGCTGCACGCGCGGCTGGCCGCCTTGCGCGACGAGGGCTATACGATGCTGCTCGACCTCGGCGCGGTGGATTATCTCGAGCGGACCCCGCGCTTTGACGTGGTCTACCATCTGTTGAAGTTGCCGGCGCGTGCCGCCGGCGTCGAAGCGATCGGCCGGCCGTCGCGCGTGCGTATTCTGTGCGGCGTTCCGGCCGAACACCCGCACGTCGCCAGCGCCATGGACCTGTGGCGTTCGGCCGACTGGGCCGAACGCGAGGTCTTCGATCTCTTCGGCATCGTCTTCGACGGTCACGCCGATCTGCGCCGTATCCAGATGCCGTACGACTGGGAAGGGCATCCGCTGCGCAAGGATTATCCGCTGCGCGGTCCGGCGCGCGAACGCGCCCCGCGACCGGCCTTCGCGCTCAAGAGCAACGTTCAAGCCGGAACGCCACCCTCGGGGCGCACGCTGGAAGCGCTTCAGGCCGAGGTCAAGCGCGTACGCGAGGAATCCGGCCAATGAGCATGTCGACGACGCCGCTCACCCCGGAGATCGTTTCCCACGAAGGCAATGCGATGGTCCTCTCGATGGGACCGCAGCACCCGTCGACGCACGGCGTGCTGCAGATCATGCTCGAAATCGAGGGTGAAACGGTGCTGAAGGCCGAGCCCGAAATCGGCTACCTGCACACCGGTATCGAGAAGACGGCCGAAAATCTGTTTTGGTCGCAGGCGCAAACGGTCATCGAGCGGATGGACTACCTCGCGCCCTCCTCGAATGCGTTCTGCTACGTCCTCGCAGTCGAGCGGCTTCTCGGGCTCACCGACCGTATCCCCGAACGCGCCCAGCACATTCGCGTCCTCAATGCCGAGCTGACGCGGATTGCCTCGCACTGCGTCTGGCTCGGCACGCACGGCATCGACCTCGGCGCGATTTCGGTGTTTTTCTACTGCTTCGATCTGCGCGAGAACATCCTGGATCTGCAGGAAGCCGCCGGCGGCGCCCGGATGCATCCCAACTACCTGCGCGTCGGCGGCGTCAACGGCGATCTCCCGGACGGATACCTGGCCAAGCTCGACGCGCTGATCGCGAAGTTCCCGGCGCGCATGCGCGAACTGCGCGGCCTCTTGCAGGCCAATCCGATCTTTCAGGACCGCACCATCGACGTCGGCTACCTCTCGATCGACGACGCGCTGGCGTGGAACGTTACCGGCCCAAGCCTGCGCGGCTCCGGCGTCGCCTACGACGTCCGCAAAGCCTTTCCGTACAGCGGCTACGATCGCTACGACTTCGACGTTCCGACGCGCAGCGAAGGCGACGCCTACGCGCGCTTCCTGGTGCGCCTCGACGAAATGGAGGAGTCGATGCGGATCGTCGAGCAGGCGCGCCGCCGGCTCGACGTCCCCGGCCCGGTGATGATCGACGACACCAAGGTGGCGGCACCGCCCAAGGAGACGATCGCGCTCTCGATGGAGGCGCTGATCCACCACTTCAAGATCGTCAGCGAGGGCTTTCGCGTTCCGCCCGGCGATGTGTACCAGGCGGTCGAGTCGCCGCGTGGCGAGTTGGCGTACTACGTCGTCTCGACCGGCGAGAATCGTCCGTATCGCGTGCGCACGCGCCCGCCCAGTATGTACAACCTGCAGGCGCTCAAGGGGATCGCCCCGGGCAACTTGATCGCCGACCTGGTGGTGATGATCGGTTCGTTGGACCCGGTCTTCGGCGAGGTCGACCGATGAGCGCCGCGCAAACGCCGATCGAAGCATGGTTTGCCGTGGCGCCGAGCGCGCCGCCGCGCGCGCCGCTGCGGCGTTCCGCCGCAAGCGAGGCGTGCGACGTTTTCGCAAAAGCCGGCGCGCGACAACGGCCCCACGCCGTCCACGGATCGTTTGCCGCGCCGCCGAGCGCGACACCGCGTGCGCCGCTGCGGCGTTCCGCCGCAAGCGAGGCGTGCGACTTTTTCGCAAAAGCCAGGAGGGCGAATTCCTTCGCACGTTGCGAAAAAGCGCCCGAGCAGGAGCGAGCAGGGATGCGAGCGACGAGCGTCCGAGCGGCGGCGGAATGCCGCAGCGGCGTACGCATGGCGGCAAGACGCCGCAGCGGCACACACATAGCCGCGAGAGGCCGCAGCGCGGAGAGCGTGCGATGAGCGAACGCGAGGCGAAATTTCCAGCGCTGCTGGCGGAGTTGCGTCCGCACTGCGAGCGGCTGATCGCGCAGTACGAGCGCAAGCGGTCGGCGCTGCTGCCGATCGTCCACCTGTTTCAAGAGCGCGAAGGCTACGTCAGCCACGAGGCGATGCGCGCGGTCGCGGCGATGCTCGATCTCACGCCGGCCGAAGTCGAGTCGACGGTGTCGTTTTATACGTTGTTCTTCCGGCGTCCGATCGGCAAGTACCTGATTCAGGTCTGCCGCGGGCTGTCGTGCTCGATCAACGGCGCACCCGAAGTCATGGCGCGCTGTCGCGAACGCTTGGGGGTCGGACATCTCGGGACGACCGCGGACGGGCTGTTTTCGTACGAAGAGGTGGAGTGTCTGGCGGCCTGCGACCGCGCGACCTGCGCGCAGGTCAACCTGGAGTTCGTGTACGACCTCACCCCGGCCGCGGTCGACGCCATGCTCGACGACCTGCGCGCGGGCACTGCGACGGTGCGCCCGCTGGTGCAAACCGATCCGCCGGGAGCGATCTGGAGCATTCGTCAGGACGAGCAGGTTGCGACCGGGACGAAGGCTCTCGGCTCCCGAGGCGTGACCAACCCCAACAACGCCGGTGGGGTCGGCGATGCGGCCGGGTTGATCATGCTGGACCGCATCGTGAACAAGACGGTCTCGTTCCACGAAGCGACGCGCGAGCGTGCGGTGCGCGACTCGCGGGCCGTGCGCGACGTGGTTGAAGAAGAGGAAGCGCAAGCGCATGCCGGTCACTAAGGTATTAACCGACGGGATCGGTGAGGTCGACTTGCGCGACTTGGCCGTCTATCGTGCACGCGGCGGCTATCGGCAGTGGGAGCGCGCGGTGCGCGAACTCCAACCCGCCGACGTGCTCGCCGCGGCCGAAACCTCCGGACTGCGCGGGCGCGGCGGCGCGGGTTTCCCGACGGGACGCAAGTGGTCGTTTCTTCCCACCGACAAGCACGTGCGCTATCTCGTCTGCAACTGCGACGAAGCCGAACCCGGCACGTTCAAGGACCACATGCTCCTCGAAGAGGCGCCGCACTTGGTGCTCGAGGGAATTCTGCTGGGCGCGTACGGGATTGCATGCCATCACGCGTTCATCTACATTCGCGGCGAGTTCAAGCGCGGCTATGAGATTTTCGTTCGCGCGCTCGAGGAGGCGCGCCAAGCTGGATTGGTGGGAAGCAACGTATTCGGCAGCGGTTTCGATATCGAGGTCACCGCACACCGCGGTGCCGGCGCCTACATCTGCGGCGAGGAGACGGGCCTGCTGAACTCACTCGAGGGCAAGCGCGGCGAACCACGCTTGAAGCCGCCGTTCCCCGCCATCGAGGGGCTCTACGGCGCGCCGACCGTCGTCAACAATGTCGAGACGCTGGCCTATCTGGTGCCGATCCTGGAGAAGGGCGCGAACTGGTTTGCGTCGGTCGGAACCGAACGCAGCAAGGGCTATAAAATCGTCTCGGTGTCGGGGCACGTTCAGAAGCCCGGCAACTACGAGATCGCGCTCGGCACGACCGTGCGCGAGATCATCGAGATCGCCGGCGGGTTGCGTCCCGGGCGGCGGCTGATGGCGGTTCAACCCGGCGGCGGGTCGTCGGCCTGCATCTTCGAGGAACACCTGGACCTGCCATACGACTACGAGAGCATGGCCAAGGCCGGCTCGATGCTCGGTTCGGGGGCCTTCGTGGTCTTCGACGATACCACCGATTTCGTCGCCGCCGCGTACAATATGGTGCGGTTCTTTGCGCACGAGTCGTGCGGTCAGTGCACGCCGTGCCGCGAGGGCGGGCACTGGATCGAGACCGTGCTCGCACGCCTGGTGCGCGGCGAGGGCATCGAGGGCGACGACGCGATGATGCTACGCGTGGCCGGTACGATCACGGGGTTGAACCTGTGTGCGCTGGGCGATTCCATCGAGCCGTTTTTGAAATCGGTGCTGGTGCGCTTCCCCGACGCGTTCAAGGCGCGTATCCCTTCCGCAGCGCCCGCCAGTGCGGTCGCCTCCTAAGAGAAGAACGGTATGGCAGACAACGCTGTGAACGTGACGCTCACCATCGATGGCGTACCGGTAACGGTCCCGAAGGGAACGCTGCTGGTCGAGGCCGCCAAGACCGTGAAGCAAGAGATCCCGGTCTACTGCTATCATCCCAAGCTAGGCCCGGCCGGGCTCTGCCGCGTCTGCTTGGTCGACATCGAAGGGATGCCGAAACTCCAAATCGCCTGCAATACGCCGGCGGCCGACGGCATGGTGGTGCACACGCGCAACGACAAGGTCGATGCCGGACGCGCCATGATCTTAGAGTTGTTGCTGGTCAATCACCCGCTCGACTGTCCGATCTGCGACAAGGGCGGCGAGTGCGATTTACAAGACTACGCGATGGCCTACGGCCGCGGTAGCTCGGATCTGGTCGATCCCAAAACGCGCAAGCCCAAGGGCGTCGATCTCGGCCCGACCATCGTGCTGGACGAGGAGCGTTGCGTGGTCTGCCAACGCTGCGTGCGTTTCGACGACATCATCGCCGACGAACGCCAACTCGTCCTCAAAGACCGCGGCGTGCGCGACATCATCGCGACCTCGACCGGCGATCCATACCGTCACAACTTTACCGGCAACGTCACCGAGTTGTGTCCGGTCGGCGCGCTCACGTCGAAGACCTACCGCTTCAAGTCGCGTCCCTGGGACCTGCAGCGCACGCAGACGACGTGCACTCAGTGCGCCGTCGGATGCCAGATGTTCTCCGACGTGCGTTACGGCGTTCCGCTGCGGACGATGTCGGTCGAGCACGATGCGATTTCCGACGGCTGGCTGTGCGATCGCGGGCGCTACAATATCGGGTTCTACGACAGCGCCGAGCGGATCGTGCAGCCGCTGTACCGCCGCAACGGAACCTTCGTGCAGATCGGCTGGGACGACGCCTTCACGCTGTGGGGTAAGGCCCTACGCGAGGCGCTGCGCGCGCGCGGCCCGGAGGCCGTCGGCGCGATCGGCGGCGGCCGTCTGACCAACGAAGAGGCGTATCTGCTCCAGCACCTCACCCGCGCAGTCGGCAGTGCCAATCTCGATTGGCGCGCCGGGTTGGCGCGCCAGGCGACACCCGGTGCCAAGGGTGGCACGCTTGCGGCGCTCGACCGCGCCCAGGCGATCGTCACGATCGGAGAACCGCTGCGCGAGCGTGCGCCGGTCCTGTGGCTACGGATCCTCAAGGCCGTGCGCCGCGGCGCGCGGCTGATCGCGGCGGCGACGCCGGCCGAGGCGGCCGCGCAGTGCGCCGGGCTCGCGCCGATCGCGCTCGTGTGGGACGGCGTCGATCCGGCGCTCGGTGCGGCTTATGACGGCGCGTTTGCCGGGTTTGCCGAGGTTGCGACCTTCATCGCGAGCGAACAGGGCAACGCGCGTGGGGCCGAAGCGATGGGCATGCTCCCGGCCTTCGGGCCGGGTTACGCGGCGGTTGCGCCCGGACGGGGAACGCGCGCGATGCTCGAGGATGCGCGCGCCGGTCGCCTGCGCGTGCTCTCGATACTGGGCGCCAATCCGGCCGCGTACGCCCCCAACGCCGCGGCCGAGGCGCTTGACGCGCTCGAGTTTACCGTCGTCAGCGAACTCTTCATGACCGAAACGGCCGCGCGCGCAACGCTCGTGCTGCCCGCGCGCGGTCCGCTCGAGAAGTCCGGTACCACGCTCAACCTCACCGGCGATCTGCTCCCGCTGCACGCCTCGCTGCAGGCACCCGAGGGTACGCTGGCCGATCTCGAAATGCTGATCGGATTGGCGCAACAGCTCGACGTCGAGCTTCCGAGCGCGGAGGACCTGGAGCGCGCGGTGATCGCGCATGCGGCCAAGCTCCCTACCGGTTTCGGCTTGGGCGACGCGCGCTTCGACGACGGGCCGAGCGTTGCGCCGCCGCCGCACGTGCACCGGACGATCTTCGACGGTGCCGGGACCGCGGCGCACGATCCGCGTCTGACCTCGCTGCGCGCGCTCGAGGTGGGGGTGTGATGCAGGCCGCGCTCGGTACCCTCAACGCGCTTCCGGTGTGGTTGCTGATCTTGATCAAGTCGGCGGTGTTGCTGCTGGTCGTGGTGACGAGCTTCGCCTACGCGATGCTCGCCGAGCGCAAAATTTTGGGCTGGATGCAACTGCGCCCCGGCCCCAATCGCGTCGGACCGTGGGGATTGATGCAGCCGGCTGCCGATGCCGCCAAGCTGATCCTCAAAGAAGACTTGACGCCCAAGACGGCCGACCCCCTGATCTACAAGTTGGCGCCGTTCATCTCGCTGCTCACGGCCTTTTCGGTCTATGCCGTCATTCCGTGGGGGGCATCGCCGTCCGGCACGTGGGCAATCGGGAACGTCAACGCCGGAATCCTGTTCTTGCTTGCGATTACGTCGATCGGCGTTTACGGCATTTCGCTCGGTGGCTGGGCGTCGGGTTCCAAATATCCGCTGCTCGGAAGCGTCCGTTCGACCGCGCAGATGATCAGCTACGAGTTGGCGATGTCGCTCTCGTTCGTCGGCGTGCTGATCCTCTCGGGCACCACCTCGCTCGCGGGGATCGTCTCGGCGCAAGCCACGTGGTGGTTCTTTATCCCTCAGTGCGTCGGCTTTCTCGTCTACGTGGTGACGGCGGTCGCCGAAACCAATCGCGCGCCGTTCGACTTGGTCGAGGCCGAGACCGAACTGGTTGCCGGCTTTCACACCGAGTACTCGGGGCTGCGGTTCGGGCTCTTTTTCATCGCCGAGTACGTGAACATGTTGACGGTCTCGTGCATCGCCACGCTGCTCTTTCTGGGCGGCTGGAACGCCCCGTTCGGCTTGACGATGATCCCCGGCGTACTCTGGTTCGTCGCTAAAGTCGGTGCATTCATGTTCTTTTACATGTGGTTGCGTGCGACGCTTCCCCGGCTGCGCTACGACCGGCTGATGGCCTTCGGGTGGAAGGTGCTCTTGCCGGTTGCCACGCTGAACTTGATCGTCACGGCCGTGGTCGTGGCTCTGCGAGGATGACCATGCGAAAGAGACTCTACAACGTCGGTGCCATCCTCAAGGGACTCTCGATTACCTTCGGGTTCATGT